>JAUNPT010000006.1:0-7913 GCA_030536565.1 Eubacteriales bacterium | reverse complement strand
ACCTCGTACTTCCTATAATTACCTAATATATTTAACAGCTTTATTTAAAAATGTTATCTCGATTATAACACTTGAAAATACAAAAGCCAATGAATTGTTTTAAGACCTGCATCACCTTGCCAACCATTAAGTTTTGTTTTACAATTATATTATTAAATAAGGTAAAGGAAACCTGCATTATGAAAATATTTATGTACCGCTACGGAAGCCTGTGTGAACCAGATGTTATCAGTACATTTAAAAGACTGGGTTTTAATGTAGATGAGGAAACATCTGAAATATATAACAAAAATATGCTGCCGTCAGAATGTGTGCAGCTTGTTTATCACAGATTAGCTCAAGGAGACTGCTCATTTGTATTTACCATCAATTTTTTCCCATGGCTGTCTGATGTATGTAATATTTTAAAGCTGCCATATCTTAGTCTCATTGTGGATAGTCCGGTGCTGGAGCTTTACTCAAATTCCCTGAGAAATTCCTGTAACCGCATTTTCCTCTTTGATAATGAACTATATAAAGAATTTGCTCCTAAAAACCCGTCATGTGTATTCCATATGCCACTTGCAACTAACTGTGTGCGGAATGATGAAGTCATAAACCGTACCAGCGATGAAACAAAAGAAAAATATGCATGCGACATATCCTTTATTGGCTCCACCTATGAGGAGAAATGTCCATTTAACAAAGCAAATTTACCTGAATATGAGAAAGGCTATGCCGATGCTCTTATAGAAGCCCAGTTAAAAGTGTATGGTTATAATTTTATTGAAAATATAATAACCGATGATTTTGCAGATATATTTCTCCAATGTACACCTGACTCATATCGTTTTCCTAAAGGATATGAAGGCAGCAACAAAGCCCTGGTTGCACAACAGTATATAAGCGTCAAGGTTGCCGAGCAGGAACGTCTGCGTGCGCTTCGTATGCTGTCAGACTCATTTAATGTAGATATGTATACAGGAAGCGATACCTCCTCAATGCCTAACATTCACAACCGTGGTTTTGCAAAATCTCTGACAGAGATGCCAATTATATTCAGCCAGAGCAAAATCAACCTTAATATTACAGCCAAATCTATACGCTCAGGATTATCGCTTCGCATATTTGATGTTCTGGGCTGCGGCGGCTTTCTAATAACGAACTATCAGGCCGAGCTCCCTTATTTCTTTGAAATCGGAACAGATTTAGTTGCCTATGAAAGTCTTGAACATTTAAAGGAATTATGTGAATATTACCTGTGCCATGAGGAAGAACGTGAGTCAATCGCAAGGAGTGGATATGAGAAGGTTAAGAATATGCATACCTATGACGTTAGATTATTACAGATGTTAGAACTAGCATTCCCAGCCAATAATATTTTAATGTAATCAAAGAGGATTTAACATGAACATATTAATTTACGAACACAAAAATTTCGGAATAGAAGACGTCAAGGACGCATTAACAGCCTTAGGACATGATTACAAATGCATATCCGACGAAAGAATCCGGCAGCGCCAATGTCCCGAATTTAATACTTCATTTGAAAATGAGATGGAAAAAGGCAATTACGACTGTGTATTTACTTTCAATTACTGTATTGCCATATCAAACAACTGCAACAGGTTCAATCTACCCTATATTGCTTTTGTATACGACAGCCCTCTAATAAGCCTGTATTCTTACACGATAACAAACCCCTGCAATTACATATTCCTCTTTGATAAGCAGATGTATGACGAATTAAGGAATGGCGGAATAAGCACCGTATACTATTGTCCGCTTGCTGTAAACACTAAACGACTAGAGACGATGCTTTCTGCTGCCACCAGTAATCATAAAGAACTGTATTCAAGCCCGGTTTCATTTGTAGGCTCAATGTATAATGAGAAGCATAATCTCTTTGAAAGGCTTAAGGATTTGTCTCCTTTTACTAAAGGGTATCTTGACGCAATTATGGATGCTCAGCTTAAGGTTTACGGCTACTATTTTATTGAGGAGCTTCTCACCCCAAATATCATCGCTGACCTGCAAAAAAGCGTTCCCGTCACACCCAATAAAGACGGCATAGAAACGCCCTCATATGTATATGCATATTATTTTATAGCACGTAAGCTGGCACAGATTGAACGCCAGACAATACTTTCTGATATATCAGGACACTTCCCTACAAAGCTCTACACTCCTGCTCCTACACCGAATCTGCCTGAAATTGAAAATATGGGCCCTGTTGACTACTATAACCATATGCCATACATTTTTAACTACAGTGACATTAACCTAAACATAAGCCTTAGAAGCATACGTTCCGGCATACCGCTGCGCTGTATGGATATAATGGGGGCAGGCGGATTTCTCCTGTCCAATTATCAAGCTGATTTTTACGATTTCTTTATTCCCGGCGAGGACATGGTCTTATTCGACTCCTGTGAAGATGCTGTCAACAAATGTGACTACTACCTAAAGCATGAAAAAGAGCGGCAGCAAATTGCAGCAAATGGACATGGAAAAGTAAAGGAATACCACACATACGAAAAGAGATTAAAGGAAATGCTGACAATTGTGTTCAGCTAAAAACAAGGAGGAAAAATCCTCTCCTCGCCTGAGGGGAAGTTCTAAAAAACAGAACTGGATTTTGCTTCGCAAAACAAGGAGGAAAAATCCTCTCCTCGCCTGAGGGGCTCGGATTTTGCTTCGCAAAACAAGGAGGATTTGCTATGTCTACAAGTATATTTACATTTACGCACAAGAAATTCACACCCCCAAGTGACCAAACCTATATTCCAATGCAGGTTGGTGCTGCAACCAATCCCGATTTAGGATATCTGTCAGATGCAACCGGTGACAATATTTCTGAATTAAATAAATTCTATGGCGAGCTTACAGGAATGTACTGGATTTGGAGAAATTATACAGAAGCTGATTTCATAGGAATGTGCCATTACAGGAGGTATTTTGTCAACGAACAATACCGCCTTATGACAGAAGCTGACGTAGAAAGAATACTATCGACGCACGATGTGATTCTTTCTAATAAAATCCAGTGCAACAAGCCCTCATATTTCGAGGATTTTGCAGATGCACATGATGAGAATATTTTAAGAATTACCGGAGATGTAATCAGAGACATTTATCCAGAATACTATGAAACTTACAACAAGGTGTTTTCGGAAGGTTACTGTCATTTTGGCAACCTGATGATTATGCCGCACCATTTATTTAACCAGTATGCTGCCTGGCTGTTTAACATATTCTCAGAATTAGAACCAAGATTGCGATTTGATTTTAAGGATTTGTATCACCAGCGCATATTTGGATTTATCTCTGAGAACTTAGTCAATGTCTGGACACGCCATAATAATCTGTCAGTCTATGAAAGCAATATCGGCATCACATCTGAAAAAATCGAAACTAAAGAATTTAAGCTTGCTATGACACAGCTGTTCAAGATGCGGCAGACTGAAGAAGCCAGTAAAATGTTCTATGAATATACAAAGCTTCGTCCAGATATTCGTCTGCCTCAATCTGATTTAAGCGGAGAAATTCCAATCATTGAGCACTTAATCTATATATGCAATGAAGAAGCTAAGGATAATCTGTCCAATACCCTTGACTTCTCCACCGATTTAACAACGCTTATTAAGCTGTATCGCTTTACAAAGGATGCCATTATCAAAAAACAGACTGATGAAATTATGAAAAACAACATATCCTGGTATATGGTTTGTGTAATAATCATGAATGGCGGTGTTCCTGCAAAACAGGTTCAAGAATACCTTGAATTTTATGGCAATTTATATAATAAAGACTAATTGCAAGCAATACCCATAACCTTAATATAATCCTCTTTTTTATCGCGCATAATATGCATGCCTGTTTTCAAGTCTTCCAGAGCAAAGCTATGCGAAATGAATTTTTCTGGATGTATTTTATTGCCACGCAGCCTTTCTATAACATAGTGCCAGTCATCATCTTCTTCATTAGTAAATGATGAGTTCCAGGTTCCATATAACTTAAGTTGATTTCGCAGCACCTTCCAGTAGGTATTCTTGTCAAGATTCATATCCGAAGCCGGATTACCCACAAGAATCACCTTTCCTGCCGGTGCTGTGTAACCTACTGCCCATGAAAATGTTTCATTCTTTCCTACACATTCAAAGAATGCATCTGCACCATTTCCATCTGTGGCTTCAAGAATCCACTTTCCCACATCAACACTCCTGCTGTCACAAAAGCTTTTAGAATCAATCCCCATATTCTCAATCTGTGACTTCTGGAAATCTTTATTCCCAATAACAAGTATATTCTTTATCCCCTTTTCGATAAGAAACATTGTAAGCATTAATCCTATCGTCCCAAGACCACATACAACTACATAATCACCTTCATTCAAAGTAACCCTTCTCATGGCATGAACAGCTACTGCCATAGGCTCTAACATAGCACCCTGTTCATAGGTTACATTTTCTGGAAGCTCTATTAAATTCTTTTGTGGTACTGCCACATATTCTGCGAAACCGCCATTACAGCGGGAGCCAAGATAGTTATAATTACGGCACATCTCAAACTGTCCATTACTGCAAGGCTTACACTGACCGCATGGAATCAACGGAAAAATTCCGACTCTCTTTTTGTTCCACGCCTTATCTGCCTCACTGCCTGTCTTGACCACCTGTCCACAAAATTCATGTCCAGGAATCAGAGGATGCTTATGTGCTCCTGTTTTATATATACGCGGTATGTCAGAGCCACATATACCTGCTGCCTTAACCTTAACAAGAACCTGTGATGGCTCCAGCTTAGGCACCTCCACATCTTCCAGCTGCAAATCATTTATCCCATGTAATACATATGCTTTCATACGTCTATATTCTCCTCCGAAATGCTTCCAAATCCTCTCTGCTGGTAATCTTAACATTTTTTTCATCACCGACAATCATAGAAATATCCAATTCAGCCATAACTGCTGGCTCCGTAGAACCATTAATACTTAATATGGCCTCTGGCAGAAGTCTTTCATTGGCATACAGATATTTTCCCAAGCGAAATACCTCAGGTGCCTGCCCCGCAAATATACGTCTCCTGTCAAGAAGTCCTGACACTGCTTTACCATCTTCACTAAGATACACTGTATCCTTCATAGGCAGCACTGGCAGTACTCCATCATGCCCCTCTAAAGCATTAATACATGAAGTAATCAGCTGGCTGCTAAGCATCGGTCTTGCTGCATCGTGAATAAGCACTGCACAATCCTCATTATAATTTTCCTTAATCTTCTTTAAACCATTATATATAGACAGCTGTCTGTTGCTTCCCGGCTGTGCAAATCCACCTATCTTTTTACCATCAAGCCCAGCTCTGTTCACATCTTCCATTATAGAATTATGCCATTCTTCCTCCGCCACAATGAAAACCACATCAATCATCGGATGCTCACATATAGTTCTTAAGCAGTATGTGATTATCATCTGGTTGTTTACTTCAATATATTGCTTAGGAATATCAGCACCAACTCTGCTTCCGATTCCGCCTGATAATATTAATGCAATGTTCATACAACATTCTCCCTGCTATTATCTGTCTATTTTAAGGAATATTTTCTATTACTATTTCCTCCGCTTCCTAACACATCATCCATATCTGCAATTATAGCTCTCGTTCTTGCTGAGCTTAGTCCAATAAACTCTGCAATATCATTTGTTTTTGATTCTCCATTTTTTTGTAAGTATGCTCTGATTTGCTCCATATTTTTAATAGTTTTCTTCGCTTGTTTTTTATTGATTGTTTTCTTTGCTTGTTTTTTCTTGAATTCAAGCGATAAAATTGTTCGATCCGGATCAAATCGTTCTTCAATCACTGGTTCTACCCAGCCTTCATCTTCCCACACATTAAATATGTTTGGCACACCACTACCGGCCCTCTCGCCTATATTAATGAGGTTAAACATCTTCATAAGTGCTTTGTTTCTTGGATCTGATTCGCCACCTTTTCGCATTTGGGCTTTTCCAGTACGAATATATCCAGGATTCTCAAGTACTAATTTGTCTGGTTCTTTTCGAATTACAACTCCACGCACTCCATAGAAATCAGAATTAATTAAACAATTAGCAAGTGCCTCTCTTAATGCCTCATGTACTGGTGTGTCATCAATACGGTCACCGCCCTTTGTTTTAAATGGTACCTTTATATCTTTAATAATTTTGTTGTACACTCTAAAATAGAAATCACAAATATTTCCAGACCATTCTCCTGAACTGGATTGCAAACGATCCGTCCACCTAATTGTTGGATCAAGCATCTCTCTATAATCTAAAAAATACTCAGGAAAATGTCTTACGATATTAAACTCGTCTCCAAACATCAGCATTCCAGCTGCAGTTGGATGTAACTTCTTATCTTCTCCTGAAATGGCTGCCGCTCCAATACTACGCAAATATTCATCATCATCCAATCGCTCAAATGGATGACCAGCTTTTAATGTTCTGTGTCGATTTCTATATCCTTGTATGGTTTCATAATTCAAATCCGACATTTCTGCATCTTCTAAAACATCCATATCAACCGTGTTTTCCGTCTGATCTCGCAGCATTGCCTTAACCTGAAGCCTAGTGCACTTATAATCTCCAGAATAGGTTCTACGATATGTTTGATTGAACATATCATTGTTAATATAAACTGGTTTTTGGCTTCTCTTTGCCATTGGGACTTCAATAACAATGATAATATCTTCATCTACCTCATATATCTCAACATCTGATTCAGATAAAAGATTAAGGCTTACTTTATTAGGATTGTGCAAAAGATTCCACAAGTTATCCAATAATTTTTCTTTATCTGCAACTTTTAATCCAGTTGTTTTCCAATGTTTATCTGGTAGTTCTTTAACACCAAGAATGATAACTCCGCCATATGTGTTGGCATAAGCAGAATATGTCTCCCACATATCATTTGGAAGCCCGCCATTGGCTTTCTTTACTTCTCGACGATTATCTTCTTTGTATTTGTCAAATTTTTCTATTTCGAATATTTTGCTCAATCACTCCACCTTCTTTCATACCACTTTTTCTGTGGTCAGCCCCATAAAGTCATCTAAAACTTTAAGTCTCTTATGCTTTCAAGAATTTCCCTGTAGCTTCGATTATTCTTTTGTTTAAAAAGCACTGTTGTCCCAAGTATAAATCCATCAACACCCTTTGGCGCAAACTCACTTATCTTATCGAAACCACATGCTCCATCCCAGTAAAGCTTAAAGCCCATTTCTTCCTTTAATTTTATAAGCCTGTCTACCTTCTGACCAACATAAGGAAGATACATCTGTCCTGCATTACCCGGATTAACGGACATTACAAGCACCTTATCTACAATACGAAGCATTTCCATAACTGTTTCTATACTGGTTCCCGGATTTATTGCAATTCCTGGAACCATACCTGCATCAATAACCTTCTGCAGCGTAGTTGATGGGTGATACTCTGCCTCAGGATGGATATAAACCGTATCTCCCCTTCGCAGACTATTAAGGAAAAGATGTATATTTGTATTAGGATGCTCTACCATCAAATGTACATCAAGAGGCTTGTCTGTAGCTGATGCAATATATTTCAAATCATTTAAAGACATAGCATAATTAGGCACAAACCGACCATCCATAATATCAATATGGAAGGAATCAATCCCTGCCTCCTCAAGCTTTCGTACTTCATTTTCCAAATTGCCATAATTGGCGCACATCATTGATGCGTTAAGTTCTATGTTCATATTTCACCTCGCCTTTCGTCTACTCTTGACATCCTATTATTATTTATTCAATCGTCCTAATAATTTCCTAATTATATTGTCTTTACATAATTCCTCATTACTCATACATAATATTCGTTCAATATCCGATATTTGAATTTTAAATATCGGAATTCTTCTTTCTTTTGCAAAAT
>JAUNPT010000138.1 GCA_030536565.1 Eubacteriales bacterium | reverse complement strand
TTATTATAAAATTAATATTTGAATATTAATTTTGTTACTTATTTGTTACTTACCGTTACACATTTATAAATCTTTTAAAAACTTTAAAAAATCCTACAATCCGCAAAACTAGGATTGTAGGATTTCTACTAGAAATATCACAATTTGTATTGATTTAGTTCTTTTGAATGTTGTTTTATTTCGTATAGCGGTACATTTTGTGGCTATTATTTCTATTTGAAATACTTTTTAAGTCCAAAACAAGCCCATGGGCTCATTACCTCCAATAAAAATGAAAGGACTGATTATGATGGAATTGATACACGCAGAATATAACCCGATGCATAACAGCATCGATGTCACACACTACAACGGATGCACCTTACGAATCAACTGCTCTCAGGCAGAAACCGGAATCCGGGCAACTCCTAATTCCCAACGAATGCTGGATGCTCTGGCAATTGATAATCCGCTGGAATATGCACTGCTTGCTCTTGATGGTGAGATGCAAGCATGGGTGAATGCGGAGGATAGTTTGGATATATTTTAGAATTATCATAAAGTGCAGTGTCTCTCAAGCACTGCACTTTACATTTTCATTAATTGATTTTAATATAGTCTTCAATTTTTATTTTTTGTGTTTCCACTTGTCTTTTGGTTATCCTATAATACTCCAATATACTATTTTCAAAGTCATTCTCTTCCCCTGATAATTTCTGCAGAAATTCTTCTTTTGCTTAATATTTCCCTTTAGTTTTCATCAAATAATTTTAATCTTTTCACAATTTCATCTGGCTCAGGCAACATTGCTTTCATATCTTCTGGAAGCGTATTGCGTAACTGATATGTTGCCACGCCTATCGGTGCACTTGTTTGCTTCAGTGCATATTCTACATAGGTTTTATCTTTTGCTTTGCAAATAATAATTCCTACAGACGGATTTTCATCCTGTAATTTCACTTGTTCGTCTAGTGCTGTCAAGTACAGTTGCATTTTCCCTGCATATTCTGCTTCAAATTCACCAATTTTTAACTCTATTGCTACAAGGCACCTCAATCTCCTGTGGAAGAGTAATAAATCTATATATAAGTCTCTATTGCCTACTACCAAATGATATTGATTACCAATGAACGAAAAGTCACCGCCCATTTCTATAAGAAATGCTCTGATATTATTTACTAACTGCATCTCCAATTCATGTTCTGAATATTCCGGTGAAAGTTCTGCAAAATCAAATGTATATTCATCCTTTATCGCTAATTTTGCCTGCAATCTTCGTTCTTCTGGTAAAGTCAGATCAAAGTTGGTCTGATTTAACAAATATTTTTCATATGTCTGAGCTTCAACAAAATTAGTTAGTACTCGTTTTGTCCAACCGTACCGTTTCGTCATTTGGATATAAAATTCTCTTTGCAAATCATCTTTGCATTTTTCCATAATGATTACATTATTGCTCCAACTAATTTCTCGCACCAGCGGTGCGAGTTTTTCTGAATCACAATACGTCAAATAAAAATTACGCATTCTCCATAGATTCGCCGCTGAATAACCTTTTGCTCCCGGGAACTCTTTTTGCAACTCTTTTGATAGCACCTGTACAATAGATTTCCCCCATCCATTTTCCTGCTGCTGTCTATATATCTCTTCACCAATTTCCCAGTACAGATTTATCGTTTCTGCATTTATCATTTGCAAAACATGATATTGTTTTTTCTGTATCAAATCTTTTAAATCACTAATTAAATTTTCATATCCGGTAATTTCATATTTTCCCATATTTCCCCTACTTCTCGCACCAGTGGTGCGAGTTTTTTTAATCACTTTATTTGCAAGTAAACATCCTTTATTGTCACATTTTCATAAATATTATACTATATTTGTATTGTTTTCTCAACGAATTAATATCCAACATGTTCCTTCCGTTTATCACGAACTGCTTCATGAACTCATAGGCTTCATTCAACTTATACCGAAGTCCTCTATTCTCCTCCTGAAGTTTCCGGTTTTCATAGGTAAGATTTACAGACTTTGATTTTGAGAACAATACTCTTGATATCAGCAAAAGTCTTCAACGAATTAAACGGCAGGATGTCATTACACCGCCGAAGACACCAAAGAGTATTCGTAACATCATCATACCGGACTTCGTAATGAAAGAAGTCAAAGATTATATGTCAAAGCTGTACGATTTGAAAGATACGGACAGGGGTTTCCCTTTTACCAAATCTTTCATCAACAACGCAATGGCTCGGGCTTGTAAGGCAACCGGAGTGAAAAAGATTCGTATTCACGATATCCGCCACTCACACGCCAGCCATCTCATCAATCTCGGCTGTGCACCACTGCTTATCTCAGAGCGGTTAGGGCATGAGAAAATACAGACTACACTGAGCACTTACTCACATCTGTATCCTAACAAGCATCAGGAAATAGTGGACATCATGCAGAGCCAGCACCAGATGAATGTGTCGGCTTTGCCGAAGACATTTAAAAAAGCTCAACCCCTTGTAAACAAAGGGCTGAGCCAATTAAGTCAATTAATACTCAGAAAGTATTTAATTACTCAATGATAGTAGCAACACTACTATACTTATGATTTTTACTGTAATTAGTGGTGGAATAGACGCATTCCGGTAAAGCACATTGCCATATTATACTTGTTACATGTCTCAATAACATTTTCGTCCCTGATTGAACCACCTGGCTGTGCAATATATTCAACACCGCTTTTCTTAGCTCTTTCAATATTATCTCCAAATGGGAAGAATGCATCTGAACCAAGTGAAACTCCTGTGTTTCCATCTAACCATTCACGCTTCTGCTCTGCTGTAAATACAGAAGGCTTCTCTGTAAATAATCTTTCCCATGCACCATCTGCAAGAAGATCCATGTATTCTTCACCAATATAAAGGTCAATGGCATTATCCTTATCAACTGGCTTTAAACCTTCCTTCCATGGGAGATTAAGAACCTTAGGGCACTGACGAAGATACCAGTTATCAGCCTTGTTGCCTGCAAGCCTTGTGCAGTGAATTCTCGACTGCTGTCCGGCGCCGATACCGATTGCCTGTCCGCCCTTTGTGTAGCATACTGAATTAGACTGTGTGTACTTTAATGTAATAAGTGCAATCATAAGGTCAATCTTAGCTGATTCAGGAAATTCCTTATTTTCAGTCACCATATTAGATAACAGTTCTTCATTTATTACAAATTCATTGCGTCCCTGTTCAAAGGTTACACCATATACCTGCTTTCTCTCAATAGGCTCTGGTTTATATGAAGGGTCAATCTTAATGACGTTATAATTTCCCTTTTTCTTTGCCTTCAAAATCTCTAATGCATCAGCATCATAGCCTGGTGCAATAATTCCGTCAGATACTTCATGCTGGATAAGCTTTGCTGTCTGAACATCGCATACATCTGATAAAGATATGAAATCACCAAATGATGACATTCTGTCTGCTCCTCTCGCTCTTGCATAAGCACATGCTAATGGTGAAAGCTCTCCTATTTCATCATCTACCCAGTAAATCTTTTTCTCTAATTCTGATTAAGGAATTCCCACTGCTTCACCTTCTGGTGATACATGCTTAAATGAAGTTCCTGCTGGAAGTCCTGTTGCATCCTTTAATTCTTTAACTAACTGATATCCGTTAAATGCATCAAGGAAGTTAATATACCCTGGTCTGCCATTTAAAATTTCTACTGGAAGCTCACTTCCATCTGACATAAAAATTCTTGAAGGCTTTTGATTAGGGTTACAACCATATTTTAACTGAAATTCATTCATCTTAATTCTCCTTGTTATTTTAATTTATATACATAGTTATAAAACTCAAGTAATACTGCTTTAAAATTATTTGTTTTTATTAACAATTCTCGTCTCATACTTTCCTGTTTCAATATCAATATATCTAACAAATAATGAAACCTTGTTATCATCATTAAGATTAGTCCATATCATATTAGTAAACTCATCAATATCTCCTGAAATTTTCACCCATGCCGGTTCTCCCTCAAAGCTAGGAAGTGGATTTCCGTCCCCCATATATGTATGAATGAAATGTCCCTCTCCATCAACAGGGTTCTCATATGCGAATGTATATCTGTTACATGCTGATGGGTTACCATTGCTGCTCTTTAAGATTGACATAGCATAATTATATCTGGCATTTTCAATATGCATAATTCCTGAAATTCTTGGTGTATAGTTAGGAGCATCTGGTTCAAACTCTCTTGTTCTTAATGCCTGCTCAAATGTCTGCTGCTTGTCCATAAGCTCATAGATTGTATCTGTCTGGTCGCCATTAGTAACTATAGTCTTATTTCCTAAAACACGAACTGGTGCATAGATAATAAGGCTTGGGTCTTCAAGCTTAGATGGGTCAAATGCCTGTGTCTGGATACCTTCTCCGTCTTCAACAAAAACTCTGTTACGGCTGTTTTCGCTTCTTCCCATAATAAAGTAGGCTGTAACTGCCTTTTTCCCATCTTCTGATTTACCAATAACAATTCCTCTACCTGGATAATCGCATCCTGATAATTCCTGTGCCAATGACTGCATTTCCATAATAATTCTCCTTTTCAAATGAATTTTTCCAGTAAATAAAAGCCGGCCTCCTGAACAACCAGTCTTTAAAATGGTCGCCCAGGCGGTCGGCTTCGTTAAAAACAATATCTGTACTCCCTGTGGGTAATCCCACAACATCGAACAATCGATATCTTTCCGCCAGTTGTACAGAACCTATAACTAACATACACTATTCTGCAGCAAAAAGCAATTTTAAATTTACGTACAAAACAATTAATTTTCAAATGCGTAAATTTTCAAATGTGTTATATATGGCTCAATAATTTCCAAGAAGCTTAATTGAAACAGCCTCCTCCTCAATTCCCCTTAAAGCATTCATAACTCTGGGGTCATCAATATTTCCAACAAAATCCACAAAGAATCTGAACTCCCACTGTCTTCCCTCAATAGGACGGGATTCAATCTTATTCATATTTAACCCATTATATATAATATGGCTTAAAAGATTATACAGCGTGCCTGTTTCATTTGCTGTCTCAAACACAATACTCATTTTCTGAGCATTTTTAACAAATTTTCTATTTTTAGTAACTACAACAAATCTGGTTGTATTATTATCAAGGTCACTTATCCCTGATTTAAGTATTTCAAGTCCATAAACCTTTGCTGCATCCTCACTGGCAATAGCAACATGCCTTGAATCCTTCTCATCAAGAATCTTTTTTGCTGCCACAGCGGTATTTGACTGGCTTATTCTCTGCCAGTCCTTATGAGTATCTAAAAATCTGTCACACTGCATTATTCCCTGTGGGTGTGAATACACTGTTGTAACCTTATTTATATCTGTTCCCGGAAGCCCCATAAGTACATGATTAATTTTAACATAGGTTTCCGCTATGATATAATTATTGTATTCCTGTAATAAATCATAAACTCCCGCAACAATACCCGTTGTTGAGTTTTCTATTGGGAGCACTGCATAATCAGCCCTGCCTTCCTTAACTGCCTCCATAGCATCACGCCATGTTGCAACATTATCATTATCAACGTCCTCCCCAAAAAACTGCTTCATAGCAGAATAGGCATATGCACCCGGAACACCCTGATATACAACCTTGCAGTTTGTTTTATCAATCGCATCTACTGCCTCATATGGTTCTCTCATAGATTTACCAGTCTTTTCAAGCAGCATATACTGCATCTTTCTTGAATTAGCCATTATCTGTGAAAAAATATCATTGATTGAATGAACATTTTCCGGATTTTTTACCATAGCAGAAATTGCCTGGAGCTTCTGCTTCTCTCTTTCTGTATCTAAAACCTTCTTACCGCTTTCCCTCTTATATTCTGCTACATCAGCACACAGCTTCATTCTCTTTTCAAATAAATCTACTAGCTGGCGGTCAATTACATCAATCTCATTTCTGATATTTCCCAAATCTAACATATATGT
>JAUNPT010000005.1:429-32293 GCA_030536565.1 Eubacteriales bacterium | reverse complement strand
CTTATGATTCTTCTTATTGATGAACGTCCGGAGGAAGTTACGGATATTAAGGAATCTATTGTTGCAGATAATGTTGAGGTTATTTATTCAACATTTGACGAACTGCCAGAGCGCCATAAAAGAGTGTCCGAGATGGTAATTGAAAGAGCTAAGAGACTTGTCGAGCAAAAGCAGGATGTAATTATTTTATTAGACAGTATTACAAGACTGGCAAGAGCGTACAATCTTACTGTACAGGCAAGCGGGCGCACGTTATCAGGTGGTCTTGACCCAGCAGCGCTTCATATGCCTAAAAGATTTTTTGGCGCAGCCAGAAATATGAGGGAGGGTGGAAGCCTTACGATTCTTGCAACAGCCCTGGTTGAAACAGGAAGCAAGATGGACGATGTTGTTTTTGAGGAATTTAAAGGCACAGGTAATATGGAGCTTGTACTTGACCGAAAGCTGTCAGAAAAAAGAGTGTTTCCTGCAATAGATATTGCAAAGTCGTCAACAAGAAGAGAGGATTTACTTCTTTCATCAGAAGAACTAGAGGCAGTGGATATAATGAGGAAAGCTCTTAATGGCTTGAAAACAGATGAGGCAGCTGAAAGGATTCTTGATTTGTTTGCAAAAACTAAGAACAATCATGAATTTGTTGAAATAGTGCGTAAGAATAAAAGAGTGTAAAGGTATAATATAAATCTATATTATAAATCTATATTTTTAAAATTATGCTTGCATTAGGTATATGGTTATGATACAATATGAAAGCTGTTTATCAAAGATAAAGAGATTACTATGCAGTTGCTAAAGGATTTTAGTTCTATAAGCAGCTTGCGATGATAATACTGAATTTTATTTGTAAAGAGGTGAAAATCATGAGAGAAGGAATCCATCCAGAATACTATCAGGCAAAGGTAGTTTGCAACTGTGGTAATGAATTTGTGACAGGTTCAACAAAGGAAGAAATCCATGTAGAAATCTGTTCAAAGTGCCATCCTTTCTACACAGGACAGCAGAAGGCATCATCAACTCGCGGTCGTATTGATAAGTTTAATAGAAAGTACGGCGTACAGAACGATTAATTTTTGCAAACATAAAGTTGAGGTTGTCAAAACCTCAACTTTTTTGCTATATAGATAAAGAATGGAGATAGATGTATGAAACCATCTGGAATTGGCGGTCAGGCAGTAATTGAGGGAATTATGATGCGTAATAAGAATAAGTATTCTATCGCAGTCCGTAAGCCTGACAATAATATTGAAGTTACAGTAAGAGAAAGCAGATTGTTGACTGAGAAATATAAGTGGCTTAATTATCCGATTATTCGTGGAGTATTTAATTTTATTGATTCTTTGGTTGTTGGAATTTCAACCATAAATTATTCAGCATCATTTTATGATGATCCGGCAGAACAGAAGTCAACAAAGGCAGATGAAATTGGAAAATCAATTTTTAAGGACAAATTAGAATCTGTGTTGATGGCAGTGACAGTATTATTTTCAATTGTATTTGCAGTGGGATTATTTATGCTGTTGCCATATTTTATTTCCAGACTGCTGGCAAAGTATATTGTATCAAAAACACTGCTTAATTTTATAGAAGGTTTAATCAGAGTTACAATTTTTATATTATATTTATTGCTGATTTCTCTGATGAATGACATTAAAAGAACCTTTATGTATCATGGAGCAGAACATAAATGCATAAATTGCATTGAGCATGGAGCAGAGCTTAATACTGTAAATGTAAAGAACAGTTCAAGATACCATAAAAGATGCGGAACAAGCTTTTTATTTATTGTAATGTTTATAAGTATCGTATTTTTTATATTTATAAGAGTTGATAATGCTGTGCTGCAGGTAGTTATAAGGGTTTTGCTTATTCCAGTAATTGCAGGCGTATCCTATGAGGTTATAAGGTGGGCAGGCAAAAATGATAATAAATGGGTAAATATATTAAGCAGACCGGGAATGTGGCTTCAGGGACTTACAACCAGAGAGCCTGATGATGATATGATTGAAGTTGCAATTAAGGCAGTTGAAGAAGTGTTTGACTGGAAAGCATTTTTAGAGGAATATTATGCGGATTCTGAAAATCCACAGCTTGAGAAGGAAGCAGTAGCGGCAGAACTCGCATTGTCAGCAAGCCTTATCCATACTAAGAAGGATACTAGAAAAGTAAATAAGGATGAGGTTGAAGTCCATGAGGAGGTTCAGCAGAATCTTACACCTGAAGAAAAATATCTGGCTGAGGCAAAGAAGCATCAAACAGAGCTGGCTGATGGTTTGGAGGAAGCAGAAGATATTGTTATTGAGAAAGCAGAAGATGATTATAGTGAGAAGGCAGAAAGTCTTTTGGAATCATTAGATGAGCAGAAAGAAACATATTCTGTTAAAACCGAAGCAGAGCAGGAGGACGACATGGAAGGCTTTGAATTTATAGATGAGTCAGAGGAAACAGCTCCTGCAGATGATATGCCAGTATTTAAACAGCGTGATAAGTAATGATGACGGAAATAAAAGGAATTGCAGACGGCTGCACTATAGGGGAAGCCGTAAGGGCAGGTACTACATTTTTACAGAACAACAATATAGATAATGCAGACTATGACAGCTTTGCACTTCTTAGCCATATTACGGGCATAAGCAGGACTGATTATTTTACAAAAGGTGATATGGCCCTAACAGAGGGAGCTGTCAGCCAGTTTAAACAAATGCTTAATAAGAGAGCACATCATGTTCCATTGCAGCATATTATCGGAAGTGCATGGTTTTATGGTTACGAATTTTATGTGAATGGCGATGTTCTGATTCCAAGACCTGATACTGAAATACTGGTATCGGAATCACTTAAGGTTATTTCAAAGGATTCAAGAATACTTGATATGTGTACAGGCTCAGGCTGTATTATTCTTACACTGGCAAAGGAAGCGGAAATCTCATTAGGCGTTGGAGTGGATTTGTCGGAAAATGCATTGGCTGTTGCAGAAAAGAATAAGAAAAAACTTCAGGCAGAGCAGGTACAGTTTATTCAGAGTGACATTTTTAAAGGTGTTGATGAAAGCTTGTATGGCAATCTTGATTTGATTGTGTCTAATCCGCCATATATCAGGAGTGACGTTATTCCTACGCTGTCAGAGGAGGTAAGGCTTCATGACCCAATGATGGCGCTTGATGGTTTTGAAGATGGATTGTTCTTTTATAGGGAAATAACGCGTCAGGCTTGTCGATATTTAAAAAAGGGCGGCTGGCTTATGTATGAAATCGGTCATGACCAGGGCGCGTCAGTATCTAAGATAATGTCTGAATGCGGTTTTAAAGAGGTTTCTGTTATAAAAGATTTTGCAGGACTTGACAGAGTGGTGCGTGGTATTTTAATATAAATCGTTAGATTAATTGCCATATATTTATAGAAAGGATATTGAGATGGAAATTTTTGATAGATTAGAAGATACTGCCAATAGATATGAGGATATCACGGCTGAGCTGGGAAATCCGGATGTTGTCAATGACCAGAAACGATTTAGAAATCTGATGAAGGAACAGGCTAACCTTGCCCCTATAGTTGCAGCATATACTGAATATAAGAACTGTAAACAGAGTGTTGAAGACAGCCTTCTTATGTTAGAGGAAGAAAGTGACGAAGAACTTAAGGAGCTTGCAAAGGAAGAATTAAACGACTCTAAAAAGAGAATTGAAGAATTGGAAAATGAATTAAAGCTTCTTCTTCTTCCAAAGGATCCTAATGATGATAAGGATATCGTTGTTGAAATCCGTGCAGGTGCAGGTGGAGATGAGGCCGCACTTTTTGCAGCCGAATTATTTCGTATGTATACACATTATGTTGAAGCTAAGGGCTGGAAGATTGAAGTGGTTAATGCTGATGAAACCGGTATTGGAGGTATGAAGGAAGTTGAATTTATGGTTAAGGGGCAGGGTGCATATTCTGTTCTTAAGTATGAATCAGGTGTACACCGGGTACAGCGTGTTCCTGAAACAGAGTCAGGTGGAAGAATCCACACATCAACAGCTTCTGTAGCTGTTATGCCGGAAGCAGAGGATGTTGATATTCAGATTGACGATAAAGATATCCGTATCGATGTAATGAGAGCTTCAGGTAATGGTGGACAGTGTGTCAACACAACAGATTCAGCTGTTCGATTAACTCACTACCCAACAGGAATCGTAATCTATGCTCAGACAGAGAAGTCCCAGATTCAGAATAAGGACAAAGCATTTGCGCTGCTTCGTGCAAAGCTCTATGACCTTGAGACTCAGAAAGCACACGACGCAGAAGCTGATGCAAGGAGAAGCCAGATTGGTACAGGTGACCGTTCTGAAAAGATTAGAACCTACAACTTCCCACAGGGAAGAGTAACAGACCATAGAATCGGCCTTACACTTTATAAGCTTGATAAAATCATGAATGGTGACATTCAGGAAATTATTGATGCATGTATCGCTGCCGACCAGGCGAAGAAGTTAGCCAATATGGACGAATAGCATGAGTGCGGCAGCACATTGAAAACATGAAAGTTTTCGTAGGTGTCCTTTTCATCATATCTTGTATCGCGTTATATCGTTTTACCCTTGATTGAACCTTTATAAGGGAAAAAACAAGGGCACAAGATGTCCGGTGGACATCTGCCATGTGCGGAGCGAAGACAGAAAATTAAGATTCGTTGGAATTATGGTAAATAATTTTTGATTGAAGGAAACACCAAATGATGTATTGTATCATTTGGTGCTTATCTTATAAATTTCGTCCCTGATATTGTATTGTTACAACATAAACAGTTTTGTGTGCTTCATCAATGAGGAATATGGCAATATAGTTATCAATCAGTAAATGCCGATAGCCCTTTCCGGCATATCTGCCCTTTAGCATTTTCAGGAGCCAATTTCTCATTTGCGATATATTCGTAAATAGGGTCTAATTCACGTATTGCCTTGGGGTTGATTTTTACCTTGTATTTATCCAAAATGTTTCTTCTCCAATTCTGCAAAAACTATTTCTGCGTCAACTGCTTCTGCTCCGTTGGCAATTTAAAAGTTTGTTATAATATAATTACGAAAGGCAATCGCCACAGAGTGGTTGACCAAATAGAGAAAACAAAAGCCTTCCCAAGACTCGGTCAAAGTACAGGGAAGGTTTTTGTTATGTTAGTGACATATCAAGTAAATTAATGTCAGTAGTGCCAAAAGGAACATTCCAAAAGACATTAAGTCTTTAAAATCGAAAAGTTTCTTCATATGCATCACCTTCATTCTAAGTAAAGAATAGAGGTCAACCACCCTGTAACACGATTTCCGGTAGCATATCTGCTACTGTAATTATTATATCATAAAACGATTTAGAACACAAGTTCGATATATGAAAAATTGTTTTGGATTTTAATGCTTTTGAGATACTATGTTAAGGAAACGTCCGCATGTTAGAAAAAACTTTAGAAGCAACAGCAAGTTGCTTTGAAAGCATTTGATTTAGTTTTATAATATCTTTGGAGGTGAAAATTACATGGAAACAAAGAATATTATATTAGAGCTTAGAAATAAGGCAGTTCTGTCTCAGGATGAACTTGCAGAAAAAGTATTTGTAACTCGTCAGGCTGTATCAAGATGGGAAAATGGGGAAACGACGCCTAATACTGATACCTTGAAAATGTTGTCAAAGCTGTTTGATGTTTCAATTAATACTCTGTTGGGCTCTCCGAGACAATTGATTTGTCAGTGCTGTGGCATGCCATTAAAAGATGATGATATTATAGGCAGAGATGCCGATGGGACTCCTAATGAGGATTATTGTAAATGGTGTTATGCCGATGGAACATATACATACAGCAATATGGATGACTTGATAGAGGTTTGTGTCTCACATATGGTCAGTGATGAATTTCCAGAAGAACAGGCGAGGGAATATATGAAACAGCTTCTTCCTAAATTGGATTATTGGAAAAGATATGAGGAACTTAGTGATGATGGAAAGCTTGAGACATTTTAGCAGCAATTGATAAAAGAGATAAATGCGCTGTCTATTGAGGGCATGCCTAAGCTGGACAAACTCAATGCTTTAGTCGGTAAATATGTGAATCTCGAATATACGCTTCCAAATGGTAAGCAGGTGAAATTTCTGGATGACAAGACAACATATCTTGGAAACCAGCTGGAATCAGAAATTGTAGATGGACTATGCTTTGGGATTCTTGCAAATATGGATTTTATCATGGTTTGCACCTATGAGGCTTATGGGAAAAATCCGGAACTTCTGGTTTATAAAAAGAGATAATTAAAAGTAAGTCGCTATAGTGTAATCTAAAGCGACTTATTTTTTGTATATTTCTATTAGAGTCCAAACATCTCAGTTATTTCATCAGCTGACTCTTTCATACCTCTTTGAAATATGCAAGATTATACTTGTATGGAGAAATGCGAGTATGGGTTGATGTAGAGGATAGCTTAGATACGTGGTGATTTTTCAGTGTGGTTTCTCTATTTAAAAAAATTTTTAAATAGTTCTTGTGAAAGTACAAAATATATGCTAAAATCTATTTAAAGAAAATTTTAAATAGGTAAAAGGTATGGGAGAAACTAACATTTTTAAAGTGTTGGCAGATAGCCAGCGAAGAGACATTCTTATGATGTTGAGAAATGAGCGGTTAAATGCCGGGGAGATTGCTGAAAAATTACAGATTACACCGGCTGCTCTTTCTTATCATTTAAAATTATTAAAAAACGCAGACTTGATATCTGAATATAAAGAGAAAAACTTTGTTTATTATGAAATCAACACTACGGTTTTCGATGACTTAATTATATGGGTTAATCAGTTTGGAGGAAAAAAATAATGAAAAGAATAATGTGGATAGTAGCAATGATTCCAGTTGTAGTTACAAGTGTGGTACTACAGTTTATGCCTGATATTATACCTATGCATCATGACTTGGAGGGAAACACTGACAGATGGGGAAGTAAAACAGAAAGCCTTATTTTTCCAGTAATTATTTTGTTTATTACACTTTTTTGGCATTTGTTAATCTATGTATTTGAGAAAAAATCACAAAATGCAAATACAGAAAAGGAACAGATGGAATCAAAATCTTCTGCAAAAGTATTATGTATTGTAGGAATTTCGCAAGCAATAATGTTTGGAATTATGCATTATTTTATTCTATATTCTTCGTGGATACAGTCAAATACAGGTAGTCAGCTGGAGGTTGTTGATATTGCAAAAGTTTCATGTATTTTGTGTGGTATTATGTTTATCGTATTAGGAAATTTTATGACAAAGGCAAAACGAAATGCAGTAGTGGGAGTTCGAACAGTTTGGAGTATGCACAATGATAATACATGGAGAAAGAGTAACCGTTTTGGTGCAATATGTATTATTATTATGGGGGTATTGACTATCATTACAACCGTATTTACAAGTGGGATGATTGGCACAATCTTTATGTTGATTTATTTGTTGTTAGCAACGATTGTAACTGTGGTATACTCGAAAAAAACATATGATAAGGAAATAGAAAAATAGTTTGTATCTTTATGCGAGAAGGTGAAAATTGACCTTACCGAAGCAAAGATAAAGGGGCGAGATAATCGCCCCTTTCGTTAAAATTACTTATCATTATATTGATACTTTTTTAATTTTTTCCCCATAATGATACAAATTATACTTCCGCTTACACCAAGTATAAACATCATAAGTGCGGCGCCTGAACCTTTTCCCGTACCAAAAAGTGTTTTTAAAATTGATAAATCACCAAATGCAAGTATAAATGGTTCGCACACATTATCTACCATAAAGCCACCTAAAAACAATCCAATCGGGATAGTAAAAAACTGAAGCGTATTACGACACGCATAAACACGCCCTTGAAATTCCACCGGAATAGTACTTCTAAGAATTACATCCAAATTAGCCTCCATAATAGGTACAAGAATCCATCCGATAATCTGTCCAACACACCAAACAAACGGTTCTCTGGAAAATGCAAGTAAAAAATTTTCAGTTCCCAACGAAAACAGCATTGTCAAATAAACAACCTTAACCCTGTCCTTTGGCTTCGGTATAACCGAAACAATCAGACTGCCAATAATCATAGCTACACCGGAACAAGAAGTAACAATTCCAAGAACTGCCTGACCACCGTTTGGATTCGGAAGCACATACCCCGGTAACGTTGCATCAAAAGCGGAAGCCACCAGATTAACACCTGCCATAAATAAAATCAGCGTCATAATCATTGGATTGTCTTTCAAAAATCCAATTCCCTCTTTTGCGAGAACAAGGACACTTTCTTTCCTTTCGCTTTGGGTTTTCGGAATTTTGATGAAAAACTGCAATGCTACAAATGCAATTATAAAACTTACGATATCTACTACTATCACACCATTAAGTCCCACAAAAGAGTACAATGCTGTAGCAATCAAAGGATTTAATATGGATATCAACGACCTTGACAAAGAACGAAGACCACTTGTTTTCTGATAATACTTTTCAGGAATGATAAGCGTCATGGCAACTTCTGATGCCGGTTGCTGTACTGTATTCATTAATCCCGAAATTGCATTTAAGGTATATAAATGCCAAACCATCAAACGATTTGTACTATATAATGCGAATATTATTATGGTACAAAATACCGCAAGCACATCACAAATAAGCATTGTCTTCTTTTTATCAAATCTGTCTGTCAATGCTCCTGCAAATATGCTCATTAGCACATATGGTGCATAAGAGCATATCGTAAGTGCTGCGGTGCTTAATGAAGAACCTGTCTTTTCATACAACCACAAAGTAAGTGCAAATGCTGTGATGCTGCTGCCAAGTTGAGATACACTTTGGGTACTCCAGAGAATCAAAAAATTTTTCAACTTGTATAATTCATTTTTCTTTATATTTTTCATTTCTTTGCTCCTTTTTACATCAACTATTTATCAAAACAGAAGCAAAGTCTGAGGATATCAACTTAATGCTATTCCTCCATGCAGTCTCCTCAGACTCTGCATGGAGCTGCTACAATGCAAAGTATCATTTTCTTCTTTTCCTTTCAGTTCATAAACTTCGATTTTCTTTCTATTTTATCATATTGGCTCTGGATATTCCATCTAAAACAAGCCGAGCATATTTAAGTGGTTTATCTATCACCAACGCATTAAGTGAATTCTGCGAGCAAGGTGATATTATGCATAAAACATTTGTGTAAAAGAGAAGAAGTGCAGAAATATACAGCAATTTAATATACGAAAGTTTATTCTATATATTTTTTTTGGGGGGTGGATAATATTTGATATTTATTCTATCTTAATATTATCCAGATACCTCTTTTTCCTATCTTAATTTCTAACATGCTATCCTTACAAATGTAAGGAGGGATGTCTAATGATTAGCATTTTAAAATCAATTCACAAAATTGGAAATAAATTTGATAAGTGTGCGGAGCAAGCTGCATTTCACCATCCAATTATAGCCGAAATAGGGATGTTTATTGGTGTACCTATCTTTATATTGGCTGTGGTTACAATTTGCACAATGATAATAGCATTTCCACTTTCCTTACTTTTTGGGTGGATTTAGATTCCTTAATACAATCTTTATATTAGGAAAAATTCATTAATCCCATTTTAATTTAAGCAATGTTAGAATTTCAAAACAAAAGGAGGAAAAAACAATGATTAATACTATTTTACAGTATATATCATATCTTGCTATTCTTATTGCTCTGGCAATTCCACTTGGTGCATATATTAAGAAGGTTATGAATGGTGAAAAAACATGGATTTCAAAGATATTAAGCCCGTGTGAAAATGCAGTGTACAGAATTATGAAAATTGATAAAGACGAACAGATGAACTGGAAAAAATATGCGATTTCAGTAATTTGTTTCTCAGTAATTGGTTTGGTATTTGTATTTCTATTGCAAATGCTTCAGGGAATACTCCCAGGTAATCCTCAAGGGTTGTCAGGAGTTTCGTGGGATTTGGCGTTTAATACAGCAGCAAGCTTTGTGACGAATACAAACTGGCAGGCATATACAGGAGAAGCTGCATTAAGCTATCTTACACAGGCAATTGGACTTACTGTTCAAAACTTTGTTTCTGCGGCAACAGGTATTGCAGTGTTGTTTGCTTTAATAAGAGGCTTTGTAAAGGTGAAAAAAGAGGGCCTTGGAAGCTTCTGGGTAGATATTACAAGAATAATTATTCATATATTGATTCCGGTAAATCTTGTAATTTCTATATTACTTGTTGGTGGTGGGGTAATCCAGAATATGAAAGGTGGAGAAACAGTATCACTTTTAGAGCCAGTTGTAACTTCAGATGGGGAAGTTATAACAGAGCAGTTTGTACCTATGGGGCCTGCAGCGAGCCAGGTGGCAATCAAACAGACTGGTACTAACGGCGGAGGTTATATGGGCGTCAATTCAGCGCACCCATTGGAAAACCCCAGCCCATTTACTAATTTAATTGAGATGATTTCAATATTATTAATACCTGCTGCATTATGCTTTACATTTGGAAGAACAGTTAAGAGTAAGAAACAGGGAGCTGCAATTTTTATGGCAATGTTTATATGTCTGGTGCTTGCATTGGCATCTATTGCAGTAAGTGAACAGGTGGCAACACCACAGCTTGTACAGGGTGAAAACGTTGATATCAGCACTTTAAATCAGGCTGGTGGAAATATGGAAGGAAAAGAGACACGATTTGGTATTGCATCGTCGTCAGCCTGGGCCGCATTTACAACAGCAGCTTCAAATGGCTCGGTTAATTCTATGCATGATAGTTACACACCACTTGGCGGTATGGTTACAATGTTGCTTATGCAGCTTGGTGAGGTTGTATTTGGTGGTGTTGGCTGCGGATTATATGGAATGCTTGCATTTGCAATACTTACAGTGTTCATTGCAGGCTTGATGGTTGGCAGAACACCAGAGTTTCTAGGGAAGAAGATAGAGCCATATGAGATGAAATGGTCAGTTTTAGTGTGCCTTGCAACTCCGATTGCAATCCTTGTTGGAAGTGGTATTGCGGCGGTTGTTCCAAGTGTTATGGACAGCTTGAACAATAGTGGTGCACATGGATTTTCTGAATTGCTATATGCTTTTTCTTCCTGTGGTGGGAATAATGGTTCAGCATTTGCTGGATTTAATGCTAATACGGTATTTTTAAATGTTTCACTTGGGCTTGTTATGCTGTTTGCCCGTTTTCTGCCTATCATAGGAACACTTGCTATAGCAGGCAGTCTTGCAGGGAAGAAGAAAATTGCTACAACTGCAGGAACACTTTCAACAGCAAATGGAATGTTTGTATTTTTACTGATTTTTATTGTGCTTTTAATCGGTGCATTAAGCTTTTTCCCAGCACTGGCATTGGGACCACTGGCTGAATTTTTCAGTCAGGTAATGTAAGGAGGCAGCGTTATGGAAATAAAGAGGGCTATTAAAGATTCATTTATAAAATTAAATCCAAAGATTCAGGTTAAAAATCCTGTAATGCTGTTAGTATATATTTCAGCAATTCTTACCAGCGGACTTTGGATATTATCAATTTTTGGCTTAAAGGATGCATCAAGTGGTTACACTCTTGCAATTGCCATTATTTTGTGGTTTACATGTATATTTGCCAATTTTGCAGAGGCTGTAGCAGAAGGGAGAGGGAAAGCTCAGGCGGATTCATTAAGAGCAGCTAAAAAAGATGTTGAAGCTAAAAAAATATCATCGCCTGATAAAAAAGAGCAGGTTACCAGGGTATCATCTGCAACTCTTAGGAGAGGTGATTATGTAATTGTAAAGGCTGGAGAACAGATTCCTGGAGATGGAGAAGTAGTAGAAGGCGCTGCATCTGTAGATGAAAGTGCGATTACCGGTGAATCAGCGCCAGTAATAAGAGAAGCCGGAGGCGACAGAAGTGCTGTTACGGGAGGTACTACAGTACTTTCGGACTGGATTGTAGTATGCATTACCAGTGAAGCTGGTGAGAGCTTTCTTGATAAAATGATTGCCATGGTAGAAGGCGCAGCCAGAAAGAAAACACCCAATGAAATTGCATTACAGATTTTTCTTGTGGCATTGTCAATTATATTTATACTTGTTACCATGTCACTTTATACATATTCGATTTTCTCAGCTAAATTAGCTGGAATAGCAAATCCAACATCAATCACTACCCTTGTGGCATTGTTGGTGTGTCTTGCGCCAACAACAATAGGCGCACTTCTATCTGCAATAGGTATTGCAGGTATGAGCAGATTAAATCAGGCAAATGTACTTGCAATGAGTGGACGAGCCATTGAAGCAGCAGGAGATGTAGACATATTAATGCTTGATAAAACAGGTACTATTACACTTGGAAACAGACAGGCACATGAATTTATTCCAGTAGATGGAACAAGTGAGGAGGAGCTTGCTGACGCAGCACAGCTTTCTTCTCTTTCAGATGAAACACCAGAAGGAAGAAGTGTTGTAATTCTGGCAAAGGAAAGATTTGGTATCAGAGGCAGAAGCCTTGCAGATAAAAATATGAAATTTATACCATTTACAGCAAAGACAAGAATGAGCGGCGTAGATTATGATGGCAATGAAATCCGAAAAGGAGCCGCAGAAGCTATGGAGCAGTACATAATGACTGCAGGGGGTAAATATTCAGAGGAGTGCAAAAAGGCTGTCAATGACATTGCCAGGCAGGGAGGAACTCCACTTGTGGTTTCAAAGAACAAAAAAGTTCTGGGAATTATTTACCTTAAGGACATAATTAAGCAGGGAGTACAGGAAAAATTTGCTGACTTACGTAAGATGGGAATAAAAACTATAATGATTACAGGTGATAATCCTGTGACAGCGGCAGCTATTGCAGCGGAGGCAGGCGTTGACGATTTTCTTGCAGAGGCAACCCCAGAAGGAAAGCTTCAGATGATTCGTGATTTTCAGACAAAGGGACATTTGGTTGCTATGACAGGAGATGGAACTAATGATGCACCAGCACTGGCTCAGGCAGATGTGGCCGTTGCTATGAATACAGGAACGCAGGCAGCAAAGGAAGCTGGTAATATGGTGGATTTGGATTCATCTCCTACAAAGCTTATAGATATTGTACGTATAGGAAAACAGCTTCTTATGACGAGAGGCAGTCTTACAACATTTTCAATAGCTAATGATGTGGCAAAATATTTTGCAATTATCCCAGCACTATTTATGGGTTTATATCCTGGCTTAGCAGCACTTAATATTATGAAACTTCATTCATCTGAAAGCGCAGTGCTGTCAGCAATTATCTATAATGCACTTATTATTATTGCACTTATTCCACTGGCACTTAAGGGGGTAAAATATCGTGAGGTTCCAGCAGGAAAGCTGCTTTCACGAAACCTGCTCGTATACGGTCTTGGAGGTTTAGCAGCACCATTTATATTTGTTAAGCTGATTGATTTATTATTAGTGCTGTTTGGTCTGGTTTAAGAATGGAGGAGGATATTATGAAGACAGTAAAATCAGTATTTTCTAAGGCTGTAGTTATATTTTTTGTATTCACAGTAATTTGTGGTGTTGTATATACTGCAGTTGTAACAGGAATTGCCCAGTTGATATTTCCTAATCAGGCAAATGGAAGTATTATAGAGGTTAATGGGAAAAAGTATGGCTGTGAATTATTGGGACAGCATTATAATGACACTAATCATATGTGGGGACGAATTATGAATATTGATGTCCAAACCTATAAGGCTGAGAATGGAAAGACCCTCATGTATGCAGCACCCTCTAACCTGAGCCCGGCAAGTGAGGAATATAAAGAGCTTGTGGCAGAGCGGATAAAAATGCTTCGTGAAGCTAATCCAGATATGGCTGAGAAAGCAGTTCCAGTTGATTTAGTGACGTGCTCAGGCAGTGGTCTTGACCCACATATCTCCCCGGCAGCAGCCCAGTATCAGGTTGCACGAATTGCTAAGGCCAATGATATGACAGAGGAAGAAGTGGAAAATATTATTGAAAAATGTACCGACAAAAGATTCTTAGGACTCTTTGGAGAAAAGACGGTAAATGTATTAAAAGTTAATTTAATGCTTGATGGAATTTTAAGCTGGATAGAGTAAATACGTGTTATAATAATGTTATTGCAGGGAGGATGTTTATGGAGAAATTAAGACAGAGCCCAGAACAGCTTTTAGAAGTAATAAAAAAAGAAGAAGCTGCCAAGGCTCGTGGACATCTGAAAATATTTTTTGGATATGCTGCGGGTGTTGGCAAGACTTACGCTATGCTAATGGCAGCCCACACAGCCATGAAGAATGGAATTGATGTGGCAGCAGGTTATATTGAACCTCACGCACGCCCTAAGACAGCGGCTTTACTTGAGGGTCTGCCTTGTATTCCAACTATGAATATCGAGCATAATGGTATTGTTCTTCATGAGTTTGATATAGATGCTGCCATTATGAGAAAACCGCAGCTTATTCTTGTAGATGAGCTTGCTCATACCAATGCTAAAGGCTGTCGCCACGCAAAGAGGTATCAGGACATCGAAGAACTTTTGAAAGCGGGAATAGATGTATATACAACTGTAAATGTACAGCATATTGAAAGTTTAAACGACACAGTAGCATCAATTACAGAGGTTTTTGTCAGGGAGCGTATTCCAGATTCTGTATTCGATAATGCAGACCAGGTTGAGCTTGTTGATATTGAGCCTCAGGAGCTGATTGAGCGTCTTAATGCGGGTGAAGTCTATAAGGAAGAACAGGCAAAACGTGCTGTGGAGAATTTCTTTACAATTCAGAATCTTACAGCACTGAGGGAAATTGCCCTTAGAAGATGTGCAGACAGGGTAAATATACATACGGAAGAAGCAAGAATTAAGAAAAATGGAAGTTATCATACCGATGAGCATATTTTAGTATGCCTGTCCTCATCCCCATCTAATGCAAAAATCATACGAACAGCTGCAAGGCTGGCAAGTGCATTTAAGGGGCTGTTTACAGCTTTATTTGTGGAAACACCAGATTTTTCAGCAATGAGTGAGGATAATGAAAAAAGGCTGCGCGCTAATATGCGTCTTGCAGAACAGCTTGGTGCTAAGATTGAGACAGTATATGGGGAGGATGTTTCCAGCCAGATAGCAGAATTTGCAAGGCTGTCAGGTGTGTCAAAGATAGTGATTGGCCAGAGTGCAGCTAAAAAAAGACATTTGTTTGGAAAGGCACCTTTAACAGAGCAGCTTATTGACAATGCACCCAATCTTGAGGTTCATGTTATTCCCGATGCAATAGGTAAGGAAAATGTATACAGGGAGTACAAATTAAAGAAAAGAAAGCATATTATATTTTCAGCGGCAGATATATTAAAGTGTATTGCTATTTTGGTATTATGCAGTATTATAGGTTTTGTTTTCCATAATCTTGGATTTGATGAGGCTAATATAATTACGGTGTATGTTCTTGGCGTTTTAATTGCATCGGTTGTTACGATGCATCAGGTTTACAGCCTTGTTTCATCAATTGTAAGCGTTCTTGTGTTTAACTTTTTATTTACCGAACCAAAATTTACATTAATGGCTTATGGAAAAGGGTATCCTGTGACATTTGTAATTATGTTTCTTGCAGCTTTCCTTACAGGCTCTCTGGCAGGAAGATTAAAGAATCATGCAAAGCAGTCGGCACAGGCGGCCTACAGGACTAAGGTGCTGTTTGATACTAATCAGCTTTTACAGCATACGAAAAGCAGAGAAGAAATTGTATCAGCAGCATCTAAGCAGCTGATAAAGCTTCTTGGCAGGGATGTTGTATTCTATTTAAAGGATTATGACAAGCTTGCGGAGCCTCTTGTTTTTCCGGTAAAGGAAGAATTTGATGAAAGCTACATTTCTGGTAATGAAAGAGCTGTTGCAGAATGGGTACTTGAAAATAATAAGCATGCAGGAGCAACAACAGAAACTCTTTCGAATGCAAAGTGTCTTTATTTTGCAGTAAGGATTAATAGCAGGGTATATGGAGTAATAGGAATTGTAATAAATGATGCTCCGCTCGATTCATTTGAAAAAAGTATAATGTTGTCTATACTGGGAGAATGTGCATTGGCTCTTGAAAATGAGAAGAATGCCAGAGAAAAAGAAGCTGCTGCTGTGCTTGCAAAAAATGAACAGCTTCGGGCTAATTTGCTTCGTTCCATTTCACATGACTTGCGGACACCGTTGACTTCAATATCAGGAAATGCAAGTAACCTTTTGTCCAATGGAAATTCCTTTGATGAGGACACTAAAAGACAGCTTTATACAGATATATATGATGATTCCATGTGGCTTATTAATCTGGTGGAAAATCTTCTTGCAGTTACACGGATTGAGGAGGGCAGGTTAAATCTTCATATGTCAGAGGACTTGGTGGACGATGCAATAGATGAGGCATTACGTCATATAAATAGAAAAAGCGTGGAGCATCATATAAGTGTTGAGAACAAAGAAGAATTCCTTCTTGCGAAAATGGATGCAAAGCTTATAGTTCAAGTTATAATAAATATTGTTGATAATGCTGTTAAATATACCCCAATAGGTTCTAATATAGTTATTAGGTCAAGAAAAGAAGGTAAAATGGCAGTTGTTTCCATATCTGATGATGGAGAAGGTATATCAGATGCCATGAAGGACAGGGTGTTTGACATGTTTTACAGCGGAGCTGATAAAATAGCTGATAGTCGTAGAAGTCTTGGACTTGGCTTGTATTTATGTAAATCAATAATAAATGCCCATGGAGGAGAAATAAAGGTTTCGGATAATACGCCTCATGGAACAATATTTACATTTACGTTACCAATAGGGGAGGTGCATATACATGAATAAACTGCTAATATTAGTTGTAGAGGACGATACGTCAGTTAGAAACTTAATGACAACGACATTAAAAGCACACGATTATAGATATTTGACAGCACAGAATGGACAGACGGCAATTTTGGAGGCTTCATCGCATAATCCGGATATTGTGCTTCTTGATTTGGGACTGCCGGATATAGATGGTGTTCAGGTTATTAAAAAAATCCGTACATGGTCTAATGTGCCAATTATTGTTATAAGTGCAAGAAGTGAGGATACTGATAAGATAGATGCTTTAGATGCAGGTGCCGATGACTATTTAACAAAACCTTTTTCAGTGGAAGAACTGCTTGCCCGCCTGCGTGTTACTCAAAGAAGGCTTATGATGATAAATAAGGATACTTCAGTGGAAGCCTCTGTTTTTACTGATGGTTGGTTGAGAATAGACTATGCGGCAGGCTGTGCTTATATAAATGACGAGGAGTTGCACCTTACTCCTATTGAATACAAGCTGTTATGCCTGCTTTCAAAGAATGTTGGCAAGGTATTGACTCATACATTTATTACCCAGAATATATGGGGAAGCAGTTGGGATAATGATATTGCCTCCCTTCGTGTATTTATGACAACTCTGCGGAAGAAAATAGAAAAGATGCCGGGCTCTCCACAGTATATCCAGACTCATATTGGAGTTGGCTACAGAATGATGAAGGTTGAGTAGGTTATGTTTAATTCGTTACACATCATTATTTAATGAATTGAGGTAATATATAGTATGTGTTATACTTGAAAAAATTTATGGAGGGAGTATTCAAAATGAAAAAGGCAGGTATTAGATGACGAATTATAAGCTGCAGAACCGGGAGAAAATAATGGACGTAAAGTGTATTGCATTAGATTTAGATGGAACAACCCTTAAAGATGATAAGACAATTTCTGATAGAACAAAATATGTAATTGAGCGTGCAGCAGAATATGGGGTACATATTGTAATCGCAACAGGAAGGTGTTTTGATTCGCTGCCAGACTGCATTAGACAGATAAAAGGAATAGAATATGCTGTTACTTTAAATGGAGCGGCAATTTACAATATGAGAGAGAAAATATGTATCCGCAAGTTTTCTATTTCTGAAAATGCGGTTAATAAAATCGTGGACTATGCACAGTCAGTACCATGTGCAATAGAGGTATTCTATGATGGAAAAGCCTATGCGGACAAGGAGTATATAAATGCACCATGCGTATACGGTATACCAGAGAATATGGCTGGATATATTAAGAGCACCAGAAATGGTGTGGAAAATATTGCAGCATTTGCACTTAATCATAAAAATGAGCTGGACTGTATAGATATTCTTCTTAAAGAAAAAGAAAAAACAGATGACCTGTATAGTTTTTTAGAAGAAATTAAAAGTGAAATATATGTTACGACATCTGTAGATAACAGGATTGAGATTTCTTCATGGGAAGCAGGAAAGCATACGGGCTTACAATATGTTTTAGAACTGCTTGGTGCTGATAAGTCGCAGGCGGCAGCTTTTGGTGACGAGAATAACGATGTTGAAATGCTTAAGTTTGTTAAATATGGAATGGCTGTGGAAAATGCTTCAAAAAAATGTCTTGATGCGGCATGGAAGATAGTTCCAAGCAACATTCATGATGGTGTTGCATTAGGTATAGAAGAACTGATTAATTGAAAGAAGGGTGTGTTTATGAGTGTTAACGCAAAGAAAATTTTTGATGAGGCATTAGAACTGGAGCAGGAAATTATTGCAGATAGACGTGTAATCCATAAAAATCCTGAAGTCGGGTCAGAGCTTCCTAAAACTAAAGAATATGTAAAGAAAAAGCTTGCACAGACAGGCTGTGAAGACACGCAGATATGTGGGAGCGGGATTGTTTCAACTATTACTGGCAAAGAGCCCGGACGGTGTATACTCCTTCGTGCTGATATGGATGCCTTAAATATACGCGAAAACACAGAGCTTGATTTTAGGTCAGGTAATGGTAATATGCATGCCTGCGGGCATGATATGCATACGGCAATGCTTTTGGGTGCGGCAAGGCTGCTTAAGAAGCATCAAAATGAAATAAAGGGAACAGTTAAGCTGGTGTTCCAGCCTGATGAGGAAGGATTTACGGGAGCTAAAGAAATGCTTAAGGCTGGCGTATTAACTTCGCCGGTTCCACAGGCGGGTTTCTCGCTGCATGTTAATTCTGGTATGCCATCAGGTATTGTGTTATGTGGACGTGGAACATTTATGGCTGGCTGTACGCTGTTTAGAATCAGCATAAATGGTGCAGGCTGTCATGGTGCGATGCCGGAAAAAGGGATTGACCCCATTAATATTGCGGCTCACGTGTATTTGTCGCTTCAGGAAATTACTTCAAGGGAAATTTCAGCAAAGATACCGGCAGTAGTAACTATTGGAAAGTTTATGAGTGGTAAAGCTCCTAATATTATACCACAGAAGGCTGTATTAGAAGGAACAATCCGTACCTTTGACAGAGAGCTTTCAAAAAAAATATTAAAACGTATTGAGACAATAGCATGTTCAACAGCTAAGGCATTTCGTGGAAGTGCTGTGGTTGAAGAAATATCGTCTGCACCTCCTCTGATTAATAATCCAGAGCTGGTAAATCAGATGGGAGACTATGTGGAGGAAATGTTTGGCGCAGGTGTGGTATATCGCTTAGATGAGGGCGGTATGGGCTCTGAGGATTTTGCTTCATATACTTATGAAATACCTTGTGCTTATCTGCTGCTTGGAGCGGGGACAAAGCAGGAAAATCCATTATTTGGCAAGCCTATGCATAATGAGAAGGTTGTATTTAATGAAGATATTCTTGCTAAGGGAGCTGCCATACATGCTTATTGTGCAATGAAATGGCTGGAATCAAATTTATAAAAGCAAAAAACGGGGGATTGTTTTGAAATTACAAAATGAAAATACAAATACTACGGTTTCTAATGAAACCAGAGATAAAAAAAGAAAATATAAAATATTGATTGTGGTGGCAGCAGTGATGACCATATATATAATTGCAAACGCTATAAGCATATATTCATTCAGCCATAAAGATCAGAAATGTAAAGCTGATGTTGCAATTATACTTGGAGCTGCAACAAACAATGGAGAAGTGTCGCCAGTATACCAGGAAAGACTAAATCATGGAATATATTTATACAGGGAGGGATATGTTGAAAAGATCATAGTTACAGGAGGAACTGGGAAAGGTAATGAGCTGTCTGATGCATATGCGGCAAAACAATATGTAGTATCTCAAGGGATTCCACAGAATGATATACTGACTGAAGATACATCGACTATTACACAGGAAAATTTAGAAAATTCAAAATTGATAATGGATAGAAACAATTATAGTACGGCAATTATTGTGAGTGACCCATTACATATGCGGCGTTCCATGCTTTTGGCAGAGGATTCAGGTATTACTGCTTACAGTTCACCGACTACAACATCTAAGTATGTCAGCCTGAAAACAAAAATACCATTTCTTTTAAGAGAAGTATTTTTTTATATAGGATATAAATGGTTAGGAGTATTGCAATTCTTGTTGTAATCATAGACTGCAAAATGTTAGAATAGATTTAATAAAATTAAATCAATTCATTCAGGAGGTAATGCAAATGAACAAGTATGAAGGAACACAGACAGAGAAGAATCTTGAGGCAGCATTTGCAGGAGAGTCACAGGCACGTAATAAGTATACTTATTTTTCTTCTGTTGCAAAAAAAGAAGGATATGAGCAGATTGCGGCTTTGTTTTTAAAGACTGCAGATAATGAAAAAGAGCATGCTAAGATGTGGTTTAAGGAGTTGTCAGGAATAGGTAATACTGAAACTAATCTCTCAGCGGCAGCAGATGGAGAAAATTACGAGTGGACAGATATGTATGAAGGGTTTGCAAAAACTGCTGATGAGGAAGGTTTTCCGGAATTGGCCGCAAAGTTCCGTATGGTTGCAGCAATTGAAAAGCATCATGAAGAAAGATACCGTGCATTACTTAAGAATATTGAAATGGCACAGGTATTTGCAAAGAGTGAAGTAAAGGTATGGGAATGCCGCAACTGCGGACATATTATCGTTGGAACCAATGCTCCTGAAATCTGTCCTGTATGTGCACACCCACAGAGCTACTTTGAAATCCATGCAGAAAATTATTAAATAAACCGTATAGAGCTAATTCATTACACATCATTCTGTTTAAATGGTGTGTAATGAAATTTTTTAAGGATTTTTTAATATTGAAGCAGATGTACGGAGATGTGTTCACAGAAGGTCTGTGAGACCGGCATGAAATTCACGCTTGTTTTAAAGCTGTAGTGTCAAGCTACAGCTTTTCTGCTGTCATATACTTTCTATACCTAAGGGGCATCATATTTCTCTGGAGGGAATAATTACTTCTAGGTTCAATGGCAATGGACTTAAAGAACTGTCCCCATAAAGCCTGAAATTCTTCTTCCTTGGCAGATGGAGCTGAAAATGAGCGCAACTGTTCTTCTGTAATTCCATTAACCAGTGTATAGCCGACACCTGCCTGATGAATGGCGGCAAGGTTACGGTTAGTATCAAGAATTATCCAGTTCTCATTGTGCAGTCGGTCTGCAAAATGGTCAGCAATTAAAGGCACAACATTACTTAAAGGATTAATGCAGCTTGATAGAACACCATTACTTAATTCTTCGAATCGCACAAAACCAAGATACTTGTGAGCTTCGCTTCCTATCTGGCGGTCTAATTCAAATATCTTCATAACAGTCTCGTCGTGAAGATAATTAACAATTAAAGGTCCAACACGGAATGCTTTCTGTAAATAGCGATATATAAGAGAGGCTTTATCTGTGTTATAGGTAAGTGCTGCTCTGTATATGTAGAAGAGAACATCATCAGAGAGTTTTTTTCGTATGGAGTTCACAACCTTGGTGGCTAAAGCTTCGTCAGTTTCAACATCTATAACTGTTTCAAAGATGGAGAGGTTAGTGTAAGTACCTCGAACTCTTATATCTGTACAGCTTGTGCCTCGCTCCCATGCTTTATATACGGCTGTAAAGATTCCTTCCAGTGTGTCATCACATTCATATATATATGTTGTGCTGTTATCATTACTCATAAAAGGCTCCATTCTTTCTAAACAATATTAAAGTCATTAAAAAGTGACAGCTGTTGATATGTGTTTCGATGTTCAATATCAAAAAGTCTTCTTTTATCGATACCGATTAGCCCATTAGTAATATAATCCTGATCAATAGGTGTGTTGTACATCATACGTCCCTGGCAGGTTATAAAGTACAATGCCCTTTTTAATACAACTCCCATCTTTTTAATATCATTAAAGTCAAGTCGTGCATTACGTCGAGCCTTAATAATACGCTGTGCGGAGTTGACTCCAATACCCGGAACACGCAAAAGAGTGTAGTAAGGTGCCTTGTTAATTTCAATTGGAAACTGCTCCAGATGGCGTATTGCCCAGTCACACTTAGGGTCCAAAAGTACATTAAAGTTAGGCTTATCCTCTGACAAAAGCTCCTGAGACTTAAAGCCATAGAAACGCATAAGCCAGTCAGCCTGATAAAGTCTGTGTTCGCGTAACAGAGGAACTCCCTTGCCATCGGGCTGAGCTGGCAGGGATGAATCCTGATTAACATTAACAAAGGCAGAATAAAAAACTCTCTTTAGTGAATACTGCTTATATAAAGCCTCTGCAATGGTTACAATGTGGTAATCACTTTCCGGAGTGGCACCAATAATCATCTGAGTACTCTGCCCGGCAGGTGTGAATGCGTGCTGTGAGCCAGAAAGCGTGGAAACCCCTGAAAAGCTTGTCTTTGAATCAACTACGGAGAGACTATTAATATCAGCGGCAATTGCCTTGTTATGAAGAACAGCAGGAGCTGTCTTGGGGAAAATGTTGTCATGGGACCAGTGGTGTCTGTTATCATGCTTTCTATATACCTGTAGTCTGTTTTGCTGTATACTATTCTGAATCTGTCGCATAGGTGTAAGTATGGCTTTTCTGTTCTTGTGAGGTGCAAGTCTCTTAAGACCATCTGCCGTAGGGAATTCAAGGTTAACGCTCATTCGGTCTGTGTACCAGCCAGCAGCTTCCACAATATCTGGTGATGCTCCAGGAATTGCTTTCAGATGGATATAGCCTCCGAAATTATACTTAGTACGCAGAAGCATAACAGTTTCCACAAGCTGCATCATAGTATAGTCAGGATTGTTTATGATGCCTGAGCTTAGGAAAAGTCCTTCTATATAATTCCTTCTGTAAAATTCTATGGTAAGTGTACATACCTCCTCTGGTGTAAAGGCTGTCCTGACTAAATCGTTGGAGCTGCGATTAATACAGTACTGGCAGTTGTATATACATTCATTAGTGAAAAGTATCTTTAAAAGGGAAATACAGCGCCCATCGGCAGCAAAGCTGTGGCATATGCCGCAAGCCTTGGAATTGCCAATGCCAGCGCCATTATTCTTCTTATCCACACCGCTTGATGTGCAGGCGGCATCATACTTGGCAGCATCAGAAAGAATTGTCAGCTTCTCCATTAAATCTAAATTGTCCTGAATTACCATAATAACCCTCCTAATCATCAGATGATAATATAATTAAAACGTGATAGAATAATATTAAAAATCTTAAAAATACACTTTACAAAAACAGAACGTTAGTTCATAACATGATTATATATTTCGAACAGGCGTTTGTAAAGATTTTTTTTAGAAAATGTTGTATAATGTATCAGCTATTAGAAATTCAAGTGAAATTTAAGCAGGAGACGAGAGCATGAACATTTATGAGCACAAGGTTCAGTATTATGAAACTGATCAGATGGCAATAGTACACCATTCTAATTATATAAGATGGTTCGAAGAGGCAAGGACAGATGCGTTGGAGCAGATAGGCTTTGGCTATGATAAGATGGAGGAAATAGAAGTGTACAGTCCAGTGTTATCTGTTAATGCTGAATATAAGTCAATGACACGTTATGCAGATATTGTATGCATTAAGACATGGGTTTCTAAGTATAACGGAGTTAAGATGAACGTTAATTATGAGATTTCAGACAAGGCAACAGGAGAAGTAAGGTGTATAGGAGAAAGCAGTCATTGTTTTCTTAATAAGGCAGGACATCCTGTCTCATTAAAAAGAGATTATCCTGAAATCGACAAAGCAATAAGAGAATTGCAGTTAGATTAAAATTATATGACTTTATAAAGCAGATGAAAGGAGAACGTTGTGGGAGAAATTATTAAGAAGATTAAGAGAATTAAAAGAGAACTGATAATTGTTGCAGCGGCACTTATAGGACTTGGTATACTGATGATTGTTTTCCCTACAGTTTCAGGGATAATTCTGTGTAAAGGAATCGGCGTAGCTTTGTGCGTATGGGGTGTATTAAGACTTATAGCCTATTACAAGGTTATGAAAAATGAGGTGCTAGGCTCCTTTGGGCTTGTTCAGGGAGTTATTCTTGTGGGCTTTGGAACATTTTTTGTAATAAACCCAGAGGCGATTGCTATGTTTATTAACACAGCCATTGCTATTGTGATTATCGTTGATGGTGTATTAAAGCTTCAATACGCTGTAGATTTTCACAACATGAATGTGACTACCTGGTGGGTGGAGCTGGCAGCAGCTATTGTTATGGTAATATTAGGCGTTGTAGCACTGATAAACCCATTTTCAACAATAACAGTTCTTATGATATTTATGGGAGTTGTGCTTGTGATTGAAGGCATTTGGGATCTTGTTGCTATTATACGTATATCAGCATTTGCAAGGCGTTAGGGTACAAGTAATAAAAGCAAATTTAGCAAAATGTAAGTGAGCTTGCTTAGAGAGAATTAATAATTAAATTAGGAATATGGAGAGAAGAATATGGATAAGAATAACAACATAATTTATGCGGCAATTTTAGGAGCAGGAACAGTAGGCGGCGGTGTGTATAAGCTGTCACAGTCATTGAAGGACGATATCAGAAATAAGACAGGCGCAGAACTTGTAATAAAAAAGATACTTGTAAGAAATGTTTCAAAGGAAAGACCTGGAATGGACAAGTCTCTTTTTACAGATGACTTTGAAACTATAGTTAATGACAAGGATATTGATATTGTTATCGAGCTTATGGGTGGAACTGAACCAGCTAAGACATATGTAATTGAGGCACTTAAGGCTGGTAAGCAGGTAGTTACTGCCAATAAGGATTTACTGGCAGAGCATGGAAAAGAGGTTATGGATGCTGCAAGTGAAGCAGGTGCTGACCTTCAGTTCGAAGCGGCAGTTGCAGGAGCTATTCCAATTATCAGACCATTGAAGCAGAGTATGGCTGGTAACAGAATTAATGAGATTATGGGAATTGTTAATGGTACTACTAACTATATTCTTACAAAGATGACAGAAGAAGGAATGGGCTATAAGGAAGCACTTGCCAAGGCAACTGAGCTAGGATATGCAGAGGCAGACCCAACTGCTGACGTAGAGGGCTATGATGCAGGAAGAAAGGTAGCAATCATGGCATCTATTGCCTTTAATTCAAGAGTGACATTTTCAGATGTATACACAGAGGGAATTACAAAGATTACGGCAGAGGATATACGATACGCCAAGGAGTTTGGATATGTAATTAAGCTTTTAGGTGTTGCTAAGAATACTGAGCAGGGAATCGAGGTTAAGGTACATCCAATGCTTATTGATGCGAACCATCCATTGGCAACAGTAAGAAATTCCTTTAATGCAGTATTTGTTCATGGTGATGCCATGGACGATGCGATGTTTATGGGCAGAGGAGCAGGGCAGATGCCAACAGCCAGCGCGGTTATGGGCGATGTAATTGATGTGATGAGAAATCTTGTTTACAACTGCTGCGGAAGAATCGGCTGCAGCTGCTACAACAATATTAATATTAAGAAAATTGATGAGACTAAGAGTAAGTTCTTCTTAAGAATTCAGGCAACGGATAAGTCAGGTGTGCTTGCCAATATCGCAAGTGTCCTTGGCAACAATGATGTAAGTATTGCCCAGGTAGTACAGAAGAGCCGCAAGGAAGGAATAGCCGAGCTGGTTATTATAACTGATGAGGTTGAGGAAAAGAACTTTAATGATGCCATGGCTGTATTTGCCGGAATGTCAGTAGTACAGGAAATATCAGGGGTGATTAGAGTTAATTGATTTTTGCAATTACCTATATTACCAAGTATTTCCAAAAGAAAATAAGAATATTCAGAATAAATAAGTTCATAATAATTAGTGGTTTACAAACAAATCGAAAATAAAATTCAAATCTATATGAATATAAACTAAACATTGTTTGTTTTTTATAAAAGGTTAATACATAATGTAGCTTACAAATGAATCGAAAAGGTATATAATATCTATATGAATGTAAACGGAAGGAGGTGCGACTATGGATATGAATCCGAAAATATATGGTGCAATTAGAGCGAACAACAATATGATTACAACATCCGATGTTTTATCGATGGGGTTTTCCAGAATGTTATTATCAAAGTATGTAAAAGAAGGATTGCTAGAGCGTTGCAGACAAGGTGTTTATATGCTTCCTGAAGAAACACAAGATGATATGTATACATTAATGCTTAGTTCTAAAAAGATTATTTTTTCTCATGATACAGCATTATTTTTGAATGGGTTATCAGATCGAACCCCGTTTACGCATTCAGTCACGATTCCAAGTAATGCCTGCTTGCCAAAAGCAATCATAGGAGAATGTAATTGTTATTATGTGAAACCAGAGTTACATCAGCTTGGCGCTACTGATATGAAAACCACTTTTGGAAATGTAGTTCGATGTTATGATGCAGAAAGAACAGTATGTGATTTACTAAGAAGTCGCACTCGTATAGATGAAGAAACTGTGATTGCTGCAATTAAAAATTATGCAGAATCGAAAAATAAAGATTTGAATAAATTGTCAGAGTACTCAAAACAATTTAAAGTAGAAAAAACTTTGAAGAGATATCTGGAGGTTTTATTATGAGTTCAAAAGCAATGAGCCTAAAGGGGAAAATAAAAAAATATGCTAAATCAAAAAGCATAGCAGCGCAGGTCGTTTTGCAGAATTATATGTTTGAACGATTTCTTGCAAGACTGTCGATATCAGACTATCGTGAGAAATTTGTTGTAAAGGGCGGAATGCTTATTGCAGCAATAGTAGGATTGGATACCAGATCCACTATGGACCTTGATACAACACTCAGAAATCTGCCGCTGACTGAAGAAAAGATTATGGAATCAGTGGAAAGTGTATGTAAAATTTCGTTAGATGATGATGTAATGTTTGAAGTGAAATCAATAGCACCGATTAGAAAAGATGATCGTTATGGTGGATTCTGTGTAAGACTAGATGCAATATTTGACACAATTGTAACCCCACTATCAATAGATGTTTCAACAGGCGATGTGATAACACCGGATGCCGTTGAATATGAATTTAGCGGAATTTTTGATGAAGAAGTAAGAATTAAGCTGTGGGGATACAATATTGAAAGCGTTATGGCTGAAAAAGTTGAAACAATTTTAAGTAGAGGAATATTTAATACAAGGCCAAGAGATTTTTATGATGTATATATTCTTGGAATAACGCAGAAATATGACAAGGAAATATTCCAGGAGGCATTAGAGGCAACAGCGATTCATAGAGGAAGCAGTGAGCAGATAGCAGATAAGACTGGAATTATTGAAAAATTGTCTGTAAGTGAGGAATTGATTCAAATGTGGGAGAAATATCGGAAGAAGTTTTCTTATGCAAGCGAAATTCAGTATGCAGATATTATGGATGTGCTTATAAAAATATTCTAGTAGTTTTTGATAAATTATACGATACAACAAAGGAAAGAAGATTTATATGACAAATGGGTTCTGTTATGTCCACAAGTTTATCAAATACGGTCTGCAGGTCTTCAAGAAAATCTTGCTTGAATCTGGTGATTTTTGAAGCATCTGGAACTTTGGTAAAACCACAGAATTCTCTTAATGGCTTGGAATAATGAAGAAACGTAAGTAAGAGCTGCTCTGTGGAAATGGAAAAAATACGCTGAATAATTAAAGCCCATAACAAGGCTTGTAAAGGGTATTTACGGGTTCTGTCCGTTGATACATAGAAATGATTACGAAAAGTGATCGGAATAATTTCATCAAGGTCGATATGTTCTTCTAATAGAGAAAGAAAGGCAGGTTTGTCATTTTCAAATTTTTTTGGCAATCTGTAAAAATATCATTTAAGGAAAGCTGTTTATATGGTATCATAAATATCAGAATAACTCCTTTCTTGGATGGTGGATTTTAGTTTTTAGTCAACTCTATTATACCATATCCAGTGAGGAGTTATTTGCTTTTTTGTAACAAAAATGACGTATTTATGCGGCTTGTGGCGTTTCGCAAACGCCTAAATAATAATGATATAAGAAAGGAACTAATATGGCAGCAAAGTATTACGCAGTACGAGTTGGTGCAAAGCCAGGAATATATAGAAGCTGGGATGAATGTAAGGCAGTGACCCATGGATTTCCTGCAGCTCAGTACAAGAGCTTTACAACTCTTGCAGAAGCAGAGAGCTTTATGGGGAATGTATCGTCAGCAGTAGATGCGGCAAGCAGAAAGAAAACAGGTGGAACATCTGGGAACGAGGTTTTAAAAGAAGATAAGGAACCAGCAGTTTATGCCTTTGTTGATGGGTCATTTAATATAGCAACAGGTGTATATGGTTATGGCGGCTTTCTTATGCATGATGGTAATAAGGAAATTCTACAGGGATCAGGAAAAGACCCAGAGATGTCATCTATGCGCAATGTATCAGGTGAGATGCTTGGAAGTATGGCTGCAATTGAGAAAGCAATTGAGTTAAAGCTTAGTGAAATTTCAATATACTATGATTATATGGGAATTGAGATGTGGGCAACAGGTGGCTGGAAGCGAAACAAAAAAGGAACTATTGCTTACTATGATTTTATTCAGTCGGTAAAGGATAAGATTAAGATTAGATTCATTAAGGTAAAAGGTCATTCTGGAGTGGAAGGAAACGAAGAGGCTGATAAGCTGGCAAAAGAGGCTGTGGGGATATTGTAAGGTTGTAAATATAAGGAGCTGCGCACTAATTTGTTAGTGCGACAGCCCCATCGCTACATTAAATCATAGCAAAATGATAATGTTGTAATTTGTGTTGTAATTAGCCATTTATGTAGCTTAGCTTAATCTTCTTAATTGCTTTGCTAACAGCGGGAATAGAAATAATAATAATTGTAATTACACCTTCGACAGCAATGAAGGAGCCATTGTATACGATAGGATAAATTGCTGACAGTGATGCAGGGAAGCTTTCTGGCATATATGACATCCAGAATATATAACCTCCAAGAGAGAGAAATACAAGTCTTCCAAGAATACCAACAAGGTATCCAATAACTAGTCCATTTTTCTTGTTGGCAAAGAAGCCAGAAAGACCTAATGCCATAAAAGAGAATAGATAATCACAGCAAAGCTGGAATGGGTGAATAATGTAAGAGCCACCATCCTGAAGGAGCTGCAGTAATCCATAACAAAGGGCCGCAGTAAGTCCCATACGCTGACCATAGAAGTAGCCAACAAGACATACAAAAAGCATACTGCAAAGAGTTATGGAACCACCCCAGGGCATTGAAAACAGCTTGACGTAAGATAATGCAAATGCTATTGCAATTGAAACGGCAGAGAACACAAGCTGCTTTGTGTTGAATTTTACATTGGATTTCTTACCAAAAAGAAATGCAGCGACAACCATAAAAAGGATTAAAAGAACTATAATACCAATCATGCTTGTCTGGGTAAGGGAGTAGCTTTAGTACTCTGCATCGTAAGTGACGAATAAATTTGACATGATTTTTTTCCTCCTATAAATTTATGTTAATGATGATAATACAACATTAACTCATATGAGACAAGCATATTAGTGTAAAAGAACGGAGATTAGTATGAGTAAGAAAGAAAACATATTAGTAAGTGCGTGCTTAATGGGAGTTCATTGCAGATATGATGGCAAGTGTCAGAACATTGAGAAGTTTGATGAAAAGCTGCCATTACTTATGGAAAAATATAATCTGATTCCTGTGTGTCCGGAGGTGTACGGTGGGTTAACAACACCAAGAAAACCATCAGAAATTAAGGGGGACAGGGTATGTAACTGTGCAGGCGAGGATGTGACAGAACAGTTTGAAAGAGGAGCTAATGAAGCGCTTCTATTGGCACAAAGATGTGATTGTAAAAAAGCAATTTTAAAGTTTAGAAGTCCGTCCTGTGGAAGTGGCTATGTATATGATGGAACATTTTCAAAGACAGTAATAGAGGGAGATGGCATAACTGCCAGATTATTAAAGGATAATGATATAGCAGTATATACGGAGCTTGATTGTGAGGAACTGATTGATTAAAAGTCAGAAATGATGATAAGCGTAATTATGAACTGTATCTGCGGACAGGCTGGAGCCCTGACAACTGATACATTCATAGCATTATGTAAATCTTGGTAAACCCTTGAAAATACTAAAGTTTTCGTGGGTGCCCTCACTATTGCTTCTTGTATCGTGTTATATCAATTTACCATTGGTTACGTACCCTCATAAGGGAAAAACAAGGGAAATAAAAATTGGATGATAATTTATAAAAACAACATTTTACGATTGGTCTTTGAACAAAATGTAAGTATATAAAATAATCAATAAATAAAATGAAAAATCATATGAGGTGACACTATGAATGGTTCAATATATAACCGAAGAAGTATTAGAAAATATTTAAATAAAGATGTACCAAAAGAACTATTAGAAGAAATAATAGATGCAGGAAGAATGGCTCCATCTGCAAAAAACAGACAACCATGGAAGTATGTTGTGCTTGGAGATAAAAGTAAAGCAGAATTTCTTGAACAAATGAAAAAAGGTATTATTCGAGAAGAAAATGAATGTGCATTACTACCTAATTCTCAACAAGGAATCTCTGATGCAAAGCATACTTATAAGATTATGCTAGAGGCTCCAGTTCTTATCGTTGTTTTGAACTCAAATTGTGAAAGTCCTTTTGTTGAAATTGATCCAGATAAAAGGTTTGTCGAGATTTGTGATAATCTTTCAATTGGTGCATCAATTGAAAATATGTTATTGAAAGCTACGGATATGGGGTTGGGTACTTTGTGGATTGCAAATACTTGTTATGCGTACAAAGAATTAACGTCATATCTTGATACATCTATGCAATTAGTCGGAACAATTGCATTAGGTTATGCTAATGAAAATCCGACACAAAGACCCAGAAAACCAATAGAAGAAATTGTAGAATTTAGATTATGATTTTATGGAGAAAATATACATCGCGCAAATTAAAGATTTGTGCAATGGGTATATTTCGCTTAAGCGAGGCACTACTGGAAATTAGTTAAAGGGAGAATGGGATGGAAGAAAAATACGGTGAAATTTTAATCTATCAGACGGAAGATGGATTGACAAATATAAATGTAAAAATGCAGGATGAAACCGTTTGGTTGACACAACAACAGTTGACAGAATTGTATCAATCCAGTAAATCGAATGTCAGTGAACATATTAAGCATATTTTTGAAGAAGGAGAACTTGATGAAGAGTCAGTTGTTCGGAAATTCCGAACAACTGCTTCTGATGGCAAAAATTACAATATAACTTACTATAATCTGGACATGATAATCTCTTTAGGATACAGAATAAAATCTTCTATTGCTACTCAGTTTAGGCGATGGGCGACTGAACGGATAAAAGAGTATATGATAAAAGGTTTTACAATGGATTATGACCCTCATAGTGACCAATCTATTCAATTCTTTAAAATTGTACAGAATAAGTTGCATTATGCAGCACATGGGCATACGGCTGCGGAAGTAATATACGAGCGTGCAAATGCAGAGAAACCATTTATGGGATTGACCTCTTTCAAGGGAGAATTACCGGCTCTTAAAGATATAGGAATTGCCAAGAATTATTTAAATGAAGATGAGTTAAAAATATTAAATAACCTTGTGTCCGGTTATTT
>JAUNPT010000005.1:0-396 GCA_030536565.1 Eubacteriales bacterium | reverse complement strand
CGATGTATATGAGTGATTATGTTGAACAACTGGATTCTGTTTTATCGTCAGGGAATAGAAAATTATTGGCAGGTTCCGGCAAAGTTAGTCATGATGAAGCGATAAAAAAAGCAAAAGAAGAATATAAAAAATATCAGGCAATTACGATAGCTCCGGTAGAACAGGCATATATGGAAACAATTAAAGATGCTGGTAAATCAGCAAAAAAGGGTTCTCGAAAATAATGTAATTCCCTTGTTATTTATTCGTAAGGGAAAAGTGAAAATCACATAGATGTGGATGGGCGAGAAAGCCTGTAAATACTGGAAAGTTTGAGAAAAACTACGATTAATTTGAATTTGTAGAGTAGTTTAGAATGATTACAATTTAATGAACTAGAAGGTGATGAAGAAATTG
>JAUNPT010000137.1 GCA_030536565.1 Eubacteriales bacterium | reverse complement strand
TGTTAGCCGCAAAAGCGGCTAATATTTGTCAAGGTACCGGCTATGGAGCGTTTACGTTATACGGATTTAAGTGTCAATATATATCACGATAATATATTTTCTAATATTTTATTCTCCCTAGGGATACGACCACTGCATCATGCAACACTGCGGCAGCTGTACCTTTACATTGATGTTAACGAAATTGTCTTTTCATAAACATCAAAAAACTTTTGTTATATTAAGTACTTCTTATCCGTATAAAAAGTGTAAGGGAGGAAAAGAAATCAACGAATGAGTTGAAAAACAATGTTTTTAAAACTATTTAAACACTAACAAAAGGAGGTTTATCTTGATGTTGAAGAAAAAAAGATTAATGGGAGTTTTTCTCGTTGCTGCGCTTGCGCTGATATCAAGTATATCAGCATTTGCAGCAATTGATGAATCACAAGAATCAGAAAAATTATACATGACGGGCAATGCAGATGTTGAGGCTCCGGTTCGTGTCATAATCAGCAAAGACAGTACAGGAACAAAAGCAGTAATCAATTCTGATACTAAATACGCTTTTGAAAACGATTTATCGGCAGAGAATGCTTCAAAGCTTTTTGAGGAAAACGGCAAAAAAGTGTCGGCAGCCCTTAATAACCATAATATGCGCACAGTTACGATTACTGAAGGTGCCTACCAAATCCTGGAGGATTTCGCTGATTCCTATTTGGGGGTATATCTGACAAAAAATATGCCTGATTTTGACACATATTATGATCTTTCCAGCAATGCAAGAAAAGAGAATAAATTATTAGTGGAGGCATTTGCATACCAGACAGCGGCCGCAAAATCCAATAAAGTTGAGTCTGTTGATAGTACCCTGAATATAACTGAAGTTACACCAGTCACAGATAATGTGGATGAAATATTGTTCTATCTACAAAGAACACTCCACACTGACCAGGGCGATGAGGACGGCGGCACCTGGTTTTTGGCTCACGTTGCAAACACTGATGATGGTCATAAGCTATTAAAGCTATGGATACAAGACTATGCGTATGAAATGATGCAAAATAAGCTTACGAGAAATTATTTATCTAAAGATCTTGAACCATCGAAAGACGCTCTGGCACAAGATATTTTGGATGAGATAAATTCAAACTATGAGAGTAATTTAAAAGGACCTGCTGAAAGTATCAATGAGCCAGATGATAAATTAGGTGATAATTCAGCGCAGCCACGCAAAACAACACTTACTTACGACCGGGATGCAGTTGGTAAAGCAGCTCAAAAATATGCCTATAATTACAATACTTTATTTGTAGAAGAAACGAATGATTGTACCAATTATGTTTCACAATGTATGTGGCAAAGCCCAGGCTGAGCGTTTGACCGAATTGGCAACAGCAATGATGTCAAATGGTCTTGTGCAAAAAATTCTTCTGACAAATATAAATATGAAACCCTTTCCTGGGTAGGTGTAAATGAACTTTGGAAATATTTCCAGCTAAATGACAGTCCGTCTCAGGCAGGAACCGTTTATGGTATAAGCGCAAGTACAAGCGGCTATGATAAGTCAAATGTGCAGGTTGGAGATATTATTCAGTTTCATAATGGAAGTATTTGGAGGCATTCTGTAATTGTTTCTAAGAAAGAAGGGAGTACCGTCTATTGTGCTGCACATACAGGCAATGAAGCTGCAAAGCCATTGAACGATTACTTAAATACTTATCCATCGTACAGGGTAGCGCATATTAATAATTTTATAACTTCATATTAATAGTATGGCAAAATCATATGTGTCTGTAAATACGCATCATCTATGATAATGACAGGGCAAAAGGCTTTAAAATAAGCTTTTTGCCCTGTTTTCCATATAAAGGGGTGTGTCAAAAGCGGCGGCTCCTCCCACACTGGTATACTACATAGGTTTAATTATAATAAGCCTAAACGAATTCATTGCTTTTGTGAGAAAAAACCGGAGGTCATCACACAGTATCATGCAATGGCCTCCTTAGATTACCTGCTTTCTTTTATTTCAATCAGCTTTTCCGATTCAAATAATTCATCCGATAGAATGGTATTATACTGTGTTGAGTAGGCATTAAATATATTTTCAGCATCTACGATTTGATTCGGCTCCGCACCATAGATTGTATAAACCATGTTATCCTCAGTTATTGCATACGATGAATATACGGAATTCTTCTACCTCTCTTTTCTTTCTGTTCTACCTTAAATCATAGTACTCTTGTAACTGTTCAGGACCCCGTCATCCAAAGATGAATTCCGGGGTTCCTGAACAGTTACTATTTTTTTATTATTATTCCCACGCTATGCTTTTCTATCAGTGTCTTAATCCCACCAGATCAATAATTGCTGTTCCAGACGAAAAAACAGGCTGCTGCGATAACTGTTGATCCAGTCATCGTGGCAACCTGTCTTTATGCCAGACAAAGGCACTCTATATGTAGTTTAAAGGGTCAAGCGAAAAACCCGGACCACTGCATCAATTCATCCAAAAAGAAGTTAAGTCCTGTAATACAGTTCGCATCACTCAGAAAGATATGTCGTAGTGCCTGTCATAACACCGATTCTGCTAATCACGTTTCTTTTACTGGTAATATCCATAGTCGAAATATTCTGTGGCCGATTCCAGCAGTACGGAATCTTTATAAGTATAAGCCGTCACTTTTAACCGATAGCTGTAGTTCTTTGCAATAGCCCACTCCTTGTCATACAGGAGACCGGTACCGTTATTTTCTTCCTTCCAGGTCTTAATCGTCTTCCAGGAACCATCCAACTGCTGTAACTCGCATTTTGCCTCAATTTTGTTAGTATCAAACGCATCGCTATTACAAGCCACTGATATTTTAGCAATATTCTTGTCATCTACCTTCATACTCCCTCTTATCATGGTAAGATATGACCACCGTGGAGAGGGCGCAGGTACAGTAGAAGCGTATGCAGTGGGAGCATGAGCGGCAATGGAAGATACCGCCAAGGTCATGGCACACAAGGGCATTAAAATATTTTTCTTTAAACGTTTCATTAAATAAATTCCTCCTCATATTTTTTCATATGTTATACGTTAGAAGGAACCGGGATATAACAGAACTATATAAATTATTTTATACTTTCCATAACTTTAATGGCCTCCTCATAGGGTATCGTTCCGTTTAAATAAAATTGCTTGTTATTTTTATTCATCAATATATTAATCTCATCTCCTTTTTGAACCACATATGCCTGGTTGCCATTTATCTTGATTTCTACGGTATTACTGTTTTCCGTATCAACCGCTGTATTATCAATATCTTCAAAAAAGTAATAGCTATATGCCTGCTGCTTCTGATCATTCAGATATTTAATATAAATTTCCCTTTCTCCCTCATGTACTTCCAACACAGCGAACCCCGCCGGAACATAATGCGGCTCATATTCTTTATAATTTTCGGTAAGTCCACTATTCATCTCCTTACTTGCTCCAAACAACGTTGATTTTTCTTTTATTTCCATAAAAAAACGTACCAATGGAAGTCGGAACGCCTCTACCTGTGTGATTGAAACTGCACTAATGCAGAAAAACAATGCAAAGCCCGCCGCTATCTGGCGATACCGCTTGCGCTTCCGGGATTTGTTCTCAACCTTGTCTGCTCTTTTGAATATTTGCTGCATTCTCTCATCATGCTCCTTAGAGAATAGATGGGCGGGCTCTGTCTCTTCAATTTTCTCATACTTTTTCATTTCCATATCTTGATCCAGTTGTTCTTCGAGCGCCAGCTCCAATAAATAATGACTTTTTTTCTTTTTCAAATCTTCACTCATTTTTATTACGCTCCTCCAATTTTCTGGCTAATATGACCTTGGCTCTCATAAAGCGTACATTAACATTATACTCGCTTATATTCAATATTTTTCCTGTTTCTTTAGAATTCAGGCGATGAAGAATCCTTAAACGTAAAACATCTCTATACTTGTCATCCATTTCATTTATACATGAAATCACTTTCTGATAATCTTCCATCTCTATGTATAAATCTTCTATACTTTTGTCTGTCTGATGATCTTCGATATATTCGCACGGTATAGGTCCATTGTAATCATTAGATTCTTGCCTCTGGGTTTATCAATATCTTCAGAATCAATATCATTTAAAATATCAATCACCTTAATCAAGGAATTTTCTACAATATCCTCTGCATCATGCTGATTTTTAGAAATATCATACGCAACGTAATACATTGTATTCTTATATTTCTCATATATCCGATGGAACTTTGAAAGGTTCTCCTTGCTGTCTATCATATCGCAAAATATAATCATTCGTTCACCTCCTCCGTAATATATAACTACTCCCCAAACAGTATAACAAAGCATGATTATTGTAAAGGTTTTCATTGAGAATCAATTCAGCCTTCTGGCTAAAAGTATTAGCCTAATTTCTGAACAGCTATCAACTACACGTAAATCCTTTTTTTATGGTACGATTTTAAAAGGTCAAATATAACAAATAACAACATAAATTTTAAAAACCACAAAACATCTGTCTGAGTCGGAAGTTATCAGCCCAGCCGGATAACTCTCTTGTTTCATTCAGCCTTCATTTCTCGTGTAAACACGAAGAAGCGGATTCTTTGGAATCCGCTTCTTCTGCCAGAATAAAGTTGTACAGTTATTTCACCTACTACTATTCTTTTAGGGAAAATCTTGCATATCCACTCCCATACGCAACATAAACCATAGCATAGTCACTATCACTACTGTAAATCTCCTGGCCTGTATCAACTCTGGCTCCGTTAAAATTTTCTGACGGAGGATTTTCATTATCCACATGCTTGATTGTGCCTGCTTTTATATATCCTTCCGGTAATTCTTCATCGAACCCCGTAGCCTGGTAATAATAAATTTTATCATTATACATGAGCTGTGGCTGTTCAATCTCATTCCCTGTATATCCGGTTGGCGTATTTGTACCGACACCATTTTTACATGCCGTCAGTAACATGATACCGATTATAAATATCAGCAGATTTAACTTTTTCAAACTAAAAATCCTCCTTCACCATGAATTCCAACAGCGTGTGATTAGTTAAGCATTATTTCGACAGTGTAACTTTCGATATGAAATCATTGTATGTGCCCCATTGCTTTTCTACAACCGATGTGGATCAGCCATCCATCACCTTGCAATAGTTTACCCCGCTGGAAGTCCTGGTTCCTACACAAACTGTCATATGACCCACAGTAGAACTATAGGGGCTTCCTGCCGCAAAGCCTAACAAACATGGACGAGAGGCGGTTTCCGTCTTTACAACGGAAAAGGTTGGGCTGTTTTTATTTGTCACAGTAGCAGAATAGCTGCTGTTTTTGCTCTTTACATACTTTTTAATAGTGTTGGGGATATTCGCATTTGCATATCCGCCTTCTGCCAGAATCAGAGTATCCACAGCTGACTCCACATCCTGAAAGGTCATGCCAGAAGCCAAACTACTATACCCATTATTTGGCCAATACTACATCAAATTGCTGATTGCCCCAATGATACAAATTCCCTCTTGTACATTCGGATTATACCTGAGAGCGATTCACATATCTACATCATAATACTGTAATGTCTTTCCCGATAAATTCAGATCAGAATATACGCCATCACGATAAACCGCAGACATAGCCCCTACATACAGACGTTTCAGTCCTCCGCCGCTTTTTTCTTCTTTGATGCTATCGTAGGCCTACACACCAGTTGAAAACCCCATAACTGTTGTACCTTCACTATTGACAATCGCTTATCCTACATCTCCCGACTCACCTGTAAGATAATATAAATCACCTACCGGCGTTTTAAAATCCTGCCCATATAATTCATACCCATAACGAGGTATCGTACCATTTCACGAAGCATGGTTTTCGTCTTGAGCAGATTATACATATTATGGTCGGAACACATTAAATATTTATATTCCACCGCTTGGTTTTGTATTCTATCGTTTCCCTTCATCTTTTATACGAATTAGGCGTTTGCGAAACGCCAGCCCCC
>JAUNPT010000136.1 GCA_030536565.1 Eubacteriales bacterium | reverse complement strand
GGTTTACTTATATATGTAGCATATACACAGTAGAGTGATCTGTTATGGATTCTTACCATATTCCTTGCTGCACTAAGGATTTTAACTGGAAAATAATGTGTTGTCAATGCAGAATAACTATATCCCCTGCCATATGAAAAGAGCCATACCTCTTACGAAGTATGGCTCTTTTCTGTATAAGATGAGTAGAAAGGAGTTGAATTAGTCTAATTTAAACTGGTCAATTGCTTCCTTTAATGCAGATGCAATTTCATCAAGCTCTACTGTACACTGATTAAGGTTGTGCATAGTTGCATTAACCTCCTCTGCTGAGGCTGTAACCTCCTCAGATGCTGCAGCTGTCTGAGTTGAAATAGAAGCAACATCTTCCATCTTTTCAACTACATTTACTCTGCTGCTGTCCATTTCATCATTAAGCTTAGAAATGTTTTCAAGTCCCTCTGTAAGAGATGTAACAGCATTAGTAATTGTATTAAATAATTCCTTTGTATCCTGTATTGAAATATTCTGCTCGTTAATAAGCTCATTACTTTCATCAAGTGTTCTCTTAACAAGCTGTGATTTTTCAGTAATTTCCATAGCAATCTTCTTAATTTCCTCAGTTGACTGCTGTGACTGTTCTGCAAGCTTTCTGATTTCATCAGCAACTACTGCAAAGCCTTTGCCTGCTTCTCCAGCTCTTGCCGCCTCTATACTTGCATTAAGTGATAACAGATTAGTCTGCTCCGTAATATCTGTAATAGCATCTGAGATAAAGTTAATCTTTTCAATACTGCTTACCATCTCAGTTACAACGTCCTTAGAAATCTTAGAATTATCCATAGACTTCTTAGCCTTGTCAATCAATACGTCAACAATTTCAAGTCCCTGTCCGCTTAATTCTTTTGTTTCATTAGACATATCATTAATATCTGATACATATGCCTTAGTCTCATGAAGCTTCTCAGCAAGATTTTCAACCTCTCCATTAGCTATATTAGTGCTTTCTGCCTGTCCTGCTGCACCAATAGATACGCTCTGAATAGCCTCTGATACCTGGTTAGTAGTCTCTGTTGTTGTCTTTGAAATATCTGAAATATTCTCTGAAGCCTTAATAATAACTTCTGATTTTTCTTCCACATTCTTAATTAACGATGCAACATTATCTACCATGTTATTAAAGTTACCTTCAAGTACACCAAACTCATTCTTCTTTCTAATCTCAATCCTCTGAGTAAGGTCACCAGCTGCAACTCCATTCATAACAATATTAATCTTCTTGATTTCCTTAGTAAATGTTCTTGTTACTACTACAGCTAATATAATACCTGCAACAAATGAGAATATAGATGCAATTGCGGTTGCTTTTGAAATTCTATTCGTAACAGATGTAGTCTCTGATTCGCTTACGAATCCCATAAGAGTCCAGCCTGTAACTGCGTCCTTTGATGCAACAATATGCATATTATCACCATTTAATTTTTCATTAAAGGAACATACTGTATCATACTGATTTTCTGAAAGACTCTTGATTGAATCCCAGCATTTAAGAGAATCTACACTATTAGCAAGTGTATTCTTATCATTGTCAACAATAATACCGCCATTCTCATTAACCAAAAGAACATATCCTGTATTCAGAAGACTGATATTCTGAACATATTCCTTAATTTCTGTGAAATCTATGTCCATGGCAACACAGCCATAATTCTCACCTGATGAGTACTTGATTTCCTGTGAAACTGTAATAACCTTATCCCCGGTTTTTGTATCAGCATATGGTTCAGAAAACTGTGCATAGATTCCATTACGTGAAGGTGAACCAATTGCTGATGTGTACCAGCTCTTATTTGTATATTTAACTCCTGTTTCAAGCGACTTTTTATTTCCAAGCTTTCCAGTTGATTCATTAAGCTCTGTCCAGCCTGTAATTAAATAACCTGTTTTTGTTACAAAATAAGCTTTTTTTGCGCCACTGGTTACCTTTACAGATGCAATCAGTGAATCCTGAATTGCCGCTACATTAGTATCAAAATCTCCCTGATCCTCCAGATGCTTTACTTCATTCTTTCTGGTAAGCAAATCTACTGGCTGGCTCAATGTCTTTAGATATGTAGTAAATCCCTTCTGAGTTTCCTGTAATGTCTGCTCACTGGTAATTTCCATATTTTTGTTCATAGATGTCTGTGTTTCTTTTATTGATGCAATCGCAACAAAAAATGTTGGAATACTAATCGCAATAATAAAGAAAATAACAAGCTGAACAGCGATGCTCCTTAATTTCTTGCTCATAATTTTTCTCTCCGTTTCTTTCATAAAATCATCTTAATTGTTCAAGTGTTCTGTCAGTTCTTATTTTATCACAATAAAAAGAAAACACAATGCAATTATTGGTTTTTTTAACATATTTTTCACATAAAAGCACTATCCATACATATTTTTACTGAAATGCCACACAACCCTGCAGCCATATCTGTCCTTTAAACCTTCTTCCCACAGCCGGTTCTCCCACCAGACACACCTCGTTTACAGCCATAGTAAATACTAAATCATTGCATTCCAGCACCATAATATAAATGTTTTCTTTCGTGTATATATTTTCTTCCTTTTTAAGCTCTAAAATTTCTCCCACAACCGAATACTGGTCACACTCTACTCCGCATGGCATAAAGGAAGAATCCACAATTGTAAAAACATCTTCCTTCATAATTCTTTGTGAAAGCTGCGAATATGTATCCAAATCATCTATAGTCAGACTTTCTATTGCTTTCTCATCACCATTTTTTGCTGCCTGGATAAGGTTTCTTCTATTAATTTCTGCCGCTGTTTCCCTGCTGTCTTTTTTTCGTTTTACAGTTGGAAGCAGAATCATTCCCCCCAATGACAGCGCACACAAAGCAACCTTTTTATTTTTAATTGGCTGCTTCGCAATAAGATTTTTTATATCAGGGTCAAAGGAGTCAAGCTTAAAATCCACATTACTATATAAGTATTCCATATAATCCATTACATTCTGCAGATAAAAAATCAATGTAACGCCTGTCTTTAACTCATCACACACCACCGCATAAGATTCCTTGTCCAGATGTCTCTCCACTGTTAATTCATCATTATCACTTAATTTTTTTCCAATGACAAATGGATAATAATACTCAAATATAAATTCATTTTTATCGAATCTTCCATATATATATAAACCCGTTGACGGACTTACTTTTAAAATAATTACGCCACGTTTCAATTTCTCGTGGCGCAACACTAATCCTTTTTCTATACTGTCTTTAATTCCTGCCTGTATCAGTTTTTCTTCCATCGAAGAATTAATATCCTGAAACCCAAGCGATTTTATAAATAAATTCATAATTTCCTTCCATGTTACACATTTACTTACTCTGTATCCACTATAAATACAGTCAGATACTCCATAAGATTTTTTTCTACCGGCTTAGAATATAAGGTTCCGTCTGAATGAACCAGCATCTTGATAACCGGACGTTCCAAAGCATCTTTATTCTGTCTTACAACAACTCCCTTTTCACCCTCGTTAGTTATGACATTGATACCAACTGGATAAACAGCAACTGACTCCAGAAGCTTTGCTGCAATATTGGCATCAAATATATCTCCTGCATGTACTTTAATATATTCAATAGCCTCATATATTTTTAATTTCTTTTTACCAATTCCGCTAATTAATGCGTCAAATTCATCACACACCGATACTAATTTCACTTCAAGGCGCAGCTTATCACCTTTATGGCAGAAAGGATATCCCAAACCATCTATTCTTTCATGATGAAAAAGTATAATCTCCTTAGACGTATCCGAAATCCATTCTTCGTCCTGCAGCGAACTGTATCCGTAAATAGTATGCTTTTTGTATTCAAGAGCCTCTTTCTCGCTCATATCTTCCTCGTTAAGATTTATATATGGAACCTGAATATACCTTAAGCCTATGTCATGAAGTATTGCACCAAAAGCAACATTATGTACCTGCTTTTCACTCATTTTTAATCTCAGTGCCATAATAGTCGACAAGGCGCACACATTAATACAATGTGTGTACATATCTGTGCTTATATTACGTATTTCTGTAATATTGCTTATAACCTCCGGTTCAGACAAAACTGTCGACATAATTCTGTCAGCAGCTTCTCCTATTTCTCTTAAGTCTTTATTGTGCTTATAAATGTGCCTTTCCAGAACTCTTTGGACAATCTGCTCTGTGTCCTTTTTTGTCTCCTCAATCTTATATATATGCAGCCCTTCAGATTTCGGCTGTGATTCTCTATTAACATTGTCAATATCCTCATCTTCTACATATATTTTATTCAATTGTAAATCCTTCAATTTATCAATATATTCCTGCTTTAAAACTGTTCCTGAATGAATAAGTACAACTTCGCTCTCGGAAACTACTGGCAGCGCAAGAATTTCATTTCCCACTAAATCATCAACGCAAACAAGTTTCATACTTTTCTCCAATACATTCAAAATACATATAACATGCTTTTCCCTTTATATGTATAACATAGCATAAATACATAGTTTTTTCAATTAGAGACATATAAAAAAGCAATGGTAAAAAGTCTACCACTGCTTTTCTGCCACTATTTTGAAAGTTCTGTCTTTCCACCCATATAAGGCTGAAGTGCTTTAGGAATCTTAACAGTTCCATCTTTCTGAAGGTTGTTTTCTAAAAATGCTATTAACATTCTTGGCGGTGCAACACATGTATTATTCAATGTATGTGCAAAATATTTCTTTTTATCATCACCCTGAACACGAATCTTTAATCTTCTTGCCTGAGCATCACCTAAATTAGAGCATGAGCCGACTTCAAAGTATTTCTGCTGACGGGGTGACCATGCTTCAACATCTATTGACTTAACCTTAAGGTCTGCAAGGTCTCCTGAGCAGCATTCCAATGTACGTACTGGAATATCTAATGTACGGAAGAAATCTACTGTATTCTGCCATAATTTATCAAACCACATCTTACTGTCTTCTGGCTTACATACGACAATCATTTCCTGTTTTTCAAATTGATGGATTCTATACACACCTCGTTCTTCAATACCATGTGCTCCTTTTTCTTTTCTAAAGCATGGGGAATAGCTTGTCAGTGTCTTTGGCAGCTCTGATTCTGGTGTAATTGTATCAATGAACTTTCCAATCATTGAATGTTCACTTGTTCCGATAAGATATAAATCTTCTCCCTCGATTTTGTACATCATGGCATCCATTTCATCAAAGCTCATGACACCTGTAACTACATTGCTTCTAATCATATATGGCGGAATGCAGTATGTGAATCCACGGTCAATCATAAAATCTCTTGCATATGAGATAATTGCTGAATGAAGCCTTGCAACGTCTCCCATTAAATAATAGAATCCATTGCCTGCCACCTTACCTGCGGCATCCATATCAATACCATCGAACTTCTGCATAATATCTGTATGATAAGGAACTTCGAAGTCTGGAACAACCGGGTCTCCATACTTTTGTATCTCAACATTTTCACTATCATCTTTACCAATAGGAACGCTTGGATCAATGATGTTAGGAATTGTCATCATTCTTTCTGTAACTTTGGCATTTAAATCAGCTTCTTTTTCCTCAAGGAGCTTTAAACGGTCAGCATCTGCATTAACCTGAGCCTTGATTTCTTCTGCTTCTTCTTTCCTGCCCTGCGCCATCAAAGCACCAATCTGCTTAGACAGCTTGTTTCTGTTAGCACGCAGTTCATCAGCCTCCGCCTGCGTTGCTCTTGCTTCCTCATCAAACTTAATAACCTCATCAACTAATGGAAGCTTTCTATCCTGAAACTTATTTTTAATATTCTGTTTAACAATATCCGGATTTTCTCTGACAAATTTTAAATCTAACATAATTCCTCCTTGTTTATGAAGCAAAGCCTTATTTATTCTGAAAGGCTACCTGATATAAACTGTTTTTGCTTCGTTTGTTACATATGCCATTATGCACCATTTTTTACATATTTTCCAGTATTTTATAATACTTTTATTTATACTTTTTATTCTTTTACATTTTATCTTCATTTATTCTG
>JAUNPT010000135.1 GCA_030536565.1 Eubacteriales bacterium | reverse complement strand
GATGAATATGATATTTCTATGGAGGATATGATTCCTGATGAGCCAGTCGTAATTGCAAGGACTAACTTAGGATATATTAAGAGAATGACACCTGATAATTTTAAGAGCCAGCACAGAGGCGGCAAGGGAATTAAGGGAATGCAGACACTTGATAATGATTTTATCGAAGATTTATTTATGACGACAACACATCATTATCTTACATTTTTAACTAATATGGGAAGGGCATATAAGCTGAAGGCTTATGAAATTCCGGAATCCGGACGTACATCAAGAGGAACTGCAATTATAAATCTGTTACAGCTTCAGCCTGGAGAAACTATTACTGCGGTAATTCCTGTAAAGGTAGATTTCCTCACAAATGAAGATTATCTGTTTATGGCAACAAAGAAGGGTGTTGTAAAGAAAACAGCAATAAGTGAATTTGCCAATATCAGGAAATCAGGAATCCAGGCAATTACTTTAAGAGATGATGATGAGCTTATAGAGGTTAAGCTTTCAAAGCCAGAAGATGAAATTCTTTTAGTTACTAAGCTTGGACAGTGTATTAGATTTAAGCAGACAGATGTAAGACCTACAGGAAGAAGTTCAATGGGTGTTATAGGAATGAATCTGCTTGACGAAGATGAAGTAGTTGGAATGCAGCTTGCAAGTCAGGGAGATACACTGCTTATTGTTTCAGAAAAAGGAATGGGAAAGAGAACAGGCATTGAAGAGTTTTCAGTCCAGAACCGTGGTGGTAAGGGCGTTAAATGCTATAAGATTAATGAGAAAACGGGTAATGTTATAGGCGTTAAGGCTGTAGATGATACAAGAGAGATAATGTTAATTACAACAGAGGGTATTGTTATTCGTCTTAACTGTTCAGATATTTCTAATCTTGGACGAATTACATCAGGTGTTAAGCTCATTAACTTAGATGAAGGTGTAAAGGTTGCAACATTTGCAAAGGTTAGAAAACAGCCAGCTGATGAAAATGGACAAGATGTTGAAGAATTTGATGAAAATGAAACAGAGATTGAAAATGAAGTGACTGAAAAATCAGAGATTGATAACTCAATAGATGAGCTGCTTGAAAGAGCTCAACAGGATAATAATGAACAGTAAAAACAGAAAGGCTATAATATGGCTTGGATTACAATGAGTTTTGATTCAGAAGCGCTGCACATGCCGGTAATGCTGGATGTGCTGCTTCCTCAGGGGCATGGTAATTACAAATCACTCTACCTGCTTCATGGAGCAGGTGGAGATCATTCTTCGTGGATTACAAAAACCAGGATTTCAGACTATGCAGATAATACAGATATAGCAGTTATTATGCCATCAGGAAATAATAAGTGTTATTTCACATTTATAACAGAGGAATTGATAAAAAAGTGTGAAATGTGGTTTTCACTTTCAACAAAAAAAGAAGACAGATTTATTGCAGGAATGTCTATGGGAGGATATGGCGCTGTCAATGCAGCTCTTGAATGTCCTGATAAATATGGAGCAGTTTTTTCATATTCTGGTTTAATGGACATAGTTGAAAGATTTAATAATCCAAGAGGAATTGACTTTACGCCTGTATTTGGAAATGAAAGTCAGTTGTTAACAGGAAATTATGATTTGATGGAAAAAGTCCACAAATACCATGACAGATTCAGTGAAAATGTGGAAAAACAGACGAAATTTTATATTTACTGTGGATTATCTGACAGGATTTTACATATGAGCGACAAAATGTATATGAATATGAAGGATAATGGCTTTAATGTCAAGTATCAGGCTGAGGAAGGCTCTCATGACTGGGAGTACTGGGACAAATGCATTAGTAAAACAGTAGATATTATAAATAACAGTACTGTTAATCAGGGAGGTAAAACATCATGCCAGTAATGAATGTAAACCACTTTTCCATGTATTTAAGATATGGAACAGACTGTACAGTAATTCTTCCTGAAAAAATCAAAGAGGATAAGAAACTTCCATGTCTGTGGCTGTATCATGGGGGAAGCGGCGACCATAAGGCATGGCTGTATCATTCTCCAATTGTGGAGATTGCAGAGGAAAGGCATATAGCAGTGGTATTGCCAAATGCTCACGAGTCATGTTTTGTAGATATGAATTTTGGAGATAAATATGGTTCATATATGGGAAAAGAGCTTCCATCTATGATTCATAATATGTTTCCATGCATTTCCAGAGAAAGAAAAGATAATTATATATCTGGATTTTCTAATGGGGGATATGGCTGTCTGCATGTTGGTCTTTCAAATCCAGAAAAATTTGGTATTATTGGTGCGTTTTCGGCAGGAGATAAGGCTGATTCGGATTTCCCTAATGATGGAGGAGCAAAATCAATTGCGAGAATAAGGCTTTTTGGGAATGGTGATTTACATAATAATAAATATGGAATTACCTACACTGCTGAGCAACTAATTAAAAAAAATGTGGATAAGCCTGTGATTTATCATGCCTGCGGTGGACAGGATCCATGGCTTAAGCAGAATCATATAGTAAGAGATTATTTTATTTCACATAAGGAATTTGATTATTACTATGATGAAATTCCAAAGCTTGGTCATGAATGGAAATTCTGGAATGAAGAATTGGTAAGATTTCTTGATTATGTAGAAGAAAAAGGAAGTATAGAGGAGAGCAGCATATATGAGAGAGATAAATGTAAGTGAAATTACTGAAAATATTAAGGAAATGTGTATTGAGGCGAACCACTTTCTTTCTGATGATATGGTGAAGGTATTTAATGAAGCTGTAACCGGAGAAAAATCACCACTTGGAAAACAGGTTTTAATGCAGCTTAAGGAAAACCTTGATATTGCTGGGAATGAGATGATTCCAATATGTCAGGATACAGGAATGGCAGTTATATTTATAAATGTTGGACAGGAGGTACATATAACAGGAGGAAATCTTGAGGAAGCAATTAATGAAGGTGTCCGTCAGGGTTATGCTGAGGGATATTTAAGGAAATCAGTTGTTAAAGATCCAATATATAGAGAAAACACCAGGGATAATACGCCTGCAGTAATACATTATGGAATAGTTTCCGGGGATAAAGTTGAAATTACAGTTGCTCCAAAAGGTTTTGGAAGTGAAAATATGAGCCGTGTTTTTATGCTTAAACCAGCTGATGGAATTGAAGGGGTTAAGGACGCAATTCTTACAGCTGTAAAGGATGCCGGGCCAAACGCCTGCCCTCCTATGGTAATTGGTGTTGGTATAGGCGGAACATTTGAAAAATGTGCATGTATGGCAAAAAAAGCACTGACCCGTAATCTTAATGAGGAATCACCAGTAGATTATGTTCGCAAGCTTGAAGAAGAAATGCTTGAGAAAATAAATAAGCTTGGTATTGGTCCGGGTGGACTTGGCGGTACAAAAACTGCACTTGCAGTTAATATAGAAACATATCCTACACATATTGCAGGGCTGCCAGTTGCAATTAATATCTGCTGTCATGTTAACAGACATGCACACAGGATACTGTAGGTAATGAGGAACGGAGGTTAAAATGGATAAATATATTAATGTACCTTTGCAAAATGAAGATGCCAAGAATCTGAGAGCTGGAGATTATGTCTATCTTACTGGAACTATTTATACGGCAAGAGATGCTGCACATAAGAGAATGGCAGAATGTATGGCAAATAATGAAAAGCTTCCGATAGATATGAAGAATAATGTTATTTATTATATGGGTCCTTCACCTGCAAGGCAGGGAAGACCAATTGGTTCGGCGGGGCCAACTACAGCCAGCCGTATGGATAAATATGCACCTGACCTTCTCGATATGGGATTAAAGGGCATGATAGGCAAAGGAAAGCGCTCGCAGGCAGTTAAGGAGGCAATTATAAGAAATGGGGCGGTGTATTTTGCAGCTGTAGGAGGTGCTGGAGCACTTCTTTCACAGAGAATAAAAAAATCGGAGGTTATTGCCTATGATGATTTGGGAACAGAGGCAGTAAGAAAGCTGGAAATAGAAAATTTTCCGGTTATAGTTGTAATTGACAGTGAGGGAAACAATCTGTATGAGACAGCAATACAGGAATATAAAGAAATATAATTAAATAGTAATAAAAATAAAGCTAAGGCGCATATCATAGAGAATATGCGCCTTAGCTTTATTTTTATGTAAACTTAATTGCTAAAAAGATACTATATTTGAACAAATCAGACATTGTATTTTATTAATACAAAATTAGTACTGATTTTTAGAAATACCCCCCTATTTGGGGGTAAGAAAAAATAAAAGTACCATGATATATTTTAGACATAAGATAGAGGTAATACTGAATAAAAAGCAATTACTCAATAATCAGATAAAAAACTATCTATAGGAGGTAAAAAGCATGGAAAAATTAAAAGCATTAAAAAGATGCAAACTCAGGAAGCTTTTTGTAAGCTTATTGGCAGTTGTGCTGGCAGTAGGAGTTGCTGTTCCAGTTTTGTCAATGATTACAACAAAGACAGTAAGCGCATATTCTACTATAATAGAGGAAGGTGCGGTAGAAGTTGAAACAACTAATAACACATTAGCAGAAAAAAAGAATGGATACTACAAAGTAGAATTTAAAAAAGAAAGTAAGGTTATGAAAACAGTTTATGTAAAAGCTGATGATAACCTTACAGTTAAAGCATTGGATTCAGCTAATGGAGTTCTTTTGGCAGGAACGACAAATGGAGCGAAGATTACATCAGATACAACAATTGTTTACAAGACATATAAGTATGAAGATACATTATCTCTTGAAAAATCAATTGAAAGCAAGCTGCCTGATGAAAATGGATATTATTATCTTGACTTTACAGCAAAATCAAAGAATCTTCCAACAATAAGCAGTGAAGAAAGAAAGGTTGTCTTAATTATTGATACGTCATTAAGTATGGCGGATTCTGTTAATAGAGGTGTAAATGAAGATTATATGCCTGCAACCTATAACGAAACAAGATGGAAGGCATTAAGAGATGTCGTTGGAGAATTTGTAAAAACATTTTTACCAGAAGGAACAAAAAATCAGGTTGCAATCGTAACCTATAATAGGGAAGCAAATTATAAGACATTTAGCAATGGCAGTAAATATACAAGTCTGGCAAGTGAAATTAATGACTATTTAGAAAGTATTTTAGATGAAAAAACATTTAAAAAGTATAATCCATATGGAAGGACTGATATAGATGTTAATGTATTAAAGAATAATTGTGGATTAGATTCATCAACAAATATTCAGGCGGGAATTTTAAAAGCCAGCGAAGTGTTGGGAAATGATGTCAATGGTGCAGCTGCTATTTTAATGACAGATGGTGCGGCTAATAAGTATTATAATAAATATGGAAAAGTGACAACAGGCACTGATTCCGCTGCAGAAGCGGCTATGACGGCTGGAAAAAATCTTGCAGCTCATGGTACGACAATATATTCCGTTGCTTTAATGAACAAGAGCGAAGATGTGACACTTAATGTAAAAAAGGCCATGGGTGCTGGTTATGATATAGAAAAATGGGACATTTTTCTATTTACAAAGAAGACGGTTCATTACGATAATTATGCAGCAGCATTTTATCAGTCAACTGATACTAAGGTTTTGAATCAGTATTTTAACCAGATTCTAGCTTCTATGACAGCACTTCCTTTTAAAACATCAATGGTTATAGATACATTGGACAGTAATTTTGTATTGGCAGAGGAGCAGCTGGAGGGTGTTGTTATCACACCACTGGAGAATGGAAAATTCAGTGTAACATATGAGTCTCCAATATCTGCAACAGCCCAGACAATAAGAGTAAGAATTAAAGCTAAAGATGGAATTACAGGTACTTCATATACAAATAATGGCTGTGAATTTCAGGGAACAGTAAATGGCAGCACATATGTACAGAAATTTACACAGACACCAAGTGCGGTTATTCTTCCAAATGCAGTTAATGACCAGTATTCATTAGTACAGGATGAAAAATTAACAGTAACTGCTGAAAAGGGATTGACAGTAAATGATAATAATTCATTAGTTAAATACGATGGTTCAAAGGTATCATTGTCAGTAAAAAATGAAACT
>JAUNPT010000134.1 GCA_030536565.1 Eubacteriales bacterium | reverse complement strand
TAGATGCGTGCGATCTTCTGGTTACAACTTTGGATTGTGGTTATCTGACGGGTAAAGAAATTGTTCGGATTACTCCCTATTTTACTATAAAGGATAAGTATAATCTACAGATGAAATTGGATACTATCCTAATAGAACGGAAAAAACAAGTGCTTAGAGATTATTTTCAGGTATTTTTTTGCTCTTCATTATTTATGATTAAAGACGAACCAATGGATGAAGTGGCGTGCATGAAAGAGATGGCACAGAAAATGCAGAAAGAAGGGTATGTATATGAAGATTTTTATGACTGTCTTTTGGCACGTGACTCGGCGGCTAGTGTTGCGTTTGGAAATTTTGCAATTCCCCATTCCATGAAGTCAAATGCCATAAAAACTGGTATTTCAGTATTGATTCATCATACAGGAATTAGCTGGCATGAAAAACGGGTATTAATTGTGTTTACAGTAGCTATTAATCGAGCGGATGTGGAGCTGTACACAGAATTATTTGAAGCTTTAATAGAGGTTTTATCGGATGAAGACTCACTGAAAAAATTGGCAGACAGTTGTAGCTATCAGGAGTTTACTCAGAAATTTCTTAGTGTGATTTAGAATGTGCGGGATATAGAATTGCACTCTATAGGGCAAATGTTAATTTGCGTTGTAGAGTGCATTTTTGTATGATGTAAATATAAAATAATTGAAGGAGATGAAGCGTGATGAAGTTAAAAGTTTTATTGTGCTGTGGAGCAGGAATGTCCAGCGGTTTTTTGGCACAGAGAACCAGAGCAGCCGCAAAAAAAAGAAAGGTTGATATTATTCTGGATGCCAAAAGTGAATCAATGGTTAGTCAGTTCTTGGAGGATATTGATATTCTGCTGATTGGACCCCATTTGCAAAATTATTTACACAATTATGAGGAACGATGTAATGGTTATAATGTTAAGGTTGCAGTGATTCCAAAAGATATTTATGGCACAATAGATGGTGAAAAGTTACTTGATTTTATTCTGCAAATGTAAAGGTATAAGGAAAGCGAGGGGTACAGATGAAAGCTTTGATGTATTGGTTGGAAACGAAATTTGTTCCAAAAATGAATGTAATTGTGAAAAATCCATGGGTTGCGGCAGTGTCTGGTTCTATGCAGAAGATTCTTCCGTTTATTTTAACAGGTTCCTTGATTTATATCTATAATGTCATCAGATCATGGCTTCAGGTTTTACCGGACTTAGGACTAATCCTACAGTTTTCTTTTCAGATGATTTCCGTGATTTTGGTTTTTACAGTTGCGTATGAGGCAATGGGAAAATTGTCTCATCCACAGTATAATACAACTGCTGGTATCACGGCTATATTAACATATTTAGTTACGTGTATAACGATTGACGGCGGTGGATCCTTAATATGTGATTTTTCCAGAATCGGACCTTCAGGCATGTTTGTGGCAATAATTGTGGGGCTATATGTATCGTTTGTTTTTCATCTGATTGCTAAGTTGCGTCTTCTGGAAGATAGCGTCACAATTCCAGCCTTTGTGGCGGAGTGGATTAACGGTGTGATACCAATTTTTTTAAGTCTGCTCGGTATAATTGTGTTAACATATTATCTTAATCTAGATATTTACAACTTGATTTTATTGTTATTCAGTCCGATAACCAATTTTGGATATACGCTGCCAGGATTTATTCTGATTAGCCTGATTCCTGCTTTTCTTTATACATTTGGTGTTTCTACGTGGTTTACCAGCGCAGTCACTACACCAATATTAATGGGGGGAACTGCGCTAAATATAGCGGCGGCAGCGTCTGGGAGTCCGGCTACGGTTGTGTGTTATGAATCAATATATGCTTTATCATTAATTGTACTTGGCGGAACCGGATGCACTTTGCCATTGAATGCGCTTATGTTGTTTTCAAAGTCGAACCGCTTGAAGACCTTGGGAAAAGTTTGTCTGGCACCGTCCCTGTTTAATATCAATGAACCAATTGTATTTGGTTCTCCAGTTGTATTTAATCCATTGCTTATGATTCCGATGTGGGTTAATACCATTGTAGGGAGCATTATCGTCTGGGCGGCTATGACATTAGAATTACTGGCAATTCCAGCCGGATCTCTTGCTACGGGCCAGGTACCGGCCCCATTTGGGTATATTATGTTGACCGGGGATTTTAGGGCATTGATTTTCTATGTGTTGCTGTTTGGAATATATATGTTGACCTGGCTTCCTTTTTTTCGTGTGTATGAGAAGCAGGTGATACAAGAGGAAATACAAGAAAGGTAGGAATTTGAAAAGATGAATGATGAATTGATTCAGATTGCAATGGATATTATCTTAAAGGCAGGGGATTGCCGTAATAAGTGTATGGAGGCCTTAAAAAAGGCTAAAACCGGTGACTTGATTGCTGCGGACAACGTATTAGCGGAGGCTCGACAGGATATAATTAAGGCGCATCAGGCGCAGACAGAAGTAATTCAGGCCACAGTGGCAGGTGAAAAACCACTGGAATATTCACTGATTTTTTCACATGCCCAGGATACGATGATGACTATCATGAGTGAGTATAATTTGACAAAGGAACTATTGGATGTATATCGTATACTCTTTAAGGAGGATTAATCAATGAGTTCTTTGATATTTCCAGAAAATTTCCTTTGGGGGGCATCGACCTCTGCCTATCAGGTAGAAGGTGCTGCACATGAGGATGGAAAGAAAAGCTCACAGCAGGATGTGATTAACAAAGAAAATTATGCGAAGAAGGGATTTGCTACAGCGGAAATTGCGAGTGACCATTATCATCATTATAAAGAAGATGTTGCATTAATGAAGGAAATGGGGTTTAAGGCATACCGCTTCTCTATAGCGTGGTCCAGGGTATTTCCGGATGGGACTGGCGAAGTGAATCCAAAAGGAATTCAGTTTTATCATAATTTGGTCGATGAGTTGTGCAACAATGGTATTGAACCCATTATTACTTTGTATCATTATGATCTCCCTTGGGCATTAGTGGAGCGGTATGGTGGCTGGCTTGACCGACAAGTAATCAAAGACTTTGCATATTACGCAGAATATATAATTAAGGAGTTTAAAGACCAGGTTAAATACTGGACCACAATTAATGAACAGAGTGTGATTGTGCAGTATTGGACACAGAAATGTTATATTCCGGAGGAACTGCGTAATCAGGATCAACTGCGTTATCAGATTAACCATCACATGAATATGGCTCATGCGATTGCCTGTAATTTAGTACATGAGTTAGTTGAGGGAGGGATGGTAGGGTCTGCAATTGGCTATGCTCCTGTATATCCATTGACTGGAAAGCCGGAAGATGTGATGGCAGCACAGAACGCGCATGATTTGGAAAATGCGTACTATCTAGATATATATTTTAAGGGTATCTATAATAAAGCAGCCTTCGCCTACCTGGAAAAGGAAAAACTGGCACCAATAATAGAACCAGGTGATATGGAACTGATTAAAAGCGGAATCTCTGATTTTCTAGCATTAAATTATTATAACAGTTCCTGCGCCATGGCGTGTGATTCGTCTGTTGAACGGCGGTTTGCTGGAGTAAACTGGAGCGGTGTAAAGGGACAGATGGACGGTTATGAGATTCAGCCAGATTTTTACCAGATGTGTAGAAATCCTTATTTGAATACAACAGACTGGGATTGGGCTATTGATCCGACCGGAATGGAATATATGCTCCGGGATATCTACACAAGATACAATAAGCCGCTGCTGATTACAGAGAATGGACTAGGGGCGGTGGATTATTTGACAGAAGACGGAAAGGTTCATGATTCATATCGAATAGATTACATAAGAAAGCATTTACTTGCAATTAAGCGAGCTATGGACTTTGGCGTAGAGATGATTGGATACTGCCCATGGTCTGCGGTGGACCTGTTATCCACCAGTAACGGGGTTAATAAGCGGTATGGTCTTATCTATGTTGACAGGACAGATGATGATCCGAAGGAGTGTTGCCGGATTCGGAAAGACTCATTTTACTGGTATCAGAAAGTGATTGCGACCCGAGGAGAGCACCTGTATGAGGAGGACGATTGTTGAAATCATTTGAATTTGTAGTTAAAAATCCGATGGGGATGCATGCGGCTATTGCAGTCCGTCTGATTCAGGAAGTGAGTTCAATGACTAGTTTAGTTCGAATTACAAAAGGAAAACAAAAGATAACTGCAACGAAGATTTTTGCTATTTTGAGTCTAAATATTCGATGCGGCGATGTAATGATTTTGGAAGCTGTCGGGGAAAATGAAGAAAATGATATCAATCGTTTGGAAATGTTTTGTGAAAAGCATTTATAAATGGATTTGTTAAATTAATAGGGGAGCAATAATAGATGAATTATGAATTTGACAGAACTTTGAATCATAGAAATAATTTTTCTTACAAATGGAATCTAAGGGATGGGAGAAATGATTTTATTGGAATGGGGACAGCAGATATGGATTTCTCCTGTCCACCCTGTGTTCGGGATGCATCAAAACTGATATTAGAAGAGAATACATTTAATTATCGCAGAAAGCCAGAACAGTATTATCAAACAGTTCTTTCTTGGTACAAGCGGAAATATGGCCTTATTATGGATAAATCGTGGCTCAGCAATGTTCCGGGAACGATTGCCGCTATCTATATTGCACTTCAGGCATATACCAAGCCGGGAGATGCAGTATTGATGCAGACTCCTGGGTTTGGACCTTTAAAACGGGCAATTGAGGGGGCAGGGTGTAAGATTCTGGCTAACCCAATGGTTTTAAAAGATTGTAAATATGAGATAGACTTGGAGGATTTTGAAAAAAAGATTCACCAATACCGTCCATCTGTATTTTTGATGGTAAACCCACAAAATCCAACAGGAAGGGCTTTTACATTGGAGGAATTGACATCATTAGTAGAAATATGTGAAAAGTACCATGTCTTAATTATATCTAACGAGGTTCATTCACTTATTATTTATAATGAACATAGACATACTCCAATTCTTTCAGTGTCTGAAAAGGCACGCAGAATTTCTGTTCAGATTATGAGTATGAGCAAGGGATTTAATTTGATGGGGCTTCCTCATGCGATTATATCTATTGCCGATTCACAGCTTAAAAAGCAATGGGATCAAAAGTTGATTCCTTATTCTTTTGATTATGCCACTAATGCTTATAGCCTTGCAGCGGCAGAGGCAGTGATGAACAGAGGTGCAGATAAGTGGCTGACTCAAGTGACAGCATATCTGCAGAAAAATAGGGACACTATAATTGATTATATAACAAATCATCATTATCCGATAATCCCAGTTAAGCCAGAGGCCGGCTATCTGCTATGGGTAGATTGCCGTATGTGGGCAAAAGATAATGCGGTCTCTAATATGGCAGGTATGTTCTTAGAGAAATCAGGGATAAGTTTGGTGGATGGAGAGGAATTTGGATTAGAAGGAAAAGGGTTTGTAAGAATGAACTTTGCATTGCCCAGTTCTGTTTTGCACATGGCGTTAGAGCATATGAAAACGGCGTTTGAAAGGTAGCATTTTGGTGCGGTTAAATTGCCATAAGTCTTGTATGGAGTTGTCGTATAGGTTAATGCTTCTGCGATTTTCTATTGGAACTTTTTGTCGATAGTTAGGGTGGGTTTTTGCCTTTCTTACAAAAGACGGAAAATCATATACCGATATCCGTTCCTCTATAATGGCTGATGCGGCCCCTGTCCATGACAACCCCAAATGGCTGGGATGCGCCGATTGTTTCACGTACACAGTCAATCTGTTCTTCTGCAAGACGCATTTCATCAAATTTACATTTACAGCAGGCGCTTTCCAGAATCCAGGCTCGTTTTTGAGAACTTTTCATAAGATCACCTGCCTTAAAGAACACAGAAACTATCAGTTATCTACTTCAATTATATAGCAAGAGCGTAGAAAAAAGGAACCCTCCACATTTTAAAATGTAAAAGATTCCTTAAGTTAATGACATTGCGGTTCTACTGGGCTTTTTTATTTTAAGTAACCGTCAAATAACATAGTGCATTTCATTTTCTGTCATAATACGTGATAATGCTTTTTAAGTTTTTA
>JAUNPT010000133.1 GCA_030536565.1 Eubacteriales bacterium | reverse complement strand
AATCTCTTTTATGTTACCACATTTTGCCGCAATAATATATATTTTTTTTGCCCTTTACCAACATATATGTTATAATAACAATACTTATTATGTGAAATGATGGGCGTGTAAGCCCTCAGAATGGAGAAAATTATGGCAGTTCATGAATCAGCAGAAAATTATCTTGAAACAATTCTAGTATTAAGCAAACAGCTTCCTGTTGTCCGTTCCGTAGATGTTGCTAACGAATTAGGATTTAAAAAATCCAGTGTAAGCATCGCAATGAAAAACCTTCGTGAAAACAACCATATAACTGTAACAAAGGAAGGCTATATTTATCTTACTGAATCAGGGAAAGAAATTGCAGAAATGATTTATGAACGTCATGAACTTTTATCCGCATGGCTGATACGTCTTGGCGTTGACCAGTCAATTGCAGATGAAGATGCCTGCCGGATAGAACACGTTATCAGTAAAGAAAGCTTTGAAGCTTTAAAAAAGCAAGTGCTATAAAGCACCTGCTTTTCTTAGTATATCTTCCTTACAGCACTTATCTGCAAATGAATACTTACATGCTGTTACCAGCATATTGTTAACGTCCTCTATTGTCAGTCCAAATGTGTCAGAAAGTTTTTCATATTCTTTTCTTATAGTTGTATTGGAAACCGTTCTATTATCAGTATTTATACATACTGGTATTCCAGCTTTAAGATATTGGGCTATCGGATAATCTTCCAGCCTGTCAAACACTTTTGTATCTAAATTACTTGTCGGACACAATTCCAGCATCACACCTGATTTTTTCAACAGATTCATAACATTTGAATCTTCATATGAACGCACACCATGCCCGATTCTTGCAGCCCCATACTCTACTGCACATCTGACACTTTCTGCACCTGCCGCTTCGCCTGCATGAATTGTGTATGGAACCTTCATTTCTTTTGCAGCTGCAAATAAAGCTTTATAATCTGAATTAGGAAAGATTCCTTCCGCTCCTGCCAAATCCACAGCAACAACCCCCTTACCCTGATAATCCCTGGCAAGCCTGATTGTTTCTATGTTCTGTTCTTCATTATCCTTTCCTCTCATACAGCATAAAATAAGCTTCATATTTCCATCAAGTCCAGCGATGGCGGCCTCAACCACTTCTGTCTGGCTTAATCCCTTTCTGCAATGAAGCTGTGGTGCAAACCGAATCTCCGCATATATGGTATTTTCTTTTTTTAGCTCACTTATAAGTGCCCTTACACTTTCAGTAACCGCTGCCTTTGTCTGCAAAAGCTGCAGGGGAAAATCAAAACACTGAAGGTACTGATTCAGGCTTTCACAGTATGATGGACACACAAGAAGCTTATTTAATTTTCCATCATCTTCCGGCACCTCAATATTCTGCATTTTTGCCAGTTTCCTAACTGTTTTTAATGACAGCGAACCGTCCAGATGAAGATGCAGGTCAACCCAATAGTCAATGCTTGATAAATCCATATTATTCCAAATACCCTTTATAATTTTCTGTCTCTAAAACCTTATTGGCTTTCTCAATTAATTCCTTTGAAGGCGGTCTTACATCTGATAACGCATATTCCACTCCTATATTTTCCCATTTGAATACACCCAGAGTATGATATGGAAGCACCTCAAAACGCTTCACAGTCTTAAGCGACTTCACAAAATCTCTTAATTCTTCCATATCCTTGTCTTCATCAGTAATTCCAGGCACCAGTACATGACGTATCCACATATCCTTCCCATTATCAGAAAGGTATTTCGCCATACTTAAAATATTAGAATTAGTCCAGCCTGTAAGATTTTTATGCTTATCATCATTAATCTGTTTGATATCCAGCATAAATAAATCAGTAACCTTCATTAACTCATTAAACTTGCTAAAAAACGGTTCTTCCATCGTAAATGGGTGCCCTGACGTATCCAGTGTTGTATTAACACCCTTTGCCTTAGCAATTCTAAACAATTCTGTAACAAAATCAATCTGTAACAGTGCTTCTCCTCCACTTACTGTAATTCCACCATTATTTTTCCAGTATGTGTGATATCTATATGCCTTATCAAATGCCTGTGAAGGTGTCATAAGCTCTCCACCTTCCATAGCCCATGTTTCTGGATTGTGGCAGTACTTACACCTCATATGACAGCCCTGCAAAAAGAAAATATATCTAAGTCCCGGTCCATCAACTGAACCAAAGCTTTCAACGGAATGAACCCTTCCCAAAATCTTATTATCACTCATTGTTGCTCCTCATTTCTATATTAAATTTGTTTCTATATTATATATTAACATTTTGTAATATTGTATACAAGGCAAATTCCTATTGTACTTTATTTTATATTGCCCTGCCAATCGCATTAAATACTCTTAACCTGGTCACCGCCGGCACTATCGGTTTAATAATCATATCTGCTGCTCCACATTCCAATGCTGTTTCTTCCATAGAATCGTCGGCTGATATAACCACAACCGGTATTGCACCTGTGTGCACATCTGCCTTTAATTGCTTTAAAACTTCTTCTCCACTCATTCCCGGCATAATCATATCCAGCAGTATAATCGAAATATCCATATAATTATCTTTTATATAGCCTAATGCCTTTTCTCCACAGTCAAACTTTACTATGCTAAAATCATCTTCAAACTGAAATGCCATTACTTCTCTGTCTATCTGAATATCATCTACAATAATCATAACAGGCATTACATTTTTGATACTTTCATCATCATATTGTCTTATTATAGACGTTCCCTTTTTAAAGGCTTTTGATTCATAAAGCGCTGTATCTGCCACTCTCATCATTTTTTCAATATCTGCCATTCCTGATTTCACAACACAGCCGCCAATGCTGCAGGTAATTCCAAATCTTCCGTCCAGAATTTTTTTCATCTGTTCTTCAATATAATGGCATCTTAGCTCAATATTGTTAACCGCCTCATTACCTGTAAGAAAAACAATAAATTCATCACCACCATATCTTCCAATAACTTCTGTTGTACAGAATATGTTTTTAAGAATACCCGCTATAGCTATCAATACCTTATCACCCATACTATGTCCCAAAGTATCGTTAATATTCTTAAAATCATCAGCATCCATCATTAACACTGCACAGGCTTCCTCATTTTTCCTGTTTAACATTAAGTCTTCAATCCGGCTCTTGCATGCATGGCGGTTAGAAATACCTGTCAGTGAATCTGACTCACTCATTTTTTTATAAATCTGCTTTTGTATAAATTCCTCAACCCTCATATTCATCACTATACCATAGACAATAAAACTGGTCAGAAATCCTATAAAGGTACTAAGTATATCCGTCTTTACAAGCTCTATACCTTTAAATGCGCTTGTCATAATTATAAAGAAAATAAAAGATACAAGCTGGTATAAAACCATTTCTTCCGGTGGAATAATAAATATTACAGGTGCAATAACCAGAAATAATCCAACAAAAATCTGACTGTTACCTGGTGATGGAATCGTGTCAATCAATATCAAAAATAATGCGAATAATATTGCAAATACACTGCATATTATTTTCTGCCCAATAACTTTAACTGATTTACACCTGTAAATAAACACTGCCACTAATACTGATATATTTGCACATATAAAAAACGCTTTATGATATATACTTGGCCCCCACCCGGGAAGCATAAGCATCGTAATCAGGCTTATAAGTACAATGGAAATTGATGATACAATACTTAACGCCAAAAATATACGAATATTAGTCCTGCTTATATCCACCTCAGCAAGTTTAAAATATAATTCCATGTTTTCTACTCTTTTTTTCAGGTCACTGCCAAACCTGTAAGTTATTTTATCTTCCATTTTTTATCCCCTCTTTACGCTACTGGTTTTCTGTCCCCAGTCCCTGTGCCACCTCATTAACAGCCTTTATTATCTCCTCATCATCAAAAGGCTTTGTAAGAAATTCCCTTGCTCCCGCTCTAATTGCCTCCACTACCTTATTCTGCTGCCCTGCAGCTGTAATCATTATAACAACCGCTGCGCTGTTTTCATGTTTAATCAGCTCTAATGCCTCTATTCCGTCCATTTTAGGCATTGTAATATCCATTGTAACAATATCCGGATGCAGTTCCTTATACTGTATGAATCCATCTTCACCATTAACAGCCTCTCCAACTATAACGTGTCCTGCTGATTCAAGTATTCCCCTTAATATTCTACGTGACGTTCTAGAATCATCAACAATCAAAATGTTCGCCATAATACATACCTCCGTTCTGTCTAGCAATGTGTATTCCACGTGTGCTCCGAAGCAATAAATGCAAAGCTTTTATCTCTAATAAAAACTGGAAGCACCAAAATTCCATCTGAAACAAATTCTCCATTCTGTTCTATCTTAGGCGGCGTAAGCTCATACACTTTATTATACCTGCTTTCCTCCGACACAAAAAGTCCATTGATACAATTTAAAAATTCTCCACAAGCATCCTGCGTGTCCTCGTCAAGCCTGTCGTATAACATACGCCCAAAAACAGTTGCAACACTGCACATACCATTGCTTATGTCAGCAATTCCTGATATAAAATCTGTTTGCCCCTCAATATACTGTGTAACGGGTGACACCGCATTATATTTATCAGTCATATAAGCCTGCCCAATATATGCATGCCTGTCAATTCCCCTGATAGTTGCCTTCACAGCCATTACCGCAAGCTTCCTGCATTCTGCTGCTCCAGCTGGCAGATACATATCAACGATTCCCTCTAAATCTGCCGCCCTAAAGCTGTCCATCTGTTCGTCTGTAAAACCATTTTCAATCTGAAATCCATACAAAATGGCATCTGCTTCTTCTATACTGCATAAATCCTCATCTATTAATCTCTGTATAAATGCCAGATACTCATTCCCCTGCTTCTGCAATAATTCTTCAACCTGTTCCTCCGATAAATATCCCTTTTCAACCGCAATCTCACCAAACTTTTTATCAACCATCGTCTGAACAAAATTAACCTGCCGCGTCTGAGCAGTTGTCATATAACCTTCCATAACTGCAAGGACACCAATCTTCATTCTTGCTTTGTCCTGAATATCCAGCACACGCTCAAGTGCCTCGCGGGTTATAATTCCTGTATTAACCATGAAATTTCCCAACAGATACTCTATCATATGTATCCTCCGCCATCTTCTTTTATTCGATATTTTTATAATACTAATATACATAAATATTCAAAGAAAGGCAAGCAATGTATAAACATTGCCTGCCTAATTTGTACAATCATTTCTATAGGGCGTACGCCCGGCATGAATAGCATGGCTGTGCTGTTACGCCTAATAAATGTTTTCACCGCCAACCATCATAACTACTGCTAGTTTTTCTATTTCTCCACCATTGAACTGTTCAATAATACTATAAACCCTCTCTGTATTACTTAAATCTCTCTTTCCAAACATTATAAAATCACAGCTTACCGACAAGGCTCTTGCCAGATTTAACAGTACCTCCGCAGAAAATCCTTTTCTTCCTGCCTCTATCTCATATAGAAACTTTGACGATATCCCTACGCTCTCCGCAAATAAATCTCTGCTAAAGCCCCTCTTTTCTCTTGCATACCTGATTCGTGAACCAATACATTTTTTGTCCATATAATTCCACCTTATCCTCTTTCGCTATTTTTACAAATACTTATCCTATGTATCATATAATTGCTATCCGAAATTATATGAAATATATTTTTAAAATTGATTATTTTATAACTGAATGATGTTATTTTTTCTACGAATTTATTAATAAAGTTTTTTTAATCCTTATTTTCCTATAATTTTTTTACTTTCATCTTAATCCTTTTTTAATTCAGTAAGAAAACATCATCATTCAGTTATAATATCTTAATTTTCCTTTTTTTAGACGTAAACTTTGTACAAATGTATTTTTAAATCACATTTAATTTGTCAAATTCAGGGAAAATATTTTTATGTACGCAAAAATACAATCCATTTATGGTTTCAGCGATTATCAGATTGCCCAGCTTCGCTTTACATTCAGGACAGTTATTTCTGAAATAAGCAAGCTTATTATTCTGGCTCTTATTTTTAGAAATACTCTTTTGCTTTTTATCTGGGCTGCAATCCTGCTTCGTCTTACAAGAGCGTCAACCGGAGGTATTCACTGTGGCAGTTATATTTCATGTCTGC
>JAUNPT010000132.1:2293-6310 GCA_030536565.1 Eubacteriales bacterium | reverse complement strand
CCGATGAAAACTGATACATACAATATATAGAATAAAGTCCGGGCAATATATGAAATTAATGTAATTATGCATAAAATACTTTACAAAATGCTGTGTGAGTGTTACTATAACTTTGTTACGAAAGTGTTACAAAGTGGTTACAACATTTTGCAAATACGTGTTTATTGGAGGAAATATGTCACATTTTAGCAGATATGGCCGAAGAATGAGACTTACATTGATTAATACAATTTCAGCAGCCTGTTTTGTATGTCTGGCAGCTGTTCCATTTTTTGATGGAAACCTGTTAAAGAACGAGGTTGGATATTACACAGTTACAGTGAATGGTGTGAAGGTTGGTTCAGCTAATTCAAAGCAGGAGGCACAGACAGCTTTAGCACAGGCAAGAGTAGATTTCAGCAAGGATTATGAGCAGGTAATATATATTGATCCTCAGATAGAGGTTACTAAGGAAAATAAAGCAATTGCCACGCGAATGAATGAGGCTGAGCTTGAGAAAGCTATTTATGATTCTCTTTATTCATGTGTTGTCGAGATGGACAAGCAGGTTGCTTATACAGTAAGGATTGATGATTACACTGTAACCTTGGGAAGCAGAGAGGACGTTATAACATTATTAGAGAGAGTTGCAGCTAAGTACGATAGTAAAAATGAATTTCAGATTGCTATGGATTTAGAAGATGCAGCAAGCGGAACTTATGGAATTACAGTTGCCAAGTCAGAGATTAAGAGTACAAACAATGATATTGTTGCAGCAGCAATGAATTCTGTAGAAACTCCTGTGTCTGCCACAGAAGCGGAGTCTATAGCAGATGGCCTCACAAGTATCGGGTTTGAGCAGAATATCGTTATAAGTGAGACAACAGCAGATAATCTTAAGATTGCAACAGTTGATCAGGCATACGAGGAGATAACTAAGGAAAATGCTGAAAAGACTATATATACAGTCGAAGCAGGAGATACTCTTTCAGAGATTGCCAATAACAATGGATTGACATTTTTACAGCTTTGTGAATTAAATGAAGGAATGTCTGAAGAAACAATAATTGTTCCGGGTGATGCAATTGTCATTACAGTTCCTAAGTCAGAGATATCAGTTGTTACAACAAAGACTATGACTTATGAGGAAGATTATAATGCAGATGTTCAGTATGTAGATAATAATGAGGCATATAGAGGAAATAATACAGTCATTTCTGAGGGAACAACAGGTCATCGTAAGGTAACTGCAGAAGTTACTTATGTTAATGGTGTTGAGAATGGAAGGACATATACACAGGAAACAATTATGACTGAGTCACAGCCAAAGATTGTTTCAGTTGGGACCCTGACACCGCCAACATATCTTAAACCATTATATGGAGGAAGCTTTTCATCAGGTTACGGTTACCGCTGGGGTACTTTTCATAATGCAGTAGACTGGTCATGTTCAGTCGGAACGCCAATTATGGCTGCGGCTGACGGTGTTGTTGCAAGAGCTTCATGGTATTCAGGTTATGGATACTGTATTGATATCAGACATACAGATGGTTCTATGACAAGATATGCACATTTGAACTCGATGAATGTTTCTGTGGGACAGAGGGTTTCACAGAGCCAGGTAATTGCAGCAAGTGGTAATACTGGCAATTCGACAGGCCCACATCTTCATTTTGAATTATGGATTAATGGTTCAACAGTAAATCCTTTGAACTATGTAAATAAGTATTAAGCAGGTGCTTATGATACCATACAACGGGAAGCTTGTTGTATGGTATTTTTTTATAAAAATGTTGTATGGTATTTTGTATGATATTTTTTATAAAAATCTTTACAATTCTTAGCTATGTGATATAATACCTTAGGTATTTAGCTGGATATAAAGTGATTTACAAAGTTAAATATATTATTTATAATAGATAAGACAGAAATAATCGTGACTAATATATAAAGGCATTTAGGAAAATGCCAGGGAATAATATATCTTGAACTAATATGTAGTGAGGTAGAATATGGAACAGTATGTTGTCAAGGGAGGAACTCCGCTTAAGGGAGAAGTTTCCATTGGTGGTGCTAAGAATGCTGCTTTAGGTATTCTTGCAGCCGCAATTATGACCGACGAGACAGTAACAATTGAAAATGTACCGAATGTGAGAGATACCAAGGTTTTGTTACAGGCTATTGAGGGGATTGGCGCTAAGGTTAAAAGAGTTTACAACAATTCAGTACAGATTAATGGTGGTTCAATCTGTGATATTAATGTTGATTATGAGTATATTAAGAAAATCAGGGCCTCCTATTATCTTTTAGGGGCTCTGTTAGGTAAATATAAAGAATCGCAGGTAGCACTTCCGGGAGGCTGTAATATTGGCAGCCGGCCAATTGACCAGCATATTAAAGGATTTAAAGCTCTTGGGGCAGAGGTGGATATTTCTTATGGAATGATTCATACTAAAGCAGATAAGCTTGTAGGAAGTCATATTTATTTTGATGTGGTTTCTGTAGGTGCTACAATTAACCTTATGATGGCAGCCTGTATGGCGGAGGGTAATACTATCCTTGAGAATGCAGCAAAGGAGCCACATATTGTTGATGTTGCCAATTTCCTTAATGCTATGGGTGCAAATATTAAAGGGGCAGGAACTGATGTTATCAGGATTAAAGGTGTAAGCAGGCTTCATGGCTGCACATATTCTATAATTCCAGACCAGATTGAAGCTGGTACGTTTATGTTTGCGGCAGCTGCGACACATGGAGATGTTATTGTAAAAGATGTTATTCCAAAGCATTTGGAATCAATCTCTGCAAAGCTTATTGAAATGGGCTGTACAGTCATTGAGGGTGATGACTGCGTGCGTGTGATTGGAACAGATGAGCTTAAGTGTACTAATGTAAAGACGCTGCCATACCCAGGATTTCCGACGGATATGCAGCCGCAGATTTCAGTGGTGCTTGCAATGTCTGAGGGCTCGAGTATTGTTACAGAAAGTATTTTTGAGAATAGATTTAAGTATGTTGATGAAATAAGCAGAATGGGTGCCAATGTTAAGGTTGAGGGAAATACAGCGTATATTGAAGGCGTTAGCCGGTTTACGGGTGCACAGCTGTCAGCTCCAGATTTGAGGGCAGGAGCTGCTCTTGTGATTGCAGCACTTGCAGCTGACGGGATTTCCCAGATTGAAGATATTGAATACATTCAGCGTGGATATGAGGATTTTGAAGGAAAAATCAGAGGACTTGGTGGAATCATTGAAAAAGTGGATTCAGACAGGGAAATCCAGAAATTTAAATTAAAAATAGGGTAGCTTTGATATAGAACCCGCAGAGAATAAGCCACGATACGGATTATATCCTTGTGCTGTATTTACAGCATAAGTTTTAGATATAATTGTATTGTGGTTTTTTATATGGACAGACTGTAAAAAAGAAATGTACTTTATATTTAACAAACGTACTTGAACGTATGTTTTAGTAATATTTTAGAAAATTCATTATAAATTTTGAACTTTTTATTTTTGTATGTGGTATGATTAGATTAGTTATAAGGACACCCTTTGATACCCGGACCTTATAAGTTAAATTTCCAGTTTATGAGAGAGGAGCTAAGTAAAAAACCCTAAATCTTAGCAGAGGGTAGAAGGATATGAAGCTTAGGAGTAAATTATATCTGTCATTCTGTATTATGATTATTTTACCTGTTGCGCTGTGTGCATGTGCAGTCTATATGATATTTTGCCTGCAGAAGGAAAGCATAAGTGAAACTTATAATGTAGATGGAAATGTTGTTCTGGAGAATTTGTATTCACCTATAACTATTTATGGACGAATGACGGATAATATATATGAAGAATTGAAACAGCAGGCTTACAGCAACCCTGAGATGTTTAATGATTCAGAATATATAGAGCAAGTGGAGGGCTCGCTTAGTGAGTGCCTTTCAAGTCTTGTGATAAGGAAGAATGGTGTGATTATGTATTCTTCCGTTAATGATATATCTGCAGGTGAGCTTAAGGCAATGCTTCCAGATTATGATTATGA
>JAUNPT010000132.1:0-2283 GCA_030536565.1 Eubacteriales bacterium | reverse complement strand
GATGTAGGAGTTTACAAGGGCGGGGAACACCAGAAGCTCATTAAGAATCTGGATTTTATGGATGATAATAACAATCATTACAGTGTATTTATTGTTACATCGTTAAACAGGGTTATTCCGCAGGTTAAAGTGTTTGTGATTCAGGTTGTATTGTCGGTTATGGCAGTTTTGGTTTTGACCGGGGTGCTGCTTAGCTTCTGGATATATAAATCTATGTTAAGGCCATTGAACCGTTTGAAGCTTGCCACTAATAATATTAAAAATGGGAATATGGATTTTGAAATGCCTCATAACACAAAGGACGAAATCGGAGAGGTATTTAATGATTTTGAAGAAATGAGGGTTATTTTAAAAAAGACCTCAGAGGATAAGCTTGCGTCAGATGCGGAGGAAAAAGAGCTGATTCGCAATATTTCACATGACCTTAAGACACCATTGACAGCAATTAAGGGATATGTGGAGGGGATTCTTGACGGGGTGGCTGATACACCGCAAAAACAGGAAAAGTATTTAAAAACGATTGCTAACAAGGCAAATGACATGAGTAAGCTGATTGATGAGCTTACTATTTACTCAAGGTTAGATGCTAACAGGGTGCCATATTCGTTTACAAAGCTGAATTTAAAGGGCTATTTTGATGACTGCTGTGATGAAATAAGGACGGAGCTTGAAGCTTCGGGAATAGAGCTTCATTATAAATGCCATGCCGGAAGTGATGTTACTATTGTTGCCGACCCCGAACAGCTTAAGCGGGTTATAAATAATATTATCAGTAATTCAGTAAAATATATGGCTGATAGAAAGGGGCATATTTCTATTGATGTTTATGATGAAGGTGAATATGCACATATAGTTATGTCTGATAATGGAAAGGGAATTGCATGTAAGGATATTCCGCACATATTTGAGAGATTTTATAGGACTGATTCTTCAAGAAACAGCAAACAGGGAGGAAGCGGAATTGGTCTTGCTATCGTTAAGAAGATTATAGAAGACCATAAAGGAAAGATATGGGTTGAAAGTGTGGAAGGTGAAGGAACCACCATGCATCTAAATCTTCATAAGTTTGAAACAAATAATCAGTGGTTTTTAGAGGACAAGCTTATGAATCTTGGAACTGTGAAAAGATAGAGAAAAATAAAAAGGAGAAAGAGTATGAGTAAGGTATTGATTGTAGAAGATGAGGAAGCAATTGCAGAAATTGAGAAGGATTATCTTGAGTTGAGTGCGTTTGACGTGACGATATGCTCTGATGGTGAAAGTGGATTAAAGACAGCGCTCAATGAGGAATTTGATATTATGATTCTTGACGTTATGCTTCCGGGCATTGATGGGTTTGAAATCTGCAAAAAGGTGAGGGAGGTAAAGAATACACCAATAATTATGGTATCAGCGAAGAAAGAGGATATTGATAAAATCCGTGGATTAGGAGTTGGTGCAGATGATTATATGACAAAACCTTTCAGCCCAAGTGAGCTGGTGGCAAGAGTTAAGGCACATCTTGCAAGATATGAGCGTTTGGTGAGCAGTGCAAAGGCTGAGAATGATATTATTGAAATTCGGGGAATTAAGATTGACAAGACTGCAAGACGTGTGTTTATTAATGGAGAAGAAAAGGTATTTACTACGAAGGAATTTGATTTGCTGACATTTCTTGCAGAGAATCCAAACCATGTATATACAAAAGATGAGCTGTTTAAGGAAATATGGGATATGGATTCCATTGGTGACATTGCGACGGTTACGGTCCATATTAAGAAAATCCGTGAAAAAATCGAATATGATACATCTAAACCACAGTATATCGAAACAATCTGGGGTGTAGGCTATCGGTTTAAGATGTAATAAATTATGCTCCCCATATGATAGATAATGGATATCTAAAAACTATCATATGAGGAGCATACTATTATTCAAAAATACGGTCTATGTCTTTGAAAGCTCTTGCATCTCCTTTTCAGATTCATAGATCACTTGATCGATACGGTTTATTTTCGCAAAGCGGTCATATAGTTCGCTACTCATGACAACTAAATCGCTGTAACCGTTTTTGGTAATGAAAATCGGTTCTTGCTCTTTGTGTGCAGTTCGCAATTCAAATATACCAGCAAATAAAGGAAATTCAATTCAAAATCTGATGACTTGGCAAAAGAATACAACAATCTAGCGGACAGATATAATAAACTCGTTGTTGATAAGTCGGAATTAGAACGAAAGAACAAAGAAAAGGCTTATGAAGTCATAAATCAGCAGGAACACATAAGGTGATTTGTTGAAAGGAAA
>JAUNPT010000004.1:31725-33475 GCA_030536565.1 Eubacteriales bacterium | reverse complement strand
CAGTGAAAATATTATTTATTATTCAAATATAAAAATATGTGGTACAATGAAGAATATTAAAACTACGCTGCTATTTGTGCCGGAGCATCACAAATAGCTTTAATGGCAGATGAGAAACTGCATTCACAGATTCTTATTGCCCCGCAGCAAAAAGTGCTTTGGAATGGAGATTTATATGGCAGATTTTTTAAAACGTATAGAAGGATTTATCATAAAATATAAGAGACAGTGCATTGTCGGAGGAATTGCAGCAGCTATAATTGCAGTATGCTTTATTGTACTGGCTCTGCATAGCTTAAGGGACAAGAAGACAGCAGATGATATTTTGGCAACGCAGGAGGCGGTTATAGGAGCTGAGGCAGATAATGACCCTCAGCAGGAGAAAAATGGACTTGCTGCCGAAGATGGTGAAGGCCGCAAGGTAGAAATTTCTAAACTGCATGGGAGCAGTCAGGCATATTCTAATGGTATTGACGTATCAAGATGGCAGGGAAAGATTGACTGGACAAGTGTTGCTGCCAGCGGGATTGATTTCTGCATGATTAGAGTTGGTTATAGGACAGATGATAAGGGAACTATTGTTGAGGACCCTTATGCGGCTTATAATCTTTGGAAGGCACAGGAGGCAGGAATTAAGATAGGAGTATATTTCTTCTCAACAGCGGTAAGTGAGGAGGAAGCCATCGAAGAAGCATTATGGACAACTAATTATATTGCAAAATATTCAATTACATATCCTGTGGTATATAATTGCGAGGGATATAGTGTGCCTGACAGCAGAATGCATGGTCTTACAAATGCCCAGAGAACTAATAATGCCATGGCATTTTTAGGCTCAGTAAGTGAATCAGGCTATCAGGGAATGTTTTATGCCTCAAGGGGCGAGCTGGAAGGAAACAGAAACTGGAATACTGACCAAATCAGCAGCAGGTATGCGGTATGGCTTGCAAGCTATAGTGATTCGGTATATCCAGATGTAGAAAAGCCGGATTATGCAGGGACATGTAATATGTGGCAGTATACTAATAAAGGTGTTGTAAGCGGGATTTCAGGATATGTCGATATAAATGTTGCATATTTTAGCTACGATTATACCGCAGAGCCTAAGGACACCTCAGGTACAATAGAAGATGCTGATACAGCGGAGCTTGGAATGACATTTACAGATGTAAGTGATTCCATGACAGCAAAGGAAGAAACAAACCTGCGTGCAGAGCCTAATACTTCCTCTGAAATTATTGCCACAATTACCAATGGAATTTATGTGACGCGGACAGGAAAAAGTGACAGTGGCTGGTCGAGAGTGATTTATAACGGGCAGACCTGCTATGCATATACACAGCTGTTAACGTCAGAAACTATTGAAAAGACAACGGTAGCCGAAGTAGAGGCAGGAATTACATTTTTGGAAGTGAACGAGTCAGTTACGGCAAAGGAGGAAACAAATTTAAGGACTGCGCCAGGCTTCGATGGAGATGTTGCTGCATCAATAAAGAATGGAACAATAGCCACAAGAACGGGAATAGGTGATAATGGCTGGTCGAGAGTTGTGTATAATGGAAATATATATTATGCGGTAACAAGTTATCTGACAACGGATTTATCAGTTAATACGACTGAAGAGACGACAGGTTATAATCAGATTGTGAATGGACAGACATTTGCACCGGCAGGCGGAAAGGTTACAGCAAAAGAGGAGACTAATCTAAGAACAGCACCAACTACAGATGGAAGTACAGTTGTGGTTACA
>JAUNPT010000004.1:10928-31715 GCA_030536565.1 Eubacteriales bacterium | reverse complement strand
GGAGAGTATGCAGAAAGGACAGGTATTGGGGATATGGGCTGGACCCGTCTTGTTTACAATGGACAGACAGTATATGCCATAACCAGTTATCTTACAGAGTAGGGAAAGTAATAAAATACTTTTATAATCAAAATAATTCTTGACAAATATTCCATAAGCATATATAACTATATATAGTTTGAATATCAAACAATAAGATAAACAAACAAAAATGCTGTGAAAAATCTTGTGGGAATCAGGCAGCAATGAAAGGCAAATATAATATGAGAACAAGGATAATAGGAACAGGAAGCTGTCTTCCAGAAAAAATCCTGACTAACGATGAGCTGTCCCGAATGGTTGATACAAGTGATGAGTGGATTAAAACAAGAACTGGTATTGAAAACCGAAGGATTGCAAAGGAAGAAACAACATATTCTATGGGAGCAGAGGCAGCTAAAGAAGCTTTACTGCAGTCAAAAACTGCGGCAGAAGACATTGACCTGATTATTGCTGCGACGTCCAGTGCGGAATATGCATTCCCTAATACAGCTTCATTGATTCAAAAAGAGATTGGTGCAGATGGGGCAGCATGTTTTGACGTATCAGTTGCGTGTTCTGGATTTATTGTGGCATTAAACATTGCGGATGCCATGATAAAAGCAGGAGGTGTAAAAAAAGCACTTGTGATTGGAACAGAGATTATGTCAGGGCAGCTGGACTGGAGTGACAGAAGTGTCTGCGTGTTATTTGGAGATGGCGCAGGGGCTGTCGTACTTGATGGAAACTGCCAGCATGATAAAGGTCAGGAATGTAATTCGGGTAAAGCAAATGCTTCTGGAATTATTGATGCGGATATTCACAGTGATGGAAGCAGGGGGCTGGTTCTTACATGCGGAAAAGATACGCCGGTTAACATGAATGGTCAGGAAGTATTTAAGTTCGCGGTAAAGAAGGTTCCGGAAAGCATTCAGACGGTTCTTAAAAGAAACAATCTGACAGCTGATGATATTGACTGCTACATACTTCATCAGGCTAATTTAAGAATTATAGAGAGTGTTGCTAAAAGACTGAAGCTGGATATTGAAAAGTTTCCGCATAACATGGATAAATACGGAAACACGTCTGCTGCCAGCATACCGATTCTGCTAGCTGAGCTGAATCGTGAACATAGAATAAAATCCGGAGACCTGCTGGTGCTGTCCGGATTTGGGGCAGGCCTAAGCTGGGGCAGCCTGCTGGTAAGACTGTAAAACAGTAAATTATTAAAAATCAGAATTAAAGGAGAAATGAAAAATGTTTGAAAAGATGAAAGAATTAATCGCAGGTCAGTTAGGAATTGATGAGAGTATGGTAAAACCGGAATCTAATTTTAAGGAAGATTTAAATGCAGATTCACTTGATTTATTTGAGCTTATTATGTCACTTGAAGATGAATATGGTGTTGAAATTCCGTCAGAGGAATTAGAAAGCCTTACAACAGTACAGTCAGTAATGGACTACTTAAGCGCAAAAGGAGTTGAGGCTTAATGAAAACCCAGATTACAGAATTACTCGGAATTAAATATCCAGTTATTCAGGGCGGCATGGCATGGGTTGCGAATGCACAGCTTGCTGCCCATGTCTCAAAGGCAGGCGGTTTAGGGCTAATTGGTGCAGCTAATGCACCGGCGGAGTGGGTGCGCTCCCAGATTATTGAGGCAAGACAGATTACGGATAATCCAGTTGGCGTTAATGTAATGCTTTTAAGCGAGCATGCAGATGAAGTAGCACAGGTTATTATTGAAGAAAAGGTTCCCGTAGTTACAACAGGAGCTGGAAATCCTGCAAAATACATGGAAGGCTGGAAGGCTGCCAATGTAAAGGTAATTCCTGTAGTAGCATCGGTTGCACTTGCAAAGATGATGCAGAGGGCAGGAGCTGATGCAGTAGTTGCAGAAGGAATGGAATCAGGCGGACATATTGGAGAGGCTTCGACAATGACACTTGTTCCACAGGTTGTAAATGCAGTAGATATCCCGGTTATAGCTGCCGGAGGAATAGGCGATGGCAGAGGAATGGCGGCAGCATTCATGCTTGGCGCACAGGCGGTTCAGATAGGAACAAGATTTGTTGTGGCAAAGGAATGTACAGTAAGTCAGGAATATAAGGACAGAATTATCGCGGCAAAGGATATTGATTCAGTAGTAACCGGACGTAAGAATGGTCACCCAATCCGTTCCTTAAGAAACCAGATGACGAGAGAATACCTTGAGATGGAAAAGAATGGCGTATCATTTGAGGAGCTTGAGCACCTTACATTAGGAGCGTTAAGGAGAGCTGTTGTTGAAGGAGATGTCCGCATGGGAACAGTTATGGCAGGACAGATAGCAGGTATGATATCAAAAGAACAGACCTGTGAGGAAATTATTGAGGAGCTTATAAAAGAGACTGCAGATGTATATAAAAGCAGAGCAGGAATCTGTAATTAAAGCTTAAATAGAATAGATTTACAGAAATTTTTCAAGTAAAGAGAAATGGAGATTTAGGGCATGAGTAAGACAGCATATATGTTCCCTGGGCAGGGAGCACAGTACATTGGAATGGGCAGGGATTTCTATGAAGCTTTGGAAAACAGCCGCAGAGTGTATGAGATATCGTCGCAGGTTACAGGTTTGGATATCGCAGGGCTGTGCTTTGAGGAAAACGAAAATATAAACATTACAGAATATACCCAGATTGCATTGTATACTACCGAAATGGCAATGTATCAGTACCTTCTTGATAAGAATCTAAATGCGGACGTACATATTGGATTGTCATTGGGTGAATATGCAGCCTTGACGGCGTCTAAGGTAATTTCTCTTAAAGATGGCTGCCATGTTGTACGTAAGAGAGGAATGTTTATGGAGCATGAGGTCATGGCAGGAATTGGTACAATGGCAGCAGTGCTTGGAATGACTGCGGATAAGATAGAAAGCGTTTTAGAGAAGCTTGGCAGTGAAAAAGAAATAGCAGTTGCTAATTATAACTGTCCGGGACAGATTGTAATATCAGGAGAGAAAAAAGCAGTTATAAATGCAATGGAAAGCTTAAAGGAGGCAGGCGCAAAGCGTGTCATAGAGCTGAATGTCAGCGGCCCGTTCCACTCTCCGATGCTTTTGGGGGCAGGCAGTAAGCTTGCTGAGGAGCTAGAAAAGGTTGTGTTAAATACTCCAGAGATTCCTTATGTCGCAAATGTCAATGCGGATTATGTCAACGAAAGTACCAGTATGGAGCAGATTAAGAAGCTGCTTGCAGAACAGGTGTACAGCTCTGTAAGATTTGAGCAGTCTGTAAGAAGGTTAATTGCTGACGGGGTAACAGAATTTGTTGAAATTGGGCCGGGAAAAACATTGACGGGCTTTGTGAAAAAGATTGCAAAGGATATGGAGACAGCTGGTGAGATAACTACAGTTAACATTGAAAAAATGGAAGATGCAATAAGCTATGCTGCAGAAAGAGGGAAATAGATATGAAAGAGTTGGAAGGAAAGGTCGCTTTAGTAACAGGGGCTTCCAGGGGAATCGGAAAGGCGATAGCACTTCAGTTTGCCAGTATGGGAGCGACTGTAATTGTCAATTACAGCGGAAGTAAAGAAAAGGCAGAAAAAGTGCTTTCAGAAATTAAGGAAGCAGGTTCTAACGGCTGTATCTATCAGTGTGATGTTGCTGATTTTGAGGCGGTTGGACAGATGATGTCAGATGTAGTGCAAAAGTATAATAAAATCGACATTTTAGTTAATAATGCGGGAATTACAAAAGATGGATTGCTTATGAAGATGTCCAGTGAAGATTTTGATGCAGTAGTAAATGTGAACCTTAAGGGTACATTTAACTGTATAAGACAGGTTACAAGACAGATGCTTAAGCAAAGAAGCGGAAGAATTATTAATATGTCTTCAATTGTTGGTATTATGGGAAATGCAGGGCAGGTTAATTACTCAGCAACTAAGGCCGGAGTAATAGGAATTACAAAATCAGCAGCAAAGGAGCTGGCCTCAAGAGGAATAACAGTAAATGCCATAGCACCGGGATATGTCGGGACAGATATGACAGAGGTATTGTCAGAAGCAGTAAAAGAAAAGATTGTGAATACAATTCCGTTAAACAGAATGGGACAGCCACAGGATATTGCAAAGACAGCAGGATTTTTAGCATCTGATGGAGGCGCATATATAACCGGGCAGGTAATATCTGTAGATGGCGGAATGTCTATAAATTAGAATATGGCAGAAATGGAGAAATAGATGAGAAGAGTTGTTGTTACAGGTATGGGTGCGATTACCCCTATTGGATTAAGCGTAGAAGAATTTTGGAATGGAGTCTGCGAAAATAAAGTAGGTATTGCCCCAATTACAGGCTTTGATGTCACAGAATACAAGGTAAAGCTGGCAGCTGAGGTAAAGGGCTTTGACGCTAAAAATTATATGGATTTTAAAGCTGCAAAGAGAATGGAAAAGTTCAGTCAGTATGCAGTTGCTGCAGCAAAAGAGGCAATTGAAGATGCTGGTCTTAATATGGAAAAAGAAGACGCATATATGGCAGGTACTTCAATTGGCTGCGGTGTCGGAAGCTTAGAAGCTATGGAAAGAGAACACAAAAGACTTTTAGACAAAGGGCCTGGACGTGTAAATCCGCTACTGGTTCCGATGATGATTACTAATATGGCAGCAGGAAATGTTGCAATTGCTTATGGATTAAAGGGTAAAAGCATCAATGTTGTAACAGCCTGTGCAACAGGAACTAATTCAATTGGAGAGGCTTACAGAAGCATTCAGACAGGTGAACTTGATGTGTGCGTGGCAGGTGGAACAGAGAGCAGTATTACACCTATTGGAATCAGTGGATTTACAGCGCTTACAGCACTTTCAACGCAGGAAGACCCGCTTAAGGCTTCACTTCCATTTGACAAAAACAGAAATGGCTTTGTAATGGGCGAGGGTGCAGGTATAGTTATTTTAGAAGAACTTGAACATGCAAAAAAACGAGGGGCTAAAATCTATGCAGAGGTTGTAGGTTATGGCTGTTCATCAGATGCGTACCATATTACGTCTCCTGCCGAAGATGGCAGCGGTGCGGCAAGGGCTATGACAAATGCCATGAAGGAGGCAGACGTTCAGCCAGAGCAGGTAGATTATATTAATGCTCATGGTACAGGAACGCACCATAATGATTTATTTGAAACAAGGGCTGTTAAGCTGGCGTTTGGAGCTGCGGCAAAAAATGTAAAGATAAGCTCAACAAAATCAATGATAGGCCATCTGTTAGGCGCAGCAGGAGCAGTAGAATTTATTGCCTGCGTTAAGTCAATAGAAGAAGGATATGTTCACCCAAATGTGGGGTTAAAGGAAACTGAGGACGAAATGGATTTAAATTATGTTAAGGATAACGGAATTAAATGTGATGTAGACGTTGTTCTTTCTAATTCACTTGGCTTTGGCGGACATAATGCAACACTGGCAGTAAGAAAATACAGATAATTCAGAAATGAGGTTAATATGGAACTGGATAATATATTAAAAATTATAGATGCAGTCTCAGAGAGCAGTCTGACTAATTTTTCACTGGAAGATGGAAGCGTTAAGCTAAGCCTTGGAGTGGAACGTACTAATGTGGTTGTTGACAGTAACGCAGCAATACAGCTGGCACCATCAGTTTCATCGAATGCAGCGCAGCTGGACAGTGATGCACAGGCAGGCACAGCCGATAAAGCAGCTTTTAGTGGAAATGTAGTTAAATCACCGCTTGTAGGTATTTTTTATTCAAGCTCTGCGCCAGATGCCAAGCCTTATGTTTCTGTGGGTGACACAGTAAAGAAGGGGCAGGTATTAGGAATTATTGAGGCTATGAAGCTTATGAATGAAATTGAGAGCGAATATGATGGCGTTGTAAAAGAAATTTTAATTGACAACGAGCAGATGGCCGAATATGGCCAGCCATTATTTGTTATAGAGTGAGGAGAGCTTATATGTTAACAACAAAGGAAATTATGGACATTATTCCACACAGGCATCCATTTTTGCTTGTAGATACAATAGAGGAATTAGAGCCCGGAATTAAAGCAACAGGCTATAAGTGTGTGACTTATGATGAACCTTTTTTTAGGGGGCATTTTCCAAATGAACCAGTTATGCCGGGTGTGCTTCAGATAGAAGCCTGTGCCCAGGTAGGGGCGGTTGCAATCCTTTCAGTTCCGGAAAACAAAGGAAAGACAGCATATTTTGGAGCAATAAGTAATGCGCGTTTTAAGAGAAAGGTAGTTCCGGGAGATAAGCTTTACATGGAATGTGAGATTATTAAACAAAAAGGGCCTTTGGGAATAGGAAAGGCAACTGCCATGGTTGATGGTGAGGTTGCATTGACAGCAGAATTAACATTTATGATAAATTAAAAGATTTTCATGGTTCATAAATATATGAGAGAGGTAAAAACGTGTTTCAAAAAATATTGATTGCAAACAGAGGAGAAATTGCAGTGCGTATCATACGTGCCTGCAGGGAAATGGGTATTGGAACAGTTGCAGTGTATTCAGAGGCAGATAAAGACGCACTTCATGCCCAGCTGGCAGATGAAAGCATATGTATAGGCAAGGCACAGGCAAAAGACAGCTATCTTAATATGGAAAGAATTTTAAGCGCAACAGTTGCATCTGGTGCTGATGCAATCCACCCTGGGTTTGGCTTCCTCTCAGAAAACAGTAAATTTGCAGAACTCTGCAGAAAATGCAGCATAGCATTTATCGGCCCATCTCCAGAGGTGATTCAAAAGATGGGAAATAAATCCGAGGCAAGAAATACAATGACTATGGCAGGTGTTCCTGTAATCCCGGGAACGAAGGAAGCGGTTATGGACGCCAAATGCGGGAAGGAGCTTGCAAAAAGAATAGGGTATCCTGTTATGGTTAAGGCAGCTCTTGGCGGCGGCGGAAAAGGCATGCGTGTTGTAAGAAATGAAGATGAATTTGAAGTTAATTTTAATAATGCCCAGCTGGAGGCTGTAAATGGCTTTGCAGATGGAACTATGTATATTGAAAAATATATTGAAAACCCAAGACATATTGAATTTCAGATTTTAGCAGATAACTATGGAAATGTAATACATTTGGGAGAGCGTGACTGTTCTATACAGAGACGTCACCAAAAACTTATTGAGGAAGCTCCTTCTGCAGCATTAGATGACGGTCTGCGTGATAAAATGGGCAGCACTGCAGTGAAAGCAGCTAAGGCTGCGGGGTATACTAATGCAGGAACAATTGAGTTTTTGCTGGATAAGGATAAAAATTTTTATTTTATGGAAATTAACACGCGTATTCAGGTGGAGCATGGAATAACAGAGCTTGTAACAGGGATTGATTTAATCAAAGAGCAGATTAAGATAGCCTGTGGCGAAAGGCTTGCATATACACAGGACGATGTGAAAGTACAGGGACATGCAGTTGAAGTCAGGATTAATGCAGAAGATGCAGATAAAGGGTTTGCCCCATGTCCCGGAAATATAGTTGCTATGCACATTCCGGGAGGAAATGGAGTAAGAATTGATTCAGCAGTATATGGAGGGTATACGATTCCGCCATTTTATGATTCTATGATTATGAAGGTGATGGCATATGACCATACAAGAGAAGCGGCAATTGCAAAGCTCAAAGGAGCTTTGGGAGAGATTGTGCTTGATGGCCCGGTTACTAATCTGGATTTTCAGTATAGCATTTTAGAGAATAAAAAGTTTTTAAGTGGAGAAATTGATACAGATTTTATTCATAATGAATATGGATTGTAGTGCTTTGCAGAGAGGAGATTTCATGGCTATTAAGGAGTTATTTCAAAAAAATAAAGGGCGTCAGCGTTATGTGACAGTCCAGTCTAAAACTAACGTGCCAGATGGTTTGTTTACCAAATGCGGCGGCTGCCATGAAATGGTGCTGACAGAGGACTTGTATTACAATGAGTTTGTCTGTCCAAAATGCGGACATTATGAGAAGGTTAATGCAAGGACCAGACTTGAGCAGATTTTGGACAGAGATTCATTTGAGGAATGGGATACGGGAATTATTGAAAATAATCCATGTAATTATAAAGGATACGAAGAAAAACTTGAATATTTAAAGGAATCTACAGGACTTGATGAGGCTGTTGTCACAGGACAAGGAAAGCTCGGTGGGAATCGGGTAGCAATCGGTGTATGTGATACTCAGTTTTTAATGGGAAGTATGGGACATGTCGTAGGAGAAAAGATTACAAGACTGTTTGAGAGGGCAACTAAGGAAACACTGCCAGTAATTCTTTTTACATGCTCAGGTGGAGCCAGAATGCAGGAGGGGATAGTTTCACTTATGCAGATGGCAAAGACTTCAGCGGCAATTAAAAGACATGATGAGGCTGGCAATCTCTATATTACTGTTCTTACAGACCCGACAACTGGAGGTGTTACAGCCAGCTTTGCAATGCTTGGAGATATAATACTGGCAGAGCCCGGAGCACTTATTGGGTTTGCGGGGCCAAGGGTCATTAAGCAGACTATTGGGCAGGAGCTTCCAGAGGGATTTCAAAGAGCAGAGTTTTTAAAGGAGCATGGTTTTGTAGACGCAGTTGTCAAACGTCCTGAGCTTAGAGATACCCTGAACCTGCTGGTTAAGATGCATGTATGTACAAAAGACCAGACAAGCAGCCAGCTTACTGAGCAGATGAGAAGATATGAGAGTTACCTTAATGACATTTATGGTAAAAAGATTGACATAGATGCAGAGGAAAGAAAAGTTTCTGACTGCCTTGGCGATACATCAGAGCTTACACCATGGGACAGGGTACAGATTGCAAGGAGCAATTCAAGACCTACAGCACTTGATTATATAAACAGGCTGACAAAGGAATTTGTTGAGCTTCACGGTGACAGAGGCTTTGGAGATGATGGCGCAATGATAGGCGGAATTGCCATGTTTGGCAAGCTGCCGGTTACGGTTATTGGACAGCAGAAGGGTACATCTACTAAGGAAAATATTTTGCGTAACTTTGGAATGCCTTATCCTGAGGGATACAGAAAAGCACTGCGTCTTATGAAGCAGGCTGAGAAGTTTAAAAGACCTGTTATTACATTTGTGGACACACCGGGAGCTTTCTGTGGAATCGGCGCAGAGGAAAGAGGACAGGGCGAAGCTATAGCAAAGAATCTTTTTGAGATGGCTTCGATTACAGTCCCTATTCTTTCTATTGTAACAGGAGAAGGCGGAAGCGGCGGAGCTTTAGCATTAGCGGTAGCCAATGAGGTGTGGATGATGGAAAATTCCATATATTCTGTACTTTCACCAGAAGGCTTCGCATCTATTCTTTGGAAGGATTCCAGCAAAGCAAAGGAAGCTGCCGAACAGATGGGCATGACTGCTGCTGATTTGAAGAAAATGGGGATTATTGAGCGTATTATTCCAGAATTTCCAGTCGTGTCAGAGGATAACATTAATCATGTGACACTGTATATGAAACGCAAAATCGCAGATTTTCTTATTAACTACATAAGCATGACAGGAGAAGAACTTGCAAACCAAAGATATGACAGATTTAGAAAATTTTAGACCATTTTTCTTTGGACAATAGCCTGCCAACATAATAGCTTTTAATTTCAGGAGTTTCGATATCCAGCAATGGAATGATTCGAAGCTCCTTTTTCTTTATGTAATTTTCTAACATTTTTTCAGGAAGGAAGCTGTAGCCATAACCTGAAAGCAGGTAGGGCAGAAGCTTTGTGCTGTTATCAATTTCAAACTTAAACTGATAGTGGTTTGGGAAAAGCCCTCGTATATAAGAGCCTACATCATTTAAGGCAAAGTTGCACATCAGATATTTTATGTCCGTTAAATCAGCTTTTCGTATGCCTCTTACATAGTCAGTGTTTTTATAGCTGGTTGTAAGCACCAGCCTGTCAGAGTGGAAGCTTTTACATTCGTAGCCGGCCTTGTAGAAAGGGATAAATGTGAAAACAAGGTCAAGTATACCGTCCTGCAGAAACTGAAGCAGCTCCTGAGAATGGTCAATACTTATGCTGATTGCGTTATCTGGGGACTGTTTTTCATAAGCATTTATTATATCAAACAGGTGACATTCGTATATGGAGTTAGTGGCCCCAATTTTTAAGTTGTTGGAGTAGCTTTCATAAGCATTAAGTTTTTCAATAGATATTTTTTCAAGACTTAAAATACGTTCTACATATTCCAGATAAAGCTGCCCATAGCTTGTAAGGGCTACATGCCTTTTATCTCTGGTAAACAAAGGCTTTTCAAGCTCCTTTTCCAGCTCAGAAATTCGCTTCGTAACAGTTGACTGACTGATAAAAAGACTCTGGGCAGTCTGGGAAAAGCTTAAGCACTTTGCGAGTTCTGAAAATGTGTGAAGAGTTTGAAAATCCATGATTGCCTCCTAATGATTGTATTTATTCCAAAAAAGAATATATATTATTATAATAATTCGTTTTACAAATATGATATTATAAAATATAATTGATGTAAATAAGATTTTTTAGACAAGGAGAATATTTATGGGAAAGATTTTTAAATTCGATAAAGACGTTGATACTGACCAGATTATTGCATCGCAGTATCTTTTATATCCTACAATTGATGAGATGAAGGCTCATACATTTGAGTCACTGGATAAGGATTTTGCAGCAAATGTTAAGCCGGGAGATTACGTTGTGGCATCAGAAAACTTTGGCTGCGGTTCATCAAGAGAGCAGGCGCCAAGTGTTTTGAAGGCATTAGGAGTCAAGGCAGTAATCGCAAAATCATTTGCAAGGATATTTTACCGCAATGCTATTAATATTGGACTTCCTGTAATTGTATGTAAGGAGCTTCATGAAAACGTTGAAACAGGAGACGACTGTGAACTTGTGCTTACAGAAGGTGTTGTAAAGGTTAATGGTGCATCTTATGAGTGCACAAAGCTTCCAGCCTATATGCAGGGGATTCTTGACCAGGGTGGACTTATTGCATCACTTAATGAGGAAACTGCAAAAGCTGAGGCTTCCAAAGATGGAGCTGCTGTTTCTGATAAACAAAATACAAGAGCTATGACAATGGCTGAGAAGATTATTGCAGCGGCAGCAGGTGTATCAGAGGTTAAGCCAGGTGATATACATACAGTTGAATTAGACAGACTTATGAGTAATGATGGAACTACCCATCTTACTATTGATATGTATAACAAGTTAAAGTATCCACGTATTGCAGATATTAACAAGCTTGTATGGATTGTTGACCATAATGTTCCTTGTGACAGCGTAAAGACTGCCAATTCCCACAAGAAGATGAGGGATTTTGCCAAGGCAAACAATGTTAAGTTCTACGAGGGAGCAGGTGTATGCCATCAGGTAATGGTTGAAAATCATGTTACTGCAGGAGAGCTGATTTTTGGTGCAGACAGCCATACATGTGCTTATGGAGCATTAGGAGCATTTGGTACAGGTGTTGGCTGTACAGACTATCTGTATGCAATGGTTACAGGCAAGTCATGGCTTCTTGTTCCGGAAACATTAAGATTTAACCTGTCAGGCAGTCTGCCAGATGGTGTGTATGCAAGAGATTTGATTCTTACAATTATTGGACAGATTAGTGCTAATGGCGCTAATTATAAGGCTATGGAATTTGGTGGAGAAGGTCTTAAGAGCCTTACAATCAGCGATAGAATAGCGATATGTAATCTGTGTGTAGAGGCTGGCGCTAAGACAGCTATTATGGAAGTTGATGATATTACACTGGATTATTTAAGGGAGCATGGCAGAGAGCCAAAGCATGTGTTTAATCCAGATGCAGATGCAGTTTATGCACAGACATATGATATTGATTTAAGCAGCATCAAACCGATTGTTGCAAAGCCTCATTTTGTTGACAGCGTAGTTGACGCAGCAGAATGCATAGGAACTCATATTGATGAAGCATTTTTAGGCTCATGTAACAATGGACGTATTGAAGATTTAAGAGTTGGAGCTAAGATTATTGAAGGTAAGAAGGTTCATCCTTTAGTACGTTTCTTAGTAGTTCCAGCCAGCCAGGCAGTCTATGAGCAGGCCTTAGAGGAAGGCATCTTAAAGATATTTATGGAAGCAGGTGCTATTGTAATGAATCCTAACTGCAGCGTGTGCTGGGGAAGCTGTCAGGGAGTAATTGGAGCTGATGAGGTTCTTATTAGTACAGGTACACGTAACTTTAAGGGACGTGCAGGCTCACCAGATTCTTTCGTATACCTTGCATCAGCAGCAACAGTTACAGCATCGGCTATTAAGGGCGAAATTACAACAGCAGACAGATTATAGATTGGAAAGGAACTAATATTATGGAACAATTCAGCGGTAAAATATGGGTGCTTGGAGATGATATTGACACAGACATCATTATTCCTACAGAATACCTTGCTTTAAAGACGGTAGATGATATGAAGCCATTTGCATTTTCACCATTACGTCCAGAACTTGCAGGACAGATTAAAGAGGGAGACATTATTGTTGCAGGCAAGAATTTTGGCTGCGGTTCATCAAGAGAGCAGGCACCAGAAATTATTAAGGCACTTGGCATAAAGTGTGTTATTGCCAAATCATTTGCACGAATCTTCTTCCGCAATTCAATTAACAATGGTTTATTGCTTATTGAGCAGGATAGTCTCTGCGATAATGTGGCTGAGGGAGACTCTATTAAGGTTACAGTTGGCGATAATATTGAGCATGACGGAAAGAAGTACGAAATTTCTTCACTTCCAAAGAATCTGCTGGATATTATTAACGCAGGCGGTCTGGTTAAGGCTATGCGTAAGCTTAATGGACTGGATTAGAGGAAGGAGATTACTATGGGACTTACATTAATAGAAAAAATCATTAAGAATAATACAGGTGTTGCAGCAAAGGCTGGCGATATTGTTACAGTAAATGTTGACCGTGTCATGATTCATGATATTTTTATTCCATTTGTTGCTAACAAGTTTGAGGAGATGGGCTTTAAAAAGCTCTGGGACCCAGATAAGGCAGTCCTTATATATGACCATCTTGTTCCAGCCAGTCAGGTTGATGATACAAGACATTTTAAGGCGGGAAATGAATTCGTTAAGAAATATGGTATGAAAAATATCCATCGTTCAGACGGAATATGTCATCAGCTTATGACTGAGGCAGGCTATGTTAAACCAGGAGATGTGGTATTCGGAACTGACAGTCATACAACAACCTATGGCTGCGTTGGTGCATTTTCTTCAGGAATTGGCTATACAGAAATGGCAAGTATATTAGGAACTGGTACGCTTTGGGTTAAGGTTCCTGAAACTATCCGCGTTAATATTACAGGAAAGCTTCCAAAAAATGTTATGGCAAAGGATATTATCTTAAAGCTTATTGGAGATTTAGGCGCAGACGGTGCAACTTATAAGGCACTTGAATTTGCTGGAGATACAATTGATAATATGTCAGTAGCTTCAAGAATGTCTATGTCTAACATGGCTATTGAGGCAGGCGCGAAGTGTGGTTTATTCTCACCTGATGAGAAAACAGCAGAGTACTGCAATGTCGAGCTTACTGATGTACAGAAGGATTTAAAGGGAGATGCAGATGCTGATTACTGCAGAGTAATTAACTATAAGGCAGAAGATTTTGTGCCTGTAATGGCATGTCCTCACAATGTTGATAATGTTAAGCCAGTAAGCACACTTGAGGGAACAGAAATTGACCAGGTATTTATTGGTTCATGTACTAACGGTAGATTAGAGGACCTTATGGCAGCAGCAGAAGTTTTAAAGGGGAAGAAGGTTGCACCATTTGTAAAGCTTATTGTAACTCCAGCCAGCCGTAAGATATATACAGAAGCCTTAGAGAATGGAACAATGAAGATTTTAGCAGATGCAGGAGCAATTATTACACATCCTAGCTGTGGACTGTGCTGTGGAAGAACAGGCGGAATCTTAACCGATGGAGAGAGAGTTGTTGCAACCAATAACCGTAACTTCTTAGGAAGAATGGGTTCATCTAAGGTTGAAATCTATCTAGCTTCTCCAAAGACAGCGGCAGCATGTGCTGTTGCAGGAAGGATTGTAAAAGCATAATTAGAGCTGTGGTTTATATGAAGCATTATTTTGCTTATATAGACCACAGCTTAGTTTTTAGGCTACTTATTAATCATTTCGCTTGTAACATGCATGCCAAGACGTTTGAAGGTTTTCTTATCAATATCTGAAAGAAGGCTTGTTGTGTGTACATCACAGCCATTAAGCTTAGGAAGCTGTTTTAGTGCGAGGGCGGCGTTTTTGTCTGTTGATGCACCAACTGAAAGAGCAATTAGAACCTCATCTGTGTGCAGGCGTGGATTGCGGCTGCCTAAATAATTCACCTTCAGGGATTGGATAGGTTCAATGGCTGATGGTGAGATAATATGTGTATCATGGTCAATTCCGGCTAAAATCTTCAAAGCATTTAACAAAACAGCAGCAGAAGGCCCTAAAAGCTCAGATGTTTTACCTGTAATAATCTGTCCGTCAGGAAGTTCAAGGGCTGCCACAGGAAGGTCACGTTTAGCTGCAAGTTCCTGTGCGGCGGCAACAACTGTGCGGTCTGTAGGTACAATTCCTGCCTGTTTCATTATCAATTCGATTTTTAATACTTCATTGTCATGAGAAGTATCTAATGATGATTTATTCAGGCTGTCGTAGTATCTGCGGATAATTTCCATATTAGATGCATAACGGCATGCATTGTCATCAAATATACAGTTTCCGGCCATATTAACGCCCATATCGGTAGGTGATTTATAAGGGTTGTTCTTATAGATTTCCTTAAACATTGCGTCAAGAACAGGAAAAATCTCAATATCACGGTTGTAGTTAACAGTAGTTTCGCCATAGGCTTCTAAATGGAAGGGGTCAATCATGTTAACATCATTTAAATCAGCAGTAGCCGCTTCATAAGCTAAGTTTACAGGGTGCTTAAGGGGAAGATTCCAGATTGGGAATGTTTCAAACTTGGCATATCCGGCCTTGACACCATGCTTGTTCTCATTGTATAGCTGTGAGAGACAGGTTGCCATCTTGCCGCTTCCAGGACCGGGAGCAGTAATTATGACAAGGGGGCGTGAGGTAATGATATAATCATTCTTTCCAAAGCCTTCATCACTTACGATATGTGAAATATTTGCTGGATATCCGTCAATTAAGCGGTGAATATAAGTTGTGATACCTAATTTCTTTAAACGCTCTCTGTAAAGGTCAGTTGATTTTTGTCCTGTGTAGTGTGTGATAACAACACTTCCAACAAAAAGTCCAATATCCTCAAATTCACTTTTTAGGCGGAGGACATCCTCCTCGTAGGTAATTCCTAAATCACCACGAACCTTGTTTTTTTCAATATCAAATGCACTGATAACAATGACAATTTCGGCCTTATCAGCAAGCTTCAAAAGCATTTTAAGCTTGCTGTCTGGTTCAAAACCGGGAAGAACTCTGGAGGCATGGTAATCATCAAAAAGCTTGCCGCCAAATTCAAGGTAGAGCTTGTCTCCAAACTTGCCAATCCTTTCCATAATGTGTTCTGACTGAATCTTTAAATATTTATCATTATCAAATCCGATTTTCATATTCATTTCCTTTCTTTCTGATAAAAGACTTTTCCTAATAAGTAATCATCTGTTAATTTTTAAGTGTGTTTAAATATTTTCTGGTTTCAGCAGCAACGACACCGCTTAAGGAAACTACAGCGATAAGGTTTGGAATTGCCATTAAACCATTAAAGATATCTGCAATAGTCCATACAGCTGAAACCGTCATAAATGGGCCGATAAATACGCAGGCTATATATAACCATCTGTATCCCTTTAATATCTTTTCTTTGCCGCCCACAAGATATTCCAGACATTTTTCGCTGTAATAATCCCAGCCTAAGATAGTAGTGAATGCAAAGAAAACAAGGCAGAGCATTAATATGAATGATGCTGCAGTGTCGGGGAAAGGAAGCCCCATCTGGAATGCCCTGGTAGTAACTGCGACACCCTCAAGCCCCATATCCCATGTGCCTGTAATAACTATTGCAAGACCTGTCATTGTACAGATAATAAGAGTATCAATAACGGTGCCCATCATTGAGATAAGCCCCTGTCTGGCAGGTGAGTCTGTCTGAGCGGCAGCGGCGGCAATAGGAGCACTTCCAAGTCCTGCTTCGTTGGAAAAGATACCTCTTGCAATACCCTTCTGCATGGCAAGAACGACAGCTCCCAGGGTACCTCCGGCAGCGGCACGCAGTCCAAATGCACTTTCAATAATAGTCACAACGGCATCAGGAATAGCTGTAAAATTGCAGATAAGAATGATAACAACTGCCGCGATGTATATAAATGCCATAAATGGAACAATAACTTCGGCAACAGAAGAAATTCTTTTTAATCCGCCGATAATAACCAGAGCGACACATATAGTAAGTATAATACCTGCAATGATAACTGTCCATGAATAAGTTCTGCCAAATAAGTTAACTGTCCAGGAATTGTCAGGGTCAAAAAAGTTATTAACTGCACTGGTAATGCCATTAATCTGCGTAAATGTTCCGATACCCATTAAACCTACGCCGACACCAAAGAAAGCAAATATTTTAGCAAGCCATTTCCATTTATGTCCCATACCATTCTCAATATAATAGAAGGGGCCTCCGATAACATGTCCGTCTTCCCTGACAACACGATATCTGACTGCCAGCAGACATTCAGCGTATTTTGTAACTGTACCAACTAAAGCTGCAACCCACATCCAAAGAAGGGCTCCGGGGCCTCCGGCAACAATGGCAGTCGCAACACCTACAATGTTACCTGTTCCGATAGTGGCTGAAAGAGCAGTACAAAGAGCTGCAAAGCTGGATACTTCACCAGCGCCTGCTGTCTGTTCATTGGCTAAAAGATTCTTTACAGCCAGAGGGAGTCTGCGAATCTGAAGTCCTTTCAGTTTGATTGTTAAAAAAAGACCTACTGCCAGAATGAGTATGATGAGGGGAAGACCCCATATGAAATCATCAATGGCTGTAAGAATAGAGTTGATGGTACTAAACATAATTTCCTCCAATTTGTAAAATATTGTTCTGATATAGATTTTGATTTAAAATAACTTATATAAGATACCACAAAATTACAGAATTTGTCGATATGTGACATTAAAATTCTAAATTAATTAAATGTATAAAATTTAGTACATTACCACAATGAATGGCAAAGGGGTGAAAATTTTTGTATAATAGGAGCAATATTTTGATAAAGGTGAGAAAGGAAGTACAATTATGATAGCAGAAAATATGGTGGGAATGGTAAAAAGCAGCTCTGTAATCCGTCAGATGTTTGAAGAAGGAAACAGACTTGCGAAAATTTACGGAGCAGAAAATGTGTATGATTTTTCTCTGGGTAATCCTAACGTAGCGGCTCCAGCAGAAGTAAATGCAGCAATTAAGGAGATAGTTGATAATGAGGAATCAACATTTATCCATGGGTATATGAGCAATGCAGGTTATGAAGATGTAAGAGAAGCAGTGGCCGAGTCTCTTAACAGGCGTTTTGAGACGAAATTCAATGCGTCTAATATCGTGATGACAGTTGGTGCGGCAGGTGGATTGAATACAATTTTAAGAACAATTTTAAATCCCGGAGAGCAGGTTATGACATTTGCACCATTTTTTGGTGAATATAGAAATTACGTGGCTAACTTTGGCGGGGAGCTTGTGGTTGTGCCACCTAACACAGTGGATTTTCAGCCGGAACTGAATGAATTTGAGAAAATGATTACACCTAAGACAAGGGCTGTTATTGTGAATAACCCAAACAATCCTACAGGTGTTGTATATTCAGAAGAAACAATTAAAAAACTGGCAGCTGTTATGGATAAAAAACAGAAGGAATATAAAACAGAAATCTTTTTGATTTCAGATGAGCCATACAGAGAACTGGCGTATGATGGAGTTGAAGTCCCATATCTTACGAAGTACTATGATAACACTATAGTCGGATATTCATACAGTAAGTCTCTTTCGCTGCCGGGAGAGAGAATAGGATATCTTGTAATTCCAGATGAAGTTGCTGATGCAGATGATATGAAGGCTGCAGCCAGTGTTGCAACAAGAATTTTAGGCTTCGTAAATGCACCATCACTTATGCAGAGAGTTGCAGCTAAGTGTCTTGACGCCAAGGTAAATGTTGAGGCATATGATAAGAACAGAACAGCTCTTTATAATGGACTGAAGGCACTGGGGTTTGAATGCATTAAGCCTGAGGGGGCATTTTACCTTTTTGTCAAGTCACCGGTTGAAGATGAAATGGAATTTTGCAATATAGCCAAAAAGCATAATATCCTTATTGTTCCGGGAATGACGTTTGGCTGTCCAGGCTATGTAAGAATGGCTTATTGTGTTTCGTATGATACAATAGTTAATTCACTGCCACATTTTGCAGAAGCAGCTAAAGAAATGGGAATGTAGTAAGAAAGGACGAAAGCATATGAAAGCGTGGAAGAATAATATTAGAAGGGTAGAACCATATGTTCCGGGGGAGCAGCCTAAGATAGACGGGATAATTAAGCTTAATACAAATGAAAATCCATATCCCCCAACACCAGAGGCTGCCCGTGCGGCATCACATTTTGATATGGAGAAGCTGCGGCTGTATCCGGATCCGGAAGTTACTGACCTTGTAAATGTAATAGCTGACCACTACAAAATGGATTCCAGTCAGGTCTTTGTAGGGGTAGGCTCTGATGACGTGCTTGCGATGTGTTTTATGACATTTTTTAATTCAGACAAGCCGATATTATTTCCAGATATTTCATATTCTTTTTATAGTGTATGGGCAGATTTGTACCGCATACCATATGAAAGGCCAGCTCTTAATAAAGATTTTAAGATTGTGCCATCTGATTATTATAAAGAAAACGGTGGTGTGGTATTTCCTAATCCTAATGCTCCGACAGCACTTTATATGGAGCTTGACCAGGTAGAGGATATTATCAGGCATAATCAGGACGTAATTGTAATTGTTGATGAAGCTTACATAGATTTTGGAGGAAAGTCGGCAAGGGAGCTTGTGAATAAGTATGAGAACCTTTTAGTTGTCCAGACATTTTCAAAATCCCGGTCAATGGCGGGCATGCGTATTGGATATGCATTTGGAAATCCGGAATTAATCAGAGCATTAAACGATGTTAAATTCTCGTTTAATTCTTATACAATGAATATGACATCTATCGCATATGGTGTCTGTGCGGTTAAGGATAATGAATATTTTGAGAATACCTGCAGAAAGATTATTGCCACAAGAGAGCGCAGCGCTATTGAGCTTGCAAAAAGAGGATTTACATTTCCTGAATCTTCTGCGAATTTCATATTTGCATCACACAAAAGTATTCCTGCGAAGGAGATATTTGAGAAGCTAAAAGAAAAGAAGATTTTTGTGCGTTATTTCAATCAGCCATTGATTGATAATTATCTTCGTATTACAATTGGAACTGATGAGCAGATGGATAAATTATTTCAGGCTCTTGATGAAATTGCAGGCGGGAAATAAAATAGTACAATAGAAAATATATAACAGATATATAGCAAAATGGAGGTTGTTATGGCAGTTGCGTTTGAAAAGAGAAATTTTCAGAAGGAGCTGGAACGACTGATACAAAAACAGGAGGCCGCGGGGATTGTACCGCGGCTTTTACTGCACAGCTGCTGTGCACCCTGCAGCAGTTATGTGATTGAATATCTATCCCAGTTCTTTTTAATAACTGTATTTTATTATAATCCTAACATATCAAAAGAAGAAGAGTACAGAAAGCGTGTGGAGGAACAGAAGCGTTTTATACGGGAATTTCCGGCAAAGAATAAAGTGGATTTCATTGAAGGAGATTATGACACGAAAAGTTTTTATACATCTGTTAAAGGCCTTGAGCACTGTAAGGAGGGCGGGGAAAGATGCTTTAAATGCTATGAGCTTCGCCTTAAGAAAACTGCAAGTCTGGCAAAGGAGCTTTCCTTTGATTATTTTACGACAACACTTTCTATAAGTCCGTTAAAAAATAGTGTTAAGCTTAATGAAATTGGGCAACAATTAGGTGAGGAGGCAGGCGTAGACTATCTTCTTTCTGATTTTAAGAAAAAGGAAGGGTATAAGCGTTCTATCCAGCTGTCTAAAGAATATAATCTGTATAGACAGAATTATTGTGGCTGTATATATTCCCAAAATCAGTAGGCAGTTAATTGCTTTTTGAAGGTGGAGTGTGATATAATCCAGTATTATAGAACATGATGTGGGAGCTATGAACCACTGGTTTCGTATTGAATGGAGGATTAAAAGATGGCTAAGAAGGGCAAATTCGCAAAGTTTGTGATTGGAGCTTCCGCTGTGGCGGTTGCAGGAAAGGTTGCATATAACAAGTACAAGACTACAAAGGAGCAGTTTGTAAGGGAAGAAAATGAAAGTGTGGATAATGAAATAAAAAAATACAATGCAATCTGCGAGAACAAGGTAGTTGAGATTGAAGATGAAGAATTTGCAGGCTGTGAGGTGAAGGCAGTTGCAGCGAAGGCTGTAATTGATTTGGGGCTTGCTGTATTTGAAAAGGATGTATATATTAATTTTGCCAGCACAGCCAGTGCAGTTACAATTATTCTGCCAGAGGGCGTAAATGCTGCCTGCGATATTGAAAAGACGGTCAGTGGGGTACGTAATCTGGTTGATAACGTAGATGAAGAAGGCATTCATACTGTATATATAATTGGTAAGGCAGTCGCAAGTAATGTGGAAGTGATTCCTGTTAACTTTTAT
>JAUNPT010000004.1:8230-10918 GCA_030536565.1 Eubacteriales bacterium | reverse complement strand
GATGATTTTGAAGCTGATGAAGAAGAGGACTTTGTAGATGAAGAAGCAGAGGAAACAGAAGAAAATATAAAGGCTGAAGAAGTGAAAGAATAATGAAATACAGGGATAAACTCATAGAGTATTTTTCTGGTATTGATGAAAATTCAATTGTATCTGCCAACAGATTATATGAGGAGCATTTTGCCAGAATGACAGAATGCTCTTTCTTTAAGGCTTTAGAACGTCTTGCAAAGGACGGAATAATTGTACGTGCAGGTAAGGGCATGTATTCGCCTGCTGTAAAAGAACAGGCGGAGTGCAAAGCAGAAAGCGTTTCGTTAGAAGAAGCAATACTTAATTATTATTTTGGTGAAAATAATGATAACGGAATGTATATTGGATACCAGTTATATAATAAATATGGCCTGACGCAGGTAAAGAAGGAAAATATAGAGCTTTTTTCAAACATCATAAAAAAGGGCAGCAGTCATAATGGCAATGTTTATGTAAAAAAAATAGCCATAGAGCTGGATTTTGAAAATACCAAGGTCCTTGAGGCATTGGAAATACTTCAGAATTATTATAATATTGAGGAGCTTGATAAGCTTAAGTTTGCCAGATATGCAAGACAGTTCGCCAGAGGCTATAATGATGAGGCGGCAGTGTATGTAATTGAAAATGTTAAGTATAAAAAAAGTACAATAGCATTTATGAAAAAGATACTTGATATGTATAAGGTTAAAAATTCACTTTCACAGTTTTTAAGTTATGCGTCAAAATATAAGGTTCCAGCGCTGCAGAGAGTGGCTCGTTAAAAAAAGACTTTACAAACTGGAAATAATTTACTATAATGGGGCCTGTTAAAAAATATAAATATAAGCAGAGTAGGATTGTGTGCGTTAAGTGCCAGGTGAACAGGGAGTTGTCACCCGGACGAAAAGAATTTCTTGCGGTACATGGTTCGCATCCCGCTGCTACATAATCTGGCTTACGCACCTCTTATGTAGAGCAATTGCTTATACAAAGGAGGTCTTTTTTTATGAAAGAATTTATTAAAATCTTTACGGATTCTGCAAAAGAATTCAAAAATCTGCGTTCAGTTGTAACAGTTGCATTACTTATTGCATTACATACTGTTATGGCAATGTTTCTATCAATTCAGGTAACATCATCACTTCGTATTTCCTTATCATTTTTGGCAAACTGTATTATAGGCTGTATGTATGGGCCTGTAATGGGATTTGTTGCTGGCGGCTTAGGTGATATTATTCAGTTTATTTTAAAACCTACAGGGCCATATTTTGTGGGCTGGACACTTAGTGCGGCACTTGCATGTATGATATATGGCTGTTTCTTTTATGGTACATTTAAGAAGCAGGAGGGGAAAAATGAAAAGAAGCTTTTTGATATAAGATTTTTTGTAAGATGTGCCACAGCATTGACATTTGATACTATTCTTATTAATATTTTGCTTGGAACCTGCTGGGTGAGCTTTATGTATGGCAAGGGATTTGCATTCTATCTTACAAGCAGATTTATAAAAAATGCGGTACAGCTGCCAATCAATATTATTCTCACATATTATGTGCTTAGTGTGGTTAGGAAGCTTCGTATCCATAAATAAAAGATTGGAGAAAATAAATGAAAAAATTAATGATTGCTTCTGATATTCATGGTTCAGCATATTACTGCAGAAAGCTTTTAGAGCGCTTTTGGGAAGAAAAGCCAGACAGACTGGTGCTTCTGGGTGATATTTTATATCATGGGCCAAGAAATGACCTCCCAAAGGAATATGCACCAAAGCAGGTTATAGAACTATTAAATCCTTTAAGAAACAAGATTATATGCGTAAGAGGGAACTGTGATACAGAGGTTGATCAGATGGTTTTGGATTTTAATGTATTGTCTGAACAGGCATATCTTAATTTTAATGATAGAAGTATAGTGCTGGCACATGGACATAAACTGGACGATAAAAACATTCCTGCCCTGGGGAATGCGGACGTCCTTCTTTGTGGACATACCCATGTGCCAAAGTATGAAAAGAGAGAAGGGTACATTTATATGAATCCAGGCTCTGTCTCGATACCTAAGGAAAACAGTGCACACAGTTATATGATTTTAGAAGATAAGTTCTGCTGGAAGGACTTAGATGGAAATATATATATGACAGAAGAATGAAAATGACGTTACATTTATATCAGAAAGATTTTATATATTTTTAATTGCATTTGCCTATGGGTATGATAAAGTATTGATAGTTTATCAAGAAAGTCAGAAAGAGGTCGCTTATGGGTGGATTCAAGGAGAAAATTGCAAGATTTATGTATGGAAGGTATGGCATGGATCAGTTATCAAGACTGATATCTTATGTATGCCTTATCCTGCTGTTTATAACAATTTTTTTCCATAATAATATTGTATATCTTATTGCGTTAGCGGGTCTGGTATATACTTATTTCAGAGCATTTTCAAGAAATATCTCCAAGAGACATGCAGAAAATGAAGCATATCTAAAGCTTCATTATAAGGTGCTTGGTAAGTTTAATAATATGAAGCTGAGGGCTAGGGATAATAAAACACATAGAATATTTAAATGCCCAAGCTGCGGACAAAAAATCAGAGTTCCAAGAGGCAAAGGAAAGATAAGCATTAAGTGTCCTAAGTGCAGGATTGAGTTTATAAAGAAGAGCTGATGGACAGTTAATT
>JAUNPT010000004.1:0-8220 GCA_030536565.1 Eubacteriales bacterium | reverse complement strand
AAAGCGTATTATACGGAAAGAGGTGCGTGAATGAAGAAAAGATTACTTGGAAGGATATTGATAATGGCAGCAGCTATCATGCCTGTTATGTTTGCCGGTAACCAAAGAATTAAAGCGGCTGATACAGGTGAAAAAATAACTATAGCGTTCACCCATGATTTACATTCACATATAGAGGCATTTGAAACATTGGAGGACGGAAATCGTAATCTGACAGGTGGTTTTTCAAGAATCGCAGCGCAGATTAAGAGCTTGAAGAAAGAGAAAGGGCAGGTTCTTGTTGTTGATGGCGGTGATTATTCAATGGGAACCCTCTACCAAAGTCTTTATGCAACTGACAGTGCTGAACTGTCTCTGTTAGCTGATTTGGGATATGATGCAGTTACGTTGGGAAATCATGAGCTTGATTATGGTGAAGATGGGCTGGCGGAAAGCCTTAAAGCGGCGGCAAAGAAGAACAGCGTACACCCGGTTATGGTTGTTTCTAATATTAATTGGGAAAAATCAGGCGGGAGAGGGACTGTAATTAAAGAAGGCTTTGATGCATACGGTGGCAAAGCCTATGAAGTGATTACCAAGGGCAATATAAAAATTGCTGTTTTTGGTATATTTGGAAAAGATTCAGCAAGCTGTGTAAATGACAGTCCGTTGGTATTTGACGATTGTGTGGAGAGTGCTAAGGCTGTAGTTAGGGAAATAAAGGCAAAGGAATCGCCTGACTTAATTGTGTGCCTTTCACACTCAGGCACAGCAGCAGACACATCTAAGTCGGAGGATGAGCTTCTTGCAGATAAAGTTCCTGGAATTGATGTGATTATAAGCGGACATACACATACTACGCTTAGCGAGCCCATCAAAGTTAATGATACGTATATTGCAGGCTGTGGCTGTTACGGAATGCAGCTTGGACAGATAACTCTGGTTAAAAATGCGAGAGGACGCTGGAGTGTTGATGAATATAAGCTCATACCAATTAATGCTTCAGTTGATGAAGATACAGATATAAAAGAAAAGGTTGAGCAGTATACGTCGCTTATTGATGATAAATATCTGAAAAGCTTCGGACTTACTAAGAATCAGGTAATAGCACGCAATGGCGTTGAGTTTGAAGATGCTGAGGAAGTGTATACCAGACATTGTGAATTAAAGCTTGGAAATATTATGTCAGATGCATTTGCTGCTATTGGAAGAAAGTATGCGAAGCTTGCAGATGACGTCGTGATAGGAATTGTTCCGGCCGGATACATTAGGGAAACCTATGTAAAGGGAGATATTACAGTTGATGATATTTTTAATTCTTATTCTCTGGGAATAGGTGCGGACAAAACTGTTGGTTATCCGCTTGTATGTGCTTATCTTACAGGAAGTGAGTTAAAACTGGCAGCAGAAGTAGATGCATCTTTAAGTGATGTGATTTCAGGTGTAAGCTTATTTACCAGTGGAATGAAGTTTTCATTTAATGAGAACAGGCTTATTCTTAACAAGGTTACAGATGTTTGTCTGGTTGATGAATCAGGCCAGGAGGTTATGGTTGACAATGACAAGCTCTATCCGGTAATTGTTGATTTAGGAACTGCCCAGTCTTTAGGAAGAATTAAATCTACATCGTTTGGACTGCTTTCGGTAGTGCCAAAGGATAAGAATGGCAGACCTTTAGCGTCTATGGAGGCCGCTATTATATATGATGGCGGAAAGGAAGTTAAGGCATGGGACGCAATAAGACAGTATATGCAGTCTTTTGATAATGACGCAGATGGTATTGGACAGATTCCTGAAAAATATATGGAGACTGAAGGAAGGAAAAATAATAATACCAACCTGAAATTATGGGACTTGGTACGCAGCCCCAATAAATATGCGGCAATGATACTTGGTGCGGCTGTGGCAGTAATAGCAGCTGCGGCGGGAATTATCACAGCAATTGTGAAGCTTGTTGGAAAACGTAAAAAAAAATAAATATATAGGCTTAAGTGCAGTGTTTGAAAATATTTCAGGCGCTGCACTTTTTGTATTTATTGGATATTGCGGCAATATAGTATATAGAAAGCATATCTTTTCAATGTGTGGATAATTATATGAATTATGAAAAAAATGTTTATAGAGTATTAAATTGTATACCAAGACGTTTTGTGACTATCATATTTGCTGTATGGGCAGTTACGAAAATTCTTGTTGCAGCTGGAATAGTACTGGTTATAATAAACGGGGATTTTATAAAGAAGGATAGCATATTAGAAGCTGGAAATCTTAAAACATTTCAAGGAGTATCTGTAGATATGACAGATGCAGACTACTGGCTGAAAAGGGCTAAAAAGCCCCAGAAGGCCCTTATTAACATAAGTGAAGTAAGCGGGATTAATATGAGGATTGCCAGAACCGGCAGCTGTAATATGAATAATTTAAAAGATATTGAAAAGACCGTTAATGGAGTTAATATAAGCAGGGATTTAATGGAAGGGGTTATAGCTGATTTAGGAAAGCTTACGTCATATTACAATGAGAGAGGAGAAAAGTATTTAGATGAATTTGCTGCCAGTCTTGCAGCAGAAGCGGGAAATTCAGGAGCTTTAATAGAACAGCCATGCAGGTTCCTAATATGCACCACGCAGACGCAGCTGATGGCATATCCCACAAAACAGCTGCTCCTTGAGGACGCAGATAATAAAAATATGGACAGTAACCAGCTGGCCTCTATCAGGTTAGGGGAGCCCATGGCAGCCCTTTCCGTTTCAAACAGTGGGCGTTTTTTTTACGTGAAAACATCTAACTGCAGCGGCTGGGTTGAGGCAGAAAGCGTTGCAGTATGTGAATCCTACAGTCAGTGGCTGTCTGCATGGCAGATATTACCGAATGAGGCGCTGGTGGTCACAGGAAACAGCGTTTATCTTTCATATTCAAATGAGAATCCTATGATGTCTAATAAGGAGCTGTCAATGGGAGTAGTGCTTAGAATGGTGCCTGTGGAAGAACTTCCACAGAGTGTGGGCAAAAGAGCTTCTATGTATAATTATGCTGTCTTTTTCCCGGTCCGGCTGGAAAATGGTACATATTCACAGGAAATAGCTCTGATTTCGGAAAATGCAGATGTGAGTGTGGGATTTCTTACATTTACAAAGGAACATATTATAAAGCAGGCATATAAGTGCCTTGGTAATGTGTATGGCTGGGGAGGCATGCTTCATTCAGAGGATTGTTCAGGCTACATAAGAGATATTTTCAAATGCTTTGGGCTTGAACTGCCAAGAAATACTACATGGCAGCAGGCAATGCCTGTTAAAAAATATGACATGTCAGAATTGGGGCAGAAGGAGAGGCACAGGCTTTTAGATAAGCTTCCGCTGGGAGCGGTGCTTTATATGGAGGGGCATGTGATGCTGTATCTGGGTAAGGAAAATGAAGAATATTATTGCATCAGTGCTGTGGGGACTGTTATGAATGAGACAAGAACAGAAACGATACCTCTTAGATGTATTTCAATAAATCCGCTTATAAAAACCTATAGACCCGATAATACATCATGGCTGGATAATCTGACTGCGGCATTGGTTATATGGGAATAAATGCATACAGAAAGGTCCATAATAATTTAAAAACAGGTTACAGGATTGGAGAGTTTATGAGTTTAGTGTGGACGGAGACAGTGCAGCTTCCAAAGTTTTCAGAACTTTTGGGGGACTGTAAAACAGATGTGCTTATTATTGGCGGTGGTATTACAGGTATACTGTGTGCATATTTTATGGAAAAAGAGGGGATTTCTTATATTCTTGTTGAAGCAGATACAATATGCAGCGGGATAACTAAGAATACTACTGCAAAAATAACCTCACAGCATGGCTTGATTTATGATAAGCTGCTTAGGAGATTCGGAAGGGAACTGACGCAGAGGTACCTTAAATTAAATGAATCTGCAATTAAAGAGTATGGAAAGATATGCAGGAATATTGACTGTGATTTTGAGTATAAGGATTCTTATGTATATACGTCAAGGTCGCTTGAAAAAATTGAAAAAGAAATCAGGGCTTTGGAGATACTTGGGTATAATGCTGAATTTGAAAACCAGCTGGATATTCCTGTGGATATAATGGGGGCAGTGCGTTTTCACAATCAGGCTCAGTTTCACCCGCTGAAGTTTATTGCGGCAATTGCAGAAGGGCTGAATATATACGAGCATACTAAGGTGACAGAGCTGGAAAAAAATGTGGCAAAGACAAATCATGGTAATATCAATGCAGACAAAATCGTTGTTGCAACACATTTTCCAATAAATAATAAGCATGGAGCATATTTTCTTAAAATGTACCAGAGCCGCTCCTATGTTATTGCCCTTGAAAATGCCGGAAATGTTAATGGAATGTATATTGATGAAGATGCTAAGGGCATGTCATTTAGGAATTATGATAACCTCTTATTTTTAGGCGGAGGAGGGCACCGCACAGGAAAAAGCGGGGGCAGCTGGCAGGTATTAAGAGAATTTGCAGATAAATATTATCCCGGGGCAAAGGAAAGGTATGCATGGGCAGCTCAGGACTGTATGACACTTGATGGCATTCCTTATGTGGGAACATATGGAAAAAACACTCATGGCTTTTACCTGATGTCAGGCTATAACAAATGGGGAATGACATCATCAATGGTGGCTGCACAGCTTATAAATGACCTGATAACTAAAAGTGAAAATATAGGAGAAGCTTTGTTTAATCCACACAGAACGATGCTAAGGCCTCAGCTGTTTATCAATGGCTATGAGGCTGTTACAAATATCGTAAGGTTTGCAGATAAAAGATGTCCGCACATGGGCTGCTCTTTAAAATGGAATAAGGACGAGCATTCATGGGACTGTCCCTGCCATGGCTCCAGATTCAGCGAAAATGGTGAGCTTATAGATAATCCTGCAACCGATGATTTAAAAGAAAAAAGATAATGTAAGTATTATTTATGGGATATTCATATATATGATATTGAGAGATATATATGGAGAGCGTATGGCAGACCAGAAAATTGAGAATTTATTGAATGTAAGCATGGAAGTAAATGACAGCGAGCGAAGAAAATCCCCCAGTCTTTATACAGGCTTTAATGAGGCGCAGAAAACATGGGAGATTATTGTAAGGTATCAGGGGAATATTGAGGAAATCCTTGCAAAATATGAAGGTATTACTATCAGTCCGCTTCTTAATAATTATGCAGTTATAATAACACCGCAGCAGTACGTGGAGGATATTGCAAATGAAGTATATATAGAATTTGTGGAAAAGCCTAAGCGCCTTTTTTTTCAGCTTGAAGCTGGAAAATCCTATAGCTGTATAAATCAGGTGCAGCAGGGGGCTGCTAATCCTTATAAGCTGTTTGGGAAAGATGTTATTGTGGCAGTTATAGATACAGGGATAGATATAGGAAGCAGGCAGTTTCGTATGGAAGATGGAACTACACGTATTTTAAATATATGGGATCAGACGACAGGTGAGGAATGGGATAAGCCACAGATTGATGAGATACTTGAAAAAGCACAGCAAAGTACAGCATTTCCGGCAAGAGATTTGACAGGACATGGAACTGACGTTGCACATATAGCCTGTGGCAGTGATGGAGTGGCAAGTCAGGCAGATATAATCATCGTTAAAATGGGATTTGCAGCAGCAGACAGCTTTCCGAGGACAACACAGCTGATGAGGGGAGTAGATTATGTTGTCAGAAAAGCAGTTGAATATGGGAAGCCTGTGGCAATCAATATAAGTTTTGGTAATAATTATGGTGATCATACAGGCAGCAGCCTTTTGGAGCAGTATATTAATGACGCAGCAGACAACTGGAAATGTGCTGTCTGTATTGGAACAGGAAATGAGGGACTGGGTGCAACACATTCTGGGGGGATAGTCAGTGATGATAAAGAAACAACGATAGAGTTTGTAATTGCTGAGTATGAAACTTCATTTAATCTGCAGATTTGGAAAAATTACTGGGACGAATTTCAAGTGGAAATCATTGCACCGGGGGAACGTAATCTGGGCAGAATAGACGGATATAATGAGGTGAATAGAAAAAATGTTCTTGGCACAACACTTCTTACGTACAGGGGCCAGCCATCACCATTTTCATCAAGACAGGAAATATATATTGATATGATTCCTCAGGAGAATGGCATGTTTATTTTGCCGGGGGTTTGGAAAATCCGTTTTATTCCAGTTAAAATTGTGGAAGGGAGATATGACTGCTGGATGCCTGCGGCTGGGGCATTAAATATAGGAACTGGATTTTTAAAACCAGACGGAGAGCTTAGTATCACAATTCCGTCCACTTCTTTTAACTCAATTTCGGTAGGTGCAATAGATGCCAGAACTGGAATCCCGGCTCCTTTTTCTGGCAGGGGATTTGTAACAGATGCAGGAGGCTATGTTATGTCAAAGCCGGATTTGACAGCTCCAGGTGTTGATGTACGTCTTGGTATGCAGAGAGCAGTCTCAGGGACTTCCTTTGCAACGCCTTTTGTTACAGGAAGCGCGGCTCTTATGATGGAGTGGGGGATTGTAAGGGGAAATGATTCTTTTCTTTATGGGCAGAAGCTGAAAGCGTATATGATTAAGGGCGCAAGACAGCTTACAGGTATGCATTCGCCAAATTCTGTGACAGGTTATGGGGCGCTGTGCGTGGCGGATAGTCTGCCGGGATAAAAATGTGATTGACATCACTATAGTCTTTTATGTAGCGCTTACTAAATTACAATTCGTAGCATCTAAGCCCAAATAGGTTTAGGTGCTTTTTTGCGTTTCACAACATAAAATCTCTCTTTCACAACAATTAGTCCACTTTTTCTGTTGTTCTTCCGATATAATAATTATTATAAAAAATAGGAAAGAAGTGATGAAAATGTATGCATCAAATTCACTGAGAATTGCTATTTGTGATGATGAAAAAGAGATAAGGAATAATATAGAACGAAATATACGCCTCATATATGAAGATGTCACTATTGTACAATTTTCAGATGGAAAAACATTGCTTGCGTATACAGAGCAGATTGACATTCTTTTTCTTGATATACAGATGCAGCCGATAGATGGTATGGAAACTGCAAGGGAACTTAGAAAAGCTGGCAACCGCATGACGATTATATTTGTGACAGCGATTGAGGAATATGTTTTTCAGGCTTTCGATGTAGGGGCATTCCATTATCTGGTAAAGCCAATTGAACAGGTTAAGTTTTTTGAAGTATTACGGAAAGCGGTAGAAGAACAGAAATCCGTAAAACGAAAAGGTATGAGGGAAGAACCATGCATTGCTGTAAAAAAAGGTGCTATGACACAAAAAATATTCCTGTGTGACATTTTTTATTTAGAGGTATTTAACCGAAAAGTAATTGCACATAAGACAGATGGGGAAATTGAGTTTTATGGAAAGCTGGTTGAGTTGGAAGAAAGTCTTGGAAGTGATTTTGTACGCTGTCACAGAGCATTTATTGTCAATCTGCGGTATGTCTTAAAATATGACGCATCCAGTATTACATTGGAGAATGGAGTAAATATACCGCTTGCAAAACCAAAATATGCGGAATTTGTGAAAGAATATATGAAGTATACAAGCAGTTTAATACAGAGATAAAGTGGAGAGGTGTGCGGTTATGCCGGAGAATATAGGTTTATTTTATAACATAATGGAAGATATACATTTTCTTGTTATGCAGTTAATTACAGCGATATGTCTGTTGATTTTATGCAGGGATTTTCTGAAAAAAAGGAGAGGAACGGGACTCATTGGAACGGCTTATTTTCTTGTATGTACAGGCTTATATTATATGCCATTTGTGATTGAAAATTTCGTGGCATACTTTTTTGCTTTAGCTGCCGCATTTTTTGTATTTGTGCTTTTGGATAGAAGAAATATAAAAATGAAAATATTTCTTGTGGCTACATTCTTTGTGATACGCTGGGTTGCATTTTCACTGACTGGAAAAATAACACAGCTTTTGTCAGAAGCAGTTACAGAAATTATGGACAGAAGGATTGATGTATCCAATCCGTCTATGTGGAAATATTCATTTTGTGAAACCGGAATTATGAGTATTGTTGATTTGGTGCTTAGTGGTTTGTTTTTGTGGGTTATGGTAAAAGAGATAAGCAAAGTTTTTTTATATAAGCAACGGGAAATGGGATTAAAGGAGCTGCTTGTATTGCTGATTCCATCTGTGAATGGCATGGTTTGTTATGAAATATTCCAGATTTATGC
>JAUNPT010000131.1:3370-6383 GCA_030536565.1 Eubacteriales bacterium | reverse complement strand
CAATTGACGCATTTATTATATTCTTTTATTCCAGCAATTTCTATATATGCTACATAAAAAGCAGTTTTTTCAACAAATTTGATGTTTTATAATTCTAAATTCTTTGCATTACTATATTCAATTTAATAAAAATAAGCCTGCCACCAATTGATTGATAGTGACAGACTCGCATTTTAATTATTTTATAATATATTTTAATGTATTTCTCTTCCAGAGTACTTTAGTCTTGCCATCGCCCTTGATAATGAGGCTCTGGAAATGTGGTATTCCATAATACTCTGCTTCTCCTGAAGCTGCTCCTTTGCCCGCTCCAGTGCCGCCTCAGCTCTGAAGGCATCTATTTCCTCCGGCTTTTCTGCTGAATAAACCAGAATATCAACCTTATTATGGTCTACAGTAATAAGCCCCATTGAATTGATAGCCTCCAGCCATGTACCTCCTGGAATCCTGAAACGGATTTCTCCTGTTTCAACTGAAGCTGTCATCTGTTCATGGTTAGCCATAACTGCCATTTCTCCGTCATATCCTGGAAAAATAACAATTTCACATTCACCATCATAAAAAACTCTGTTACATGCAGTTATTTTTAATGAAAATGTATTCATACAGCTCACCTTCTATCCAAGCTTCTCAGCCTTAATCTTAACGTCCTCAATTGTACCTACATTAAAAAATGCAGCTTCTGGATAATCGTCCATCTTCCCGTCAAGAATAGCTTTAAACCCCTTTACCGTTTCCTTAACAGGTACAAACCGGCCTGGAACTCCAGTGAAGTTTTCAGCTACAGAGAATGGCTGTGACAAAAATCTTTGAATCTTTCTTGCTCTGTATACAGTAAGCTTATCCTCATCAGAAAGCTCCTCCATACCAAGAATTGCAATAATATCCTGTAATTCCTTATATTTTTGCAGAATCTCCTGAACCTGCCTTGCAACCTTGTAATGTTCCTCACCCACAACATCTGCCTCAAGTATCCTTGATGAAGACTCTAATGGGTCTACAGCCGGATAAATACCCTGTTCAACAATCTTTCTTGAAAGAACTGTAGTTGCATCAAGATGTGCAAATGTAGTTGCTGGGGCCGGGTCAGTTAAATCATCAGCAGGCACATATACAGCCTGCACTGATGTGACAGACCCATCTTTTGTAGACGCAATCCTTTCCTGTAACTCACCAACTTCATTAGCTAAAGTAGGCTGATATCCTACTGCTGAAGGCATACGTCCAAGAAGTGCTGAAACCTCGGAACCTGCCTGCACAAAACGGAATATGTTATCAATAAACAACAGCACGTCCTGTTTCTTGACATCTCTAAAATACTCAGCCATAGTAAGGCCAGTCTCTGCAACTCTCATTCTGGCTCCAGGTGGTTCATTCATCTGTCCAAACACTAAGGCTGTCTTTTCAAGAACGCCTGATTCCTTCATCTCACTCCATAGGTCATTACCCTCTCGTGAACGTTCACCAACACCTGTAAATATAGAATATCCGCCGCTTTCTGTAGCAATATTATGAATTAATTCCTGAATTAAAACCGTTTTTCCTACACCTGCGCCTCCAAACAATCCAATTTTACCACCCTTGGCATATGGTGCCAGAAGGTCAATAACCTTAATTCCTGTCTCAAGCATCTCAACAACAGGGCTCTGATCCTCAAATGTAGGCGGCTCCCTGTGAATACTCCAATGAGTTTCTTCATCAAGCTTTTCTCCTGAATCAAGTGTCTCTCCTAGAACATTAAAAAGTCTTCCCAGTGTTTTTTCACCTACTGGAACTCTTATGCCTGAACCTGTAGCAACAACCTTCATATCTTTACAAAGGCCTTCACTTGCTGCAAGCATAATACAACGAACTGTGTTTTGTCCGATGTGCTGTGCAACTTCCATCACACATTTTCTGCCATTATTAATGACATATAATGCATCCTTGATGTATGGCAGATTATTATCTTCAAATTCCACATCGACTACAGGTCCTGAAACCTGAACTATTTTGCCTATATTCATCTCCATTGCTCACATCACCCCGCTTGCTTCTTTTTTTTAATTTTTTTCTTTTTAAGTGCCTTTGCACCACCGATTACCTCTGTAATTTCCTGAGTAATGGCAGCCTGACGCACACGATTATATTCAACTGATAGATCATGCAGCATTGCCTGAGCATTATCTGTAGCTGCCTGCATGGCCACCATTCTGGCATTCTCCTCGCTGGCCGAAGCCTCTACTAAAGCGCCATATATAAAGCCTGTAACATAATTATAAACAACGCTTTTTAAAACCTTTTTTGGTGATGGATATATAAGATAATCACTGTCATAAGTTTCATATGTATCTGCATGGTCTTCACCATCATCAAACTTATGCGACTCATTAATGTCATAATCATCATCATGGTCATGATGTTTATAATTTCCCTGCTTTTCTTTTGCCTTATCAAGCATTTCCTGTTGAATAAATGTATGAGTTTTCAGTGGAAGAAGCTGTTGAACCTCAACCTCCTCTTTCATACTGTTTACCATTCTTGTATAGATAACATAAACCTCATCTATTTCTTCACGCCTGTACAAATCCACAATATACTCGGTAATAACTCTGGCTCTATGAACTGACGGGCTTGTTGCAGTAAACTGAAAGCTTTCCTCCACAGGATATTTCTGTCCCCTGAAATACTGTCTCCCAAGCTCACCGACAACATACAACCTGTAATCTCCGGACTCGTCGCACAGATGCTGAGCTTCTTTAATCACATTATGATTATAAGCACCCGCCATTCCTTTATCACCAGTTAAAACTATGTATGCCTTGCGTTTTACATTTTCATGCTTATCCTTATCCCTGTTATCGAAGAAAAGATGCTCCATATCAGGAAAATGCAGCAAAATATTTGAAATCTGCTTTTGAAGCCCATAAAAATATGGCTCTGTATCTTCAAGCTTCTGCTTTGTTTTTCTAAGCTTCATAGAAGACATCATATACATAGCACGCGTAATCTTCATTGTGTCCTGAATGCTCTT
>JAUNPT010000131.1:0-3360 GCA_030536565.1 Eubacteriales bacterium | reverse complement strand
GTTCTGAATTTCTCTTGCATTAGCCATAAAAAACTCCAATCAAACCTAATTGCTCTTTTTGTATTCCATTGCTGCCTGAATAATAGTTTCCTTAAGGCTGTCGGATAACTCCTTAGTTGTTTCAAGCTGGCTTATTAAGTCGGAGTGGTTCACACTAAAGTCGTCTAACAAAGCCATCTGGAACTTCTTAACATTATCCACCGGAATATCTGTAAAAATATGTGCATTAGCTAAAACCAGTGTTATAACCTGCTCAGCCATGCTAAGTGGTCTTCCAAGTGGCTGCTTTAATAACTCCATAAGGGATTTTCCGTAAGCAAGCTGTTTCTTTGTATTGTCATCAAGGTCTGATGAAAACTGTGTAAATACTTCCATTTCGCGATATTGTGCAAGGTCAATACGCACACTTCCAGCAGCCTTTTTCATAGCCTTTGTCTGTGCCGCACCACCAACTCGCGATACTGATAAACCAACATTAACAGCTGGTCTTTGCCCGGCATTAAATAACTCCGACTCTAAGAATATCTGTCCATCTGTAATAGAAATTACATTTGTCGGAATATATGCAGAAACATCACCTGCCTGTGTTTCAATAATTGGAAGTGCTGTAATAGAGCCACCTCCAGCCTCAGCAGAAAGCCTGCTTGATCTCTCCAGCAGTCTTGAATGCAGATAAAATACATCACCCGGATATGCCTCCCGTCCTGGAGACCTTTCAAGAAGCAGCGAAATTGCTCTATATGCTACAGCATGTTTTGACAAATCATCATATACTATCAAAACATCTTTTCCCTGATACATAAAATACTCTGCAAGCGCTGTACCTGAGTAAGGAGCAATATATTGTAATGGTGCCGGATCTGACGCCGTAGCAGATACAATAATTGTATAGCTCATCGCATCATTTTTCTTTAATGTATTTACAAGCTTTGCAATTGTAGACGATTTCTGTCCAATAGCAACATATATACAGATACAGTCCTTTCCCTTCTGATTAAGAATAGTATCCAATGCAATTGATGTCTTACCTGTCTGACGGTCACCTATAATTAACTCTCTTTGCCCACGTCCGATAGGAAACATTGAATCAATTGATAATATACCTGTTTCCAAAGGCACAGTAACTGACTTTCTGTCTAATATTCCAGGAGCCGGATGTTCAATAGGTCTAAAGCCTACAGCCTGAATGTCACCATTCCCATCAATAGGTGCTCCAAGTGCATTGATAATACGTCCCTTAAATTCTTCACCAACTGGAATACCTGCCATCTGTCCAGTTCTTACAACCCTTGTTCCTTCTTTAATTTCTGTGTCACGTCCAAATAGAATTACACCAATTTCATCACGCCGGACGTCCTGAACCATACCCTTGATACCACCATCAAAAATTACAATTTCGCCATAAAATGCATGGTCAATACCATCAATATTGGCAATACCATCACCAACCCATGTAACTACACCGATTTCCTTGTTTTTTGCCTCAAGTTCAAAATCGTTAATCTCGCTTCGCAGTATAGATATAATTCCAGCTTCGCTTGTACCCTGTGTTGGTATTCTTGACGAATTAACAGCTCTGCTGATGCTGTTTTGGAATTGTTCAAGCCTTCCCTTCTGGCTCCAGTCAAATTCCTTATGACCTACCCTTAATATGAAACCACCCATAATAGATGGGTCTTCTTTCATTCTGATTTCAATATCAGGATTATTAAATTCTCTGCCAACAAACCTTTTAATACCTTCAAACTGTTCATGGGTAGGTGGTACAACATATATCAGTTCTGCCGTCTTCGCCACTTCACCTGTCTTTTTTGATACATTTCTATATTCCTCACAGATATCCTCAAACAAACCAAAATCTCCATTATCACAAAGGAGCTTAAGTGTGTCTCTTACTTCCTTCTGGAATATTTTATCTATAATAAGATGTTTCTTTTCCAGAGAAACAGTAGGATCTTGAAACTGATTATAGATTTCTGGAACTGTTGTAAGTATATCCTTAGTCTGAATCAGGACTTCCTTATCAATGCCCTGTTTATATATGCTCTGTGCATATTCCATTGCTTTCTGTGTCACTGTTTCTCACCTGCTTTATCTAAGAATTTATTATAAAGTTCACCAGAATCTTCCTTGGAGCTATAGCCTGCGATAACCTTCGCTGTGGCACTTACAACCATATCAGCAATTTCTTTATCTGCTTTAAGGAGAATCTGTCTCTTTTGGTTTTCACCCTCAAGACGGGCGTCTTCTTTAATCTGCTTTGCCTTTTCATTGGCGTCATTTATGATTCTGTGATAATCCTCATCCGCTTTTTTACTGGCTTCCTGAAGCACAATTCTTTTTTCTTCCTGAATTTTTTCAACAGACTGCTTATATTCACCTTCAAGCTTATGTGCTGTCATTTTAGCTTCATCTGCTTCCTTAAAGCCCTTGTCAACTTCTTCCTGCCTTAATTCGATAATTTTACGAACTGGCTTTAACAGAAATATGTACATTAGCGCAAAGAGAATTAAAAGATTAATTATTGTAAATAAAAAATTAATATCTAATCGGAGCATTGTCCAACCAACCTTTCAAATTTATTCTCGAATCCAATTACTGCAACATAATGATAATCATAAGAGCGATAACGAAGCCATAAATAGCTGTTGCCTCTGCAAGCGCACACCCCAGAATAAGTGTCTTTGAAATCTTACCTTCTGCCTCTGGCTGTCTTGCTACAGCCTCTGTTGCCTTACCTGTTGCAATACCAATACCTATACCTGCTCCAAGTCCTCCTAATACAGCGATACCTGCTCCAATTGCGATTAATGTGCTCATATTATTTTCTCCTTTAATTTTAATTTATTTAAATTCGTTTATTATAAATATTTATTCCACTGCCTCTTTTATATAAAGGGAAGTTAAGAATACAAAAACATACGCCTGAAGTAATCCGTCGAATATATCAAAATACATACTGAATACTGTCGGCAGAATTATAGGAACAACCATTTCCAATAGTTCCATAATTACAAATGATCCTAAAACATTACCAAAAAGCCGCATGCACAGTGACAATGGTCTGGTAAATACTTCAAGGATATTAATAGGTGTTACGATTGCAATCGGTTCTGTAAACTTATGCAGCCATTTTTTTACGCCATGCTGGTAAATTCCGGCAAACTCAACTAATATAATACTCATAATAGCCAGCGCAGCTGTAACATTCAAATCCTTTGTCGGGGATTTAAAACCAAAAAGGCCGATAATATTAGCTATACCAATATACACGAGAATCGTCATCAGGTAAGGAATATATCTTTTTCCTTCCTTTCCTGTCATATTCTCAACCATACTGTACAGCTTGGTCACTATGGT
>JAUNPT010000130.1 GCA_030536565.1 Eubacteriales bacterium | reverse complement strand
AAAGCTCCATCTTCTTATCAAGCTTCTTATTCAAGTCACGAATCATTCGAGGGAATTTGCTAAATACGCTTTCAATAGGCATCATTCGAACCTTCATGACAGATTCATGAAGATTTGTTGTCACTCTTTCAAGATACTCTATCTGCTCAGTAAAGTTTTGATTTCCTGAGCTTACACTGTTATCTTCCGATGCACTTGCAGAGACAAGTCCGTTCTTTGCAATAATAAGCTCGCTTACAAGATTCATAAGTACATCAAGCTTATCAATATCAACTCTGACCGTATGTCCAACTGGTTTAGCAGACTTGTTATTTTTCTGGACAGCTGGTGTTTTTTCATTACTCTTATCTGATGCCTTAGAAGATTTCTTATCTTCCTTTGTCTTCTTTTCTTTTACAGAATCATTATCATGCTCTGCAGGCACATCTGTAAATGGAGTTGTAATTGCGTCGCCAACTGCATCTTTTATCTCTGAAACATTCTTGATAATTCCTGTGATTGTCTCAAAGCTGTCTTTTGTTATTATCACTATATCAAAATCAAATTCAAACTTTTCATCTTCAATATCCTGAACAGATGGATCTGATTTAATAATATCTCCATGTCCCTCAAGATTTTTAAATACCAAAAATGCTCTTGCCGCTTTAAGCACGCAGTTTTCATCAACACTAACCTTAATCCTGTAAACATTAAGATTCTTCTTTAAAGCCTCATTAACCGCATTTTTCTCAAAATCAGCAAGTACGATATTAGTAACCTCTGAAACGTCAGCTGCTTTCTCCTGCTGTATGGCAGGTTCTTCTGCTGTCTTTCCCTCTGATGCAATAAATGCATTGAGTGCCTTTATAATAGGTTCATTATCATCAGTACCCTCGTCCTGATTATTCTGGATATTAGAAACATACGTCTCCAGTGCATCAAGACACTGAAACAATACATCTACCAATTCTGAATTCACCTTCATCGCACCATTACGCACTTCTGAGAATACATTCTCCATGTCATGAGTTAAATTCTGCATTCTCTTGTAACCCATAGTACCTGCCATTCCTTTTAAAGAATGCGCTGCCCTGAAGATTTCATTAATTGTGTCACTATTATCTGGTTCCTTTTCAAGAATCATTAACTGGTCACTAAGGCTCTGTAAATGTTCATTTGATTCATCAATAAATATCTCTAAATACTGGCTTACATCCATGTTAAGATACCCCCACGTTCTTTGTAATTGCTTCAGCAATCTGGTTTAATGGAAGAATTTCGTCCACCAGACCAGTCTGAGCGAGTGCTTTCGGCATTCCATACACAACACTTGTTTCTTCATCCTGAGCAATAACATGCATTTTTTTATGTCGTGCTGCAATACCTTTTATTCCATTAGTTCCATCTGCTCCCATTCCAGTGAGCACCACACATGTAAGTTCATCATAATCGGCACTGCCTAATGAATCGTACATAATATTGGCGCATGGTCTCAAGCCTTCGATTGCCGGCTCATCACTAAGTTTTATCCTGCTGGCTGTTCCGCTTTTGACAATTCTTAAATGTCTTCCGCCCGGAGCAATGTATACAACACCTTTGGAAATTATATCGCCATCAGCAGCTTCCTTAACAGTAATTTCACTCATTTCATTAAGTCTTTGTGCCAATGAAGCTGTAAAACCAGCTGGCATATGCTGTACCATAACCACTCCCGCATCAAGATTTTTAGGAAGCATTGGTATTACCTGTTGTAATGATTTTGGACCTCCTGTAGAGCAGGCAAGAGCCACAAGCTTTTTCTTCCCGCTTTTTATTCCGGTAAAGCTGTTTCCATCTACTTTTTTGGCTGTTGCATTAGCCTCCTGGTTTCTCCTGCGTAATTCGAGAATCGCACTGCCTTTTGTATCATTCTTAGACTTTGACGTTCCCTGTCTTGCTGTATGACTGCCCGAAGCTGCAGCTGTTCTTCTTATTGATGCTCTGGTGCTTGTTGCAACATTAAGCATTTCATGGATTTTATTTTTAAAAGCTTCGCTCTTTGTCTCTAAATAATTTTCCGGTTTTGTTACGAAATCAAACGCTCCGTATTCTAACGCCTGAATCGTTTCCTTAGCGCCTTCCTTTGCCACTGTGCTTACAACAATGACGGTCTGGTCAATCCTGTTTTTCTGAAGTTCCTTTAAAAGCTCCAGACCATTCATCTTAGGCATATTTATATCTAAAATAATTGCGCTGTATAAATTAGGATTAGAAACAATTAAATCAAATCCTTCCACACCATCTTTAGCTATTGCTGCCACTTCATATTCATTACCTTTGTTAATTATATCAGATATAACCCTTCTCATGAGTGCAGAGTCATCAATTATCAATATTTTTTTAGCCATATAAACCTCCGTTTTTGCAAAAATAACATATTTTTATCAACTTAATTCTTTTCTACGCATTTTTCTTTGTTCTTCAAATATGTATTTAACAATATTATCCTGTACATCACGTAAAATTTCTCTAAACTGGATTCTGTAGTCATATAGCTGATTATCATTACCGCTTTTAATTATTTGAATGATCTGGCCCATAATTCTTACGTTTACCGCCTGATTCTGAATATATAAGACAAATTCCAGGGCAGCAAACGCTCCCTTGGCATATTTTTGGTTAGAAATTATACGAATCCCGCCACCGCTTATATCCACTGCCATTACTTTATCTGCCCGATTGATTAATTTGTCCGGAACCTTTTTATCCTTAAGATACGCAAGCATCTCCAGTTCAACCATAGGTGTAAGTAATACATCTATAGTACATGGCAGCCTGTAAAACTGTCTTCGCTGAAACTTTACAAGCTTAGTAAGAGGCCTTAACTGGCAGGTATATATATTGCCTTCCTTCCCCCTTGATTCAACTCTGCATATTCCTTTATAAATGTTCTTCTGTGCATAAAAGAAAACATCATATTCCGCACCATTTTCCAACGGTACAATGTGCCCTTCATGAATAGGCATTGCACAGGTTAACAAATCATCAGTCATATCCATAATCTGGCTTACATATGTTATATTTGGTCTTAAGTCTTCTTCTCGTTTTTCAGGTTTGGTTATATCTATCTTCATTCCTATATAAAATAAATTCTCATCCATAATCAACCTCGCACTGTTTAATATTATACAAAATCCAACATTTCTTACAGCTTATGTGCAAATACAGTTTTTAAATAACCTCTTATCCCTCTTCTCTGCGGAAGTACCGTATCCTGATTGTTTTCAAGATATCTGGCTATCTGTTCCAGCCTTTTTGTTGCTGGTGCGTTAGGGAACATTATTGATACAGGTTTCTGCTTCATCACGGCTTTTGTTATGTTTCCGTCCTGCGGCACAATACCAAGATATTCCAAATCCACGTTCAAAAACTGTGAAACCACCATACTAAGCTTCTCGTGGAGATTTTCTCCCTCCTCTTCTCCTGAAACTCTGTTAGCAATCATTTTTATCTTAGTTGCATCTCTGTCAAAATCCTCACATAAGCTCAAAGCCTTTAATAACGCATATGAATCAGTTATTGATGTAGGCTCCGGTGTAGTTACGATAATCATCTCAGGACTTGAAACTAAAAATTCCATTACGCTTGGTGAAATTCCTGCACCTGTATCAACTATTATTATATCAGCAATTTCCTCAAGCTGCGAGAGTTTTCCAACAAGACGCTTTATCTGCTCCTTGTCAAGATTTACAAGCTTAGCAATTCCGGAGCCTCCTGATATGAATTTAACTCCTTCCGGCCCCTCTGTTATAATTTCCTTAAGCTCTTTCCCCTTAAACATTAAATCACTTAGATTATATTTAGGTATAACTCCGAACATAACCTCAATATTTGCAAGTCCAAAATCCGCGTCCAGAATAACAACCTTCTTGCCCATTCTGCTGAACTGGAGCGCCAGATTAATTGAAATATTTGACTTGCCAACACCGCCTTTCCCGCTGGTAACTGCAATAATTCTGGCATTAGAGATGTTTTTTTGATTTTGTTTTTTTATTATATTTCTTAAATTCTCAGCCTGATCCATTATGAATTACCCCCTAGAAGCTGTTTAGCAAGTCCCTGTTCATTAATAATTTCAATATCATTAGGCACATTCTGCCCCGATGTAGTATATGAAAGTGCTGCACCTGTAAGCAGCTTCATATTGAGGATATTTCCCAAAGCACACGTCTCGTCCAGCTTCGTAAATATAATTGACCATTCCTTTATATCCTTGTATCTCTCAGTTATGTCAATTAAATCCTTATATTTTGTTGTTATACTTAACGTCAGATAAATTTCATAATCAAACCTGTCGCCATAAGCCTCAACCTTCTCAATTAATTTCCCAAGTTCAATCATCTGTTCTTCAGACTTATGCGACCTGCCCGCAGTATCAATCAAAATCAAATCATAGGCTTCATAATCTTCAAGACACTCATCCAGTTCATCTGCCGAATATACCACACTGACAGGACAATCTATAATAGACGCATATGTATTAAGCTGTTCAACAGCTGCAATCCTATATGTATCCGCTGTTATAAATGCGACCCTGGCTTGTTTCTCAAGCTTGAACTTAGATGCAATTTTTGCAATCGTAGTTGTTTTTCCAACGCCTGTTGGACCAATAAAAAAGACAACCTTAGTCTTTTCTCCTATTTCAATAGTCTTTACCTGCCCCAGCTTTAATATAATCTTTTGATAAACGCCCGCAAGAATGCTGTCTATGTTTGCCTCCTTTTTTAATGAAGTCTCTATATCACCTATTATCTGATTCGCATATATCTCGTCAACTTCATTATCTATAAGCTTTTTATAAATTAACTGTAAGAACTTAAAATTGGCGTTTTCCTTTTCTTTTTCAGCCTTAGGAGGTTCTTCCTCTGCTCTCTTTTCCTCACTGCTCTTAATCTGCGTCTCCAGCAGTGAATGCAGTGAATCAAGCTTCTTTTCTATCACATCAGTTTCTTTTGGAAGTGAAATTTTTTCATCGGCCACAAGATTGATTGAAGATGTCTGTTTTGGCTTCTTTTTGTCTTTCATTCCATTAATAAAATCGTTCTCCTCTAAAGCAGCGGTCACCTCTACAACATCTTTTTTAAAAAGCTTGGAAACCCCTCTCTGCTTTATCGTCTTAACATTTAATACAACGGCGGTACTTCCCAGTTCCTCCTTTGCCTTAATAACTGCTTCTTTCTCTGTCTGTCCCTGAAATTTTTTAACTATCATCTTATGCTGTCACCATCCCAACTGATTGTAATTCAACATTGGATTCCACCTCATTATATGAAATCACAATAATATCTTTATAATAATCCCCTGCCAGCTTCTTAAAATACATTCTGACAATCGGTGAAGTAATAACAATAGGATTTTTCCCCATATCCTCCAGCTTCTTAAGTTCATCACCCAGCGAAGCCATAATTTTTTTTGTTCTTTCCGGGTCAAGTGTCAAATATGCTCCCTGCTCGGTATTCTTTACTGACCCCATTATTTCCTGTTCGATTGACGGGTCTACAGTAACAACATTTGTCACTTCATTAGGAGGGAAGAATTTTACCGAAATAGCACGCTTCAAGCTTTGCCTTGTATACTCTGTAAGTATATCCGTATCCCTTGTAACTGCTGCATGGTCTGCCAGAGTTTCAAATATTGTAACCAAATCCCTTATAGAAATGCCTTCTTCCAAAAGGTTCTGCAAAACCTTCTGAATCTCGCCTATTCCCATAAGCTTAGGAACCAGCTCATCAATGAGTGCTGTATTATTTTCCTTAACATTGTTAATAAGATTCTGAACGTCCTGTCTTGTAAGCAGCTCTGCAATATGCTGCCTTATCACCTCTGTCAAATGCGTTGCTATAATAGATGGCGGGTCGACAACTGTATAGCCTAATGATTCAGCACGCTCTCTCTGATTTTCGGTAATCCATATTGCAGGAAGATGGAAGGACGGTTCAAATGTTGGAATACCTGTAATTTCTTCCTCAACATAACCCGGATTCATTGCCATATAATGGTCAAATAGAATTTCTCCCTCACTTACCTGAATCCCCTTTATTTTAATCACATACTGGTTAGGATTCAACTGAATATTATCTCTCAATCGTATTATAGGCACAACTGCACCAAGCTCTAATGCAACCTGACGCCTTATCATTACAACTCTGTCAAGCAAATCCCCTCCCTGATTAACATCTGCCAATGGGATAATTCCATATCCAAATTCCAGTTCAATAGGGTCTACATTAAGAAGTGAAACAACATTTTCGGGTTTTCTGATTTCCTGCGCCTCTGTTTCCTCTCTTACTACCTCATCTTCTATCCTTGCCTCACCCTGCTTGGTACTTATAGCTCTGCTGTATACAATCAGACCTGCACCCATAGGAA
>JAUNPT010000129.1 GCA_030536565.1 Eubacteriales bacterium | reverse complement strand
TATGCAAAAATAGACCTTACCAACATTGCGGCCGGAACAATTAAGACTGCTATGATTGAAACTGGAGCAATAGGAACTGCACAGATTGCAGATGGCTCTATTACTGATGCCAAGATAGTAGGACTTACAGCTAATAAGATTACTTCTGGCAGGATTGATGCAGCGGAAATAGAAGTAATTAATTTAAAGGCTGCAAATATTACAGTAGGCAAGATAAATGGACAGCAGATAGCTTCAGGAGCAATAGACATGGATAAGCTGTCGAGCTCTCTTGGTGGAAAGATAACAGCAACAGAGGAAGATGTAGCAAAGGCGTTAAAAGATGCGGGGCTTGCACAGGGCATAGCTAATACAGCAGTCAGCAATGCAGCATCAGCGCAATCAAAGGCAGATAGTGCCTATTTGCTTGCAGACGGGGCCGCTCGGAAGATATACCATTCTACGTCAGGCCAAGCGGGAATAGTAGGATATTTTCATCTGGCAACAATTAAAATAGGTGGAAGTTACCAAAATTCTCCAATTAAAATATCAGTTATGAACCGTGGGAATGTACCATCTACTGTATGGATAAATTTTGCGAATGCTTCAGGGACTGACCCTGGTTTAGCTTCATTAAAGAAAAGCGGCAGCAGTAGGTTTTATATTGTAAAAACAGCAGTAAGTACATGGAATCTGTATGTTGCGAAAGCAGAAAGCTATGATAATCTGTCGGTAGTTGAGTTTGAAAAGGCAGATTATATGAAGTCAACTGTTATAAGCTGGCATACAACCCAGGTCAGTGAACTTCCGGCAGGATATGTAACAGCAACACAGCTGGCAGCAAGTGCAGAGTGGTGTTATAACAATGACATCATGTATATAAATGGTGGAAAAATATACGCATCGACAGTTACATCAACCCAGATAGCGGCGAATGCAGTTACAGCGGATAAGATAGCGGTAAATGCAGTTACGACAGCTAAGATATTGGCGGGAGCGGTAAGCTCGGATAAGCTGGCGGCAAATTCGGTTACTGCTGGAAAGATAGCGGCAAATGCAGTTACAGCATCAACAATAGCAGCCAGTGCAATTACGGCTGATAAATTGTCAGCAGGTGCGGTAACAGCGTCTAAAATAGCAGCAGATGCAGTTACATCAGATAAGATAGTTGCGGGTGCGGTAACAGGGGCCAAAATAGCGGCTAAAACAATCACATCGACCCAGATAGCGGCGAATGCAATAACAGCAGCGGAATTAAATGTGAGTAGTCTGTCAGCCATATCAGCTAATCTAGGGACAGTGACGGCTGGAATTATAAAAAGTACAAATTACGCTGTGGGTTCAACAGGTATGCTGCTTAATCTGGCAACAGGAACATGGGACAGCAAAGGATTTAAAGTATCTGCAACAGGAGCGGTTACAGCGGTACTTGGAACTTTTGGTGGATGGAGTATAACTTCAACGAAATTAAAGAGCGTATTAGAGACATATATTCCACCTACACAAACAGAGCTTAATACGATAAAAAACGCTTTACTTAATGGAACTGCTGGTTCATTAGATAAAAAGTTATATGATTTTAATAATGATAATATTATAGATCTCGTAGATATGGTTAGAGTTCAAAATTATATGTTAGGAAAGTTGGATTTTTCTACTTGCGCTATTGCAAAAAAAACGACAGTTACAACAGCAATAGATTCTAATAATCCAGCTAAAGCAATATCTATTAGCGGCATTGATATGTGGGGGAATTACAAAGAAGTCTATTTTGGAATAAATGGAGTTAACACAAATAATATCATAGCAAGCAGTGCACATATTGGAACATTAGTTGCAGACAATGGGATACCAAGAGTTGAAACTGGTGAGTGTAGCGGTTATGGGACAGGAGGATGGCGCTATCATAAGGTTACTTTTACGAAAGCGTTTGAGAGTATTCCTTTAATTTCTATAATACCAACAACTGCATATTCTAATGAAAATATTTTCCTTGAAAATATCATGGCAACAGGCTTTACTTTTTTTATGTACACACCTACTACAACATTTAATTATGGTTGCAGGTGGTTTGCTATGGGATGCTAATAATAAAATTTTAGAAAAAGTATACAAAAAATTAAAAAGTTGCACCAATGCAACAGAAAGAAGGAGAAATGGAAAAAATGAAAGCTTTAGTAATAAGCGTGTGGGGAGCATTAATGAGTGCTCTTGGTATTCTTGCAATACCAGTTGTGTTACTTGTATTAAGTAATATCATTGATTATGGAACAGGGCTGGCAGCAGCTAAGTATAGGGAAGAGGAAGTTAATTCCTATAAAAGTATTAGAGGAATTGCAAAGAAAATATGTATGTGGTTGTTGGTGCTGGTTGGCTTTATTGTCGACCAGCTTCTTTTATATGCATCAAGTACGGTTGGCATTGTGCTGCCATTTACATATCTGATTGCATGTGTGGTGGCAATATGGCTTGTGTGCAATGAAATTATATCAATATTAGAAAATATAAGTGATATCGGAGTTGTACTTCCGCCATTTTTACAGCCAATAGTTAAAAATATAAAAAAGCAAGTAGAAGACAAAACAACAATAGAAAGAGAGGAAAAATAACATGATTAGAGGTATTGATGTAAGTGAGAATAATGGAACAATTGATTGGGAGGCTGTAAAGGCCTCAGGGGTTGAATTTGCTATTATTAGAACTGGTTATGGCAGCAATTATGAAAGCCAGGACGATAAGCAGGCTATTAGAAATATGCAGGAATGTGAAAGGATTGGTATTCCTTATGCAGCATATCTTTATTCTTATGCTTTATCAAAAGCGGACGCTTTATCAGAGGCTGAGCATATGATTAGAATGGTTAAGGATTTCAATCCATCGCTTGGCTGTTATTATGATATGGAAGATGCGGACGGATATAAGGCCCGTAATGGAGTTGTATCAGAACAGAATGGACAGCTGCTTACTGATATGTGCAATGTATTCATGGAAAGAATGGCAGATGCAGGATATGAAACAGGTACATATGCGTGTCAGTATTGGTTTGATTCTATCTTGCTGCGTGAGCAGATAGCGGCGTCTAAGTGGGTGGCAAACTGGGGGCCGGAAGAATGCCCTGCAGATTGGGCCGATATATGGCAGTATACATCAGATGGAAATGTAGCCGGTAATGGAAGCTCGAGAATGGATTTGAATTATTATATGAATGAAGGAAGATTCCATGAGCTTGTCACAAAAGATGTTCACGAAAATGGACAGGATACGGAAAGTGCCATTGGGGAAAGTCCAATTGAAGATACAGTTAAATATAGTGTTGGAGATAATGTTTCATACAATAGGATTTATGCAAGTTCAGGAGACTGGACTGATGGATTTAAGCCTTATTTCACAGAGGGAGTTATTACAGAGGTATATCCAGGTTCAAGACACCCATATCTTATCGGGGAAGGTACTGGATTTATTGATGATAATTGCATCGTTGACAGTTCTGGCACAAACCCCGAAGCTTCAGCAACAAGTGATAGAACAGCAATCGTAAAGGCAGGCGGCTCATGGTGGCAGATAGCACAAGACTATCTTGGTGATGGTGTCAGAATGGTTGAGCTTGCAGAATACAATGGTATGACTATTGATACACCACTTTATGCAGACATGGAGATTAAATTACCTAACTAAATAAAAAATAAACAGCTTAGTATGATGAGTAGAAAAAATGTTTTTTCTACCGGATTTTCTACCGGAAACATGATTTTTGTGCATTCTGTGAGAGTAGATAAAATGGGGACTATTTTCCTGAAAGCCAGAGTATATGCGCTTTGAGACGGATTGTGAAAATGCATGAAAATTATGGTCACCTCCTTGCCAAGGAGGGGGTCGCGGGTTCGATCCCCGTCTCGCGCTCTTACTTATTTGAAAAATGAACCATGCATTATCTGATTGAATCCAGCTGATGCATGGTTCATTTTTTTTTGTGGGGTGTGCCTGGCGGCGCACAAAGTTTTTTCTATGTAAATTCAGCTAAAATACTATAAACATTTATAATATATATGCCGATGTAATATATGTAACTAAATGGCAGTTTTATCAATGACTGCAGATATAGGCAATTGAAAAGGAGTTCAGTTGTTTCTTATAAACAAGGAGGTTTATATGAGTGATATTTCTAATTATGTAAGCGAATATGCAGCTTATACTAATCAGGGCGTTAATCAGGCGCCAGCCAAAGAAACTACCAGAGCTGACATGAAAAGGGTAAGTGGTAAGACTATAGGAAATCCCCGGTTAAGTGAAAAGGCATTAAAGTATTATGAGGAGCTTAAGGAAAAATATTCTAATATGGATTTTATTCTTGTAAGCAAAGAACAAAAAGAAATGGCCAAAGCACAGGCGGCAAGCTATGCCAATGCTGAGAAAATGGTTGTTCTTATTGATGAGGAAAAAATTGAGAGAATGGCTGAAGATGAGAATTACAGAAAGCAGTACGAGGGAATTATCGCTAATTCAGCCAGCGGGATATCACAGTTAAAGAGCAGGCTTTCTACTACAGGAGCAACAGTAAAGGGTTTTGGAATGCAGGTAAATGATGGCGGGACAGCAAGCTTTTTTGCCGTGCTGGAGAAATCTTCAAAGGCACAGAAGGAACGTATTGAGAAAAAGGCTCAGGAGAAAAAGGAAGCAAAAAAAGCTCAGGAAAAAAAGTCTGAAAAGGAAGAACGTAAGGAGCGGCTGGAGAAAAAGCGGGAAAGTGAAGAAACAGATGGTGAAACAGTAACTATCACAGCCTCATCTATTGAAGATTTAATTAGAAAAATTGATGATTATATGCAGCTTTCAAAGAGCGACATTGTTCAGACAGAAGGTGAAAAAATGCTGGGGCAGAATGTTGATTTTACATTGTGACATTTATCTTGCCATATTAATCAGGCATGTGTATGACATGGAGGCTGCATATGAATATTAGAATGGAAAAAAACAGCATATTTAATAACAGTAATATGCAAAGCAGGAATAAGAATGTTGATTACAGCTGGATTGGAAATGCAGGAAAAGATGTTAATAATACAGATATTAAAGAAATAAAAAGAAGGCTTAACAGCATGGGAAGTACAGATAATACAATGAATAATTGTGCAAGAAGTGTAGTTGACCAAAGTATTTCTTATGCTGATTCTTTAAGTATATCGCGAATGAATAAAAAAAGCGTGACGACCAGATTGAAAAGGTTAAGATATAATTTTAAAAGGATATCAAGCCAGATTCTTAGGAGCAAGACGTCAGCGAGTGCAAGAATGGCTGTCAGTGCGGCAAAAAGAGTGACACTGCAGTTAAAAAGGCAGTTAAAGCAGGGCGTGTATGATGAAGAAGAAGTGCAGCTGGCAATTGACCATGCAAAGGCAATGGAGCGGGTTGCCAAAAAGAAGGTTAAGCATCTGGAAGAAGAAGAAAGATTTAAGGATTCGGGAGGTGTCTGTTCAGGAGAAATTGAGGAGGAAGCAGAAGCAGAGGCTTCTGAGGATGAGATTGAGCTGTCAGAGCAGGACATGGAAGAACTGCTTGAGGACATGGAAGCTTCCATGGAAGACTCTATGAAAGAGATTATGGAGGAAACATACTTTTCAGAGCTAATGGAACTGTTTTCCATGGAGACAGATGCAGAAAAGGATCCGGCGGACTTTAAGATGATGAAGATAAAACACCGCAGGGAAGAATTGAAAGCAATAGCCAAGGCTGATGCTAAATACCTTAAGGGAATGTTTGATAAGTATGAGGCAGACAAAGGAGGTACATTGCAGCAGACTACAGGCAATCCAGTAAGCACAGTCACGTCTGTTTTACCAGCGATAACGCAGGTGGAAGGATTTGATGTGTCTGTATAATTTTTAATGGAGAAGCAGATTTTGAACTGCTTCTCTTATTTTTGTCAGGATTTTATTTGTGCATTAACTTTTTTGAACATAGGAACTCCTTAAATTAGATTACTATTATAAAATAACAATGTTAAGATTTAGAAAACAAAGTGGTCCAGCCAACAATGGCGGGATAAATATATAATGAGAGGAGTATTTTATGAAACGAAGGATTAAAGGAGCGGTGACGGTTATACTGCTTATGCTGTGTCTTAATGTCCTTGTAACAGGCTGTGGCAAAAAGAAGCACAATGATGCTGTTCAAAAGCCGACAGAGAAGCAGACACAGGTACAGAAGCCGGCGCAAGGTCAGACGCAGAAGCCAGCGAAGGAGCCGGGTACACAAAAGCCGCAGGAAAGCAAAGAAAATGAAAATGAGAAGGTTACGCAGACCTCTGCTGATACAAAAGCAGAAGAACCAGCTGTTTCTGAAAACAATGCACCATCAAAGGAACCAGCACAATCTGAAACTGAAGGCCCGGTGGAAGAACCAGCACAGCCTGATGATGAAGAACCTGATGTG
>JAUNPT010000128.1 GCA_030536565.1 Eubacteriales bacterium | reverse complement strand
ACTGTAAAATATTTCACACCCAAAGCATCTACAACAGAAAGCATATCTTCAACCACCTTACTTCCCTGTACATGCCCATAAGTTCTTGGCATATGCTTTTTCTTTGCCCATCTTCCATTCCCATCAAGAATAACTGCCACATGGCCTGGAATCCTTAAGCCTAGCTTTTCATTTATTGTATCCATATACTCCTCATTTCCATACACAAAAGGCTGTTGAAAAATGTTTCATTTAACAACAGCCTTCAATATTAAACTGTAAGTATTTCAGTTGTCTTTTCTTCAATAGCCTTATCAATTGCCGCGATGTATTTATCAGTTAACTTCTGAACCTCATCTTCAATATTTTTAAGCTCATCATCTGAAATTTCATTATCCTTATTCTGCTTTTTAAAAGCATCGTTTGCATCTCTTCTAATATTTCGTACTGCGACCTTTGAATTGTCGCCCTTCTTCTTTACGTCTTTAGCAAGCTCTTTACGTCTCTCCTCTGTAAGCTCAGGAAATACAAGACGAATCACCTTACCATCATTATTAGGTGTAATACCTATATCTGAAATTAAAATAGCCTTTTCAATCTCTTTAATCAGGCTGCTTTCACATGGCTGAATCTGTATCATTCTGGCTTCTGGGACTGATACGTTGGCAACCTGCTGCAAAGATGATGGTGTTCCATAATAATCAACCTTAATTTTGTCAAGGATATGTGGATTAGCTCTTCCTGCTCTGATTGTTGTGTAATCTTCCTTAAGAGAATCTACTGCCTTCTGCATCTTCTCCTCAAATTCTTTCATTGTGCTCATAACTATAATCTCTCCAATTTCATATTATTCTTTTTATTTAAGTATGTTTCTAACCTACATTAAACCTAATCAACTGTAACTACTGTTCCTGAAAATTCGCCTGACATAGCCTTTACTATACTATTTTTTTCATTAAGTCCAAATACGACCAGAGGCATCTTATTTTCCATGCACATTACCGAAGCTGTCATATCAATTACCCCCAGCTTCTGTGCGACAACATCCTGGATTGAAATTCTGTCATACTTTTTAGCAGCAGGATTTACCTTAGGATCACTGTCATAGATTCCATCAATTGCTTTGGCAAGTAATACAGCATCTGCGTCCATCTCGATTGCACGAAGTACAATACCTGTATCTGTTGAAAAATAAGGGTGTCCCGTACCACCAGCAAAGAAAACCACCATTCCCTTTTCAAAATATTTATTGGCTCTGTCCTTTGAAAACAGCTTTGTCATACTTCCACATTCAAATGGAGTAAGAATGCTGGTCTTTAATCCCTCATAACGGAATATTTCTGATACATATATACAGTTCATAATCGTGGCAAGCATACCGATCTGGTCTGCCTTGGTTCTGTCAATATTGTCATTAGAACGTCCTCTCCAGTAATTTCCACCGCCAATCACAACACCTACATCAATTCCTTTTGAGATAATCTCCTTTACCTGTCTTGCAATATCTGCGATGAGTTTATCATCATAACCTGATTTTGCTTCCCCTGAAAGTGCTTCGCCGCTTAATTTCAGTATAACCCTTTTCATTTTACTCATAACGCACTCCAATTATAATTATTTATTCTTTTTAATATTAAACAATGCATCCATATCTACTTCTGCATAGCACTGTGAGCATCTTCCATCAATTGTTGCTCCATTATTTATCTGAACTGTCTTTGATTTAATATCACCCACAATTACAGCTGATGAGTCAACAATTACAGGACCTTTTACGTCGATATCTCCCTTTACTGCACCGGCAACCACTGCAGATGATGCAGTAATATTGCCCACAATTACGGTTCCCTGTCCAATCTTTATAGAACCCTTTGCCTCAACATTACCATCTATCTGTGCATTATTTGCAAATATTTCATTTGCCTTTGAATCACCTGCAATAGAACCATTAACTGTAAGCTTGCCCCTGCATGTAACACTTCCCTCAACAACACCAAACACATCTATTGATCCTGTTGTGTTAAGGTCACCTGTAACCTTAAGTCCTGTTGTAATTATTGCAGTCTCATCTGTAATTTCTTCATCATCGTCATTAGCTTCTGCAGCCTCACCATTATCATCACCAACACTAACAGTTTCCTGAGCCATCTTTATATCATCATTCTTATTCTCTGCTGATAAATCATCTGTCTCAGCCTCTTCCTTAAACTTTTCTGCCATCTTTGCAAGCTCTGGATCATCAAGCGTATTAACCAGCACATCATCACCATTATCAAGCTTCTGGTCTGACAATCCATTTACAGTTTCAGATAAATCCTCTTTAAAATCTTTAAAAAAACCCATTTTAATCCTCCATATGGCTCGTAAACATTTTAAATTATTGTATCATAAAATGTCATATTAGAGAAGTATATTTTATATAAAAAATCACAAAAAATATGCAAAAACCGCTGGAAACATTGTAGTTTCCAGCGGTTTATCACTTTTTCTTAAATATATATTAATTTCCATCTGTTTTGCAAACTATTTTATACAAAATGGCTATTTCACTAAGACTGCTGCCTTATATTCATCATATCGTACCCATATTTTAAATGGGTACAAAATACCATTAAATCCCAAATGTACGATACAGCCATGCTCGACTGTCAACCAACATATGAAGTATTCTTACTATGTATATTGTGTCTTTATCAATTATATAATAGATTTTATAATTCCTATAATAATCTTTGCGGACACCTAATTCTGCAAGTACCTCATCTTCGTCCAGTTCATTTCGTTCTGGGAAGTTTGCCAAAGAATTAATCTGTTTTCTGATACCATTTACTGTATTCACGGCAGCAGTGGGATTTTTCAACTCATAAGCAATATAATCACCAGTATTTTCCAAATCTTCTTCAGCTAAATTGGTAATTTCTATTTTGTATTGCATCATGCTTTGTATTTCTTCTCCAATCTGTCACATACAGTATTAAAGTCCTTTGTCTTGCCCTCTTTTATCTGCTCTAATCCTGCTAATACAAGATTGCGGACTTCTTTTTTCTGTTCTTCTAATGCTGTTTGATAATCTCTTTTTACTGCAACATCCATAAAATCAGTCCTTTCTTACATATTAGTATATGCAATGATAAGTCAAATATTTTTCATAATTATTACATCTTTATGATACCTTATCAGCACATACATTTCAAGATTTCTTTAACAAATTTCTATTGTGATACTACAATGCTGGTGTCCCATCAATGCTTTTACTACTTTTTTGCACTCCAAAACACTACATACGACCTTCTAAAAAACAACATAAATCAACATGCAAAAAAAGACACCATCACTCATATTTCTACAAGTAATGATGTCTCATTCTAGCCTGTATTGCTTGAAAATGCGATATTTACTGGGTTTTATTCAACAAATAAATTCTTGAATTAATTTCCTAACTGAGCTGCAACTTCTGCCGCAAAGTCTTCATTCTTCTTCTCAAGACCTTCACCTGTTTCGAAACGAACAAAGCTCTTAATCTTAATATTTGCATTGTTTTCCTTAGCTACTGCTGCAACGTAAGCATTAACACTCTGCTTTCCATCCTCAGCCTTAACATAAACCTGATCCAAGAGACAGATTTCCTTTAATTCCTTAGCTACACGCCCCTTAACCATGCCTTCGATAATCTTATCATTAGCATCTGGCTTCTCATTCTTAGCTGCTGCTGTAAGAATTTCTGTTTCCTTAGCGATATAATCAGCATCTACTTCATCTCTGCTTGTATAAACTGGCTTTAAAGCTGCTGCCTGCATAGCTACATTCTTTGCCATTTCTTCGATTGCCGGATTAACAACATCTGTTTCAACATCTACTAACACACCAATCTTACCACCCATATGGATATATGAAGCAACGAAACCATTAGCAGCTTCAACCTGAGCGAATCTTCTAATCTTCAAGTTCTCACCGATAACTGCAATCTGGCTTGCAAGTTCATCAGCTACAGTCTTTGATGTATCCTTAACCCAGCCCTCTGCTAAAAATTCATCAATATCAGCTGCTTTAGTATTAAGAGCCTGAACTGCAACATCATCAACATATGCATTAAAATCAGCATTCTTAGCTACGAAGTCTGTTTCTGAATTAACTTCAACGATAGCCGCTTTCTTACCTTCAACAACAACCTTGACAATACCTTCAGCCGCAATTCTTCCAGCCTTCTTAGCTGCCTTAGCCATACCATTCTCTCTTAAAAATTCTACAGCCTTGTCCATATCACCATCTGTTGCTGATAGTGCCTTTTTGCAGTCCATCATACCTGCGCCTGTCATTTCTCTTAATTCTTTTACCATTCCTGCTGTTACTGCTGCCATTTGATAATCCTCCATTTATTTTTATATGTTTTCAACACGCATACCCTTAAGCTGCGCTTTTCATTTTTACGCGCAAAATGCTTCAACCTGGATTGGCAGGCTGAAGCATTCTGTAAGCATCAGTTATTATGCTTCTACAGCTTCAGTTTCTTCCTCAGCTGGAGCAACTTCAACACCCTGATTAGCTTCGATAACAGCGTCAGCCATCTTTGCTACGATTAACTTAACTGCTCTGATTGCATCATCATTACCAGGGATTACATAATCTAATTCATCTGGATCGCAGTTTGTATCTACGATACCAATTAACTTAATACCAAGTGCATGTGCTTCCTGAACACAGATTCTTTCCTTCTTAGGATCTACAATAAAGATTGCATCTGGTATTCTCTTCATTTCCTTGATACCGCCAAGATTCTTTGTAAGCTTCTCTAATTCCTTCTTAAGATTGATGACTTCCTTCTTAGGAAGAACATCAAAAGTACCATCTTCCTGCATTCTTTCGATTTCTTTTAATCTGTTTATTCTGCTCTGGATTGTCTTGAAGTTAGTAAGCATACCGCCTAACCATCTTTCATTTACAAAGTACATTCCACAACGCTCTGCTTCTGTTGCTATTGCGTCCTGAGCCTGTTTCTTAGTACCTACAAAAAGAATTGTACCGCCATCTGCCACTACATCAGCTACTGCCTTGTAAGCTTCATCAACCTTACCTACAGACTTCTGTAAGTCAATAATATGGATACCATTTCTCTCTGTGTAGATGTACTCAGCCATTTTAGGGTTCCATCTTCTTGTCTGGTGTCCGAAATGTACACCTGCTTCAAGTAACTGTTTCATTGAAATTACGCTCATTTTTTGACCTCCATTGGTTATTTAATCTTTTGCAGACTTCAACTTCTGTAACCACCGGCGCGTTAACCGGCACCAGTTGCAGAATCTATCTGCATGTTTTTTCATACGAAACTGATTATATCAATACTTTTATATTAATGCAAGTATTTTATTACAATTATTTTCATTCCATCTAAAATATTACTTCTGCGTTATTATCTTTGCTATCTCATCAAATGAGGCTCCTTTTTGAATATCATAAATCCCTTCTCTTATCTTACCTGCATATCCATTATTAACAAGATATTCCGTAAAACTCTGTGCATCACTGATAACACCTGCTTTTAATAAAATATCTGACGCCTGAGTTGCATAATATACATTATGTATGTTGACCTTAACTGTTTTATCTTCAATCTCTGCTGTTTTCTCCTCTTTAGCATCTGCTGTAGCTGGCTGTGTTTCAGAGACAGTCTCCATTGCATATGTTGTTTCTGTTATCGCTGATGTAGTTTTAGCTGTGGTATCTGATGTACCTTCTGTTTCCGGCACCGTTGTTTGCGCCTCCGTTGTATATGCAATAATAGATGCAGCTGTAGTTGTCTGCTGCTCACTATTGTTATAATCCTGCCCCTTGCCGGCTGCTTCTGATATCATAAGCACAGAGGCAGCAATAATAAGCCCGGCACCAAGACCTCTTATATAATACTTTAAATTCATTAAGCCTGCTCCTACTTTCCACCATTATACAAATCTATTACCAGCTTCACTTCACCAACTCCGAGATTAAGCTGTTTTGCAATATCCTTATTAGATACACCCCTTTTATATAATTCGAGTATATTATCATTATTGTTGGCACCCTTTTCAAATTGTATATTCATATTTGCAGCTTCCTTTGAAACTGTTTTGGTATTCTTTCGCTTTGACACGTCCTTTTTAGCTGCTGGCGTTTTTTCTTCTGCGCCTGATACAATTTTATCCAGTTCTACAGCCTGATTTCCTTTTCCCGTCATTGCACTATTTAACTTTTCAGTGCTCTTACTGTCAAGCTGTACAAGCCTTTCTCTTGCTGCCTTTGCAGCATCTGATAAATCATTCTGTGATTTTTCGTTATCTGTCTGATTGCTTTTGGACTGCTCTGGCTGATACATAAGCTCTACCTGACGCTTGGCTGTATTAACATCTTTTACAGTGTTTTTTACCTCTTTAGCTTTCTCATTAAGCATATCATATAAAAACACCGCTTCATTATGATTGCGATTAATC
>JAUNPT010000003.1 GCA_030536565.1 Eubacteriales bacterium | reverse complement strand
CAAGGTAGTTGCAAATCTGCCATATTATATTACAACGCCTATCATTATGGGACTGTTTGAAAGTCATGTGCCTCTGGACAGTATAACAATTATGGTGCAGAAGGAAGTGGCGGATCGTATGCAGGTCGGCCCGGGAACTAAGGATTATGGAGCCCTGTCGCTTGCAGTTCAGTATTATGCGAAGCCAAGTATTGTGGTTCAGGTGCCGGCCAGCTGTTTTATGCCGCGTCCAAATGTAGATTCCGCTGTTATTAAGCTTACAAGATACGCAGAGCCGCCGGTTGATGTGTCAGATGAACATTTGATGTTTGGTTTAATACGGGCTTCTTTTAATCAGAGAAGAAAGACAATGACTAATAGTGTCGGCAATTCAGGAATTGGTGTGAGCAAAGAAGAGCTTACAGCGGCACTGGAAAGAAATGGACTTCCTTTAACTATAAGAGGGGAAGCCCTTTCCCTTGGGCAGTTTGCCAGTCTGTCCAACACAATTACTGAGCTTAGACAGGGGCAGTGAAATTAAGAATATAATTTTTAAGTCATATATTGGTGTTAGTATGCATACAATTCCATAAACAAAAGTTAACTTTGATTTGCGGTATTAAAGCAGGAATGGAGGTTAATACGAGCGAATATAGGAGGTTTGTCTCATACATTTACGCTTATCCGGGAAATGTTAAGGATAAGAATGTGGGGTTTGCCAAGGTGGAATTAAGGAATGGACAATGCAGGCTTGATATGACATTAAATGGTGTTTATATGGACGCCTCAAAGCTCTATGGCGTATATCTTATGGTAAGGGCTGATGGGGAATGTCTGCTCGTTTCACTTGGTGAAATTCTTGTGAGAGGTGGTCAGGGCAAATACAGGGATATATTAAATCCTGACAATATGAATGGAAGCGGATATACATTATCAGATGGAATCGGTATTGCAGTGGCAGATAAAGAAGATTCTTATTATAGAATGTTTTCATTGTGGAATGATGATGTGTTTAAACCAGAAAATGTACATTATGTCCAGCAGGAGAAGCCAAAAGATACGCAGGATATTCAAAAAGATGCAGGGATTGAACCGGAAAAGGCCAAGACAGAGAATGCGGCTGAAGATGAAAAAAACCTGACAGAGGAGATAAAAGATGAAGCTTCGGACGCTGCAGCAGAAGTGGAAGCGGCGGAAGTAAAGGATACTGATATAAAAGATATTGAAGCAAATGATACTGACGTAATCGGCCTTGAAACGGTGCAGGTAAAGGAAAATACATTGCAGTGGTTAATTAATCAGGGGGATTTAATAGATGCTTTTGATGATGATGATATGTATGACTGTGTTGAGGTTTCACCTGAGCAGCTAAAGAAGGCGTTGGGTGGAGCTGGTGTGATAGATGGCAATAGTTTTATGATGCATGGATATTACAGGTTTCATCATCTGCTGATTGGCAGGGTTTGTGAAAATGACAACAACACTAAGTATTTCATAGGGATTCCTGGAATATACTGTAATCGTGAGCGTTATATGGCATCAGTGTTTGGTTTTGGGAATTTCAAGAAAAGCCACAGAAGTGATTACACAAATCCCTACTTTGGGTATTGGTATCAGGAAATGTAAACGAAGCGCAGCATATCCTGCCAGCTTCCATGTAATTTAATATAGGAATATGCCAATCCCTCACTGGTGAAATTGAGTGCCTGGGCAGTTTTGATAGAAGGAATGTTATCTGGATGAATGTATGCTTCAATCCGGTGCATTCCTTTTTCAGTACATATGATTCTGACTGCGGCATTTAACATTTGACGGCAGTACCCCAGTCTCCAGTGTTCGTGGTCAATCTTGTAGCCAATAGTGCAGGATTTGACAGAGCCATTTAAAATGTGGGAGAAAGAGACTGTGCCAATAATCCTGTTTGAAATGGCAGTATCATACAGGAAAAAGCGCACAAAGCTGCCGTTTAAAAATGCATTGTACTCTGCCCGCAGAAGCTTTACGATGTATTCCTTTGTGTAGAAATCAGAAGGCTTGTCTGGTTCGTACAGGTCGAAATATTCCCGGTTGTCCTGATAAAATTCCAAAACTTCAAAAACATTAACTTCTGTGCAGACCTTAAGCTTAAGCGTGCTGATAATATATTCAGTCTTCATGATTTATAGTGTTACCCCTCCTTTTGAGCCTTTTTTTGTTCACGCAGATTTTTAAAAAATGTCGTTAACAGCGTAGAACATTCTTCTTTTAGAACATCTTTGGTTATGTCTGCCTGATGGTTGAACGAAGGCATTTTAAGGATATTTAATACAGAGCCTGCACAGCCCGCCTTGGGATTCATTGAGCCGATGACTACACGTGGAATACGGGCCTGAATAATAGCTCCGGCACACATCTGACAGGGCTCAAGAGTAACATACATTGTGCAGTCTTCCAGCCGCCAGTCATTTAAAGCCTTGCTTGCTTTTTTGATGGCAGTTATTTCGGCATGGCCAAGGGTAGTTTTATCAGTGTTTCTACGGTTATAGCCGCGTCCGATTATTTTTCCTTCATGAACGATTATACATCCAATTGGAACCTCCATAAGTCTGGCAGCCTTTTTTGCCTGAGCAATAGCTTTTTTCATATATTTTATATCTTCTGAATTTATATTTTCGGTGTTAGTTTCTTTGACAGCGTCCATAAAGCTCTCCATTTCGGTCAAGTAACCAGTGCTGATTATGATTTTCTGTATAATAACACATTTTAGCACAAGGATAAAGGGAGGGAAAACCTCTTGTAAAAACGGTAGGAAATCTTGACAAATACTAAGGTTATAAGTATAATAAAGTTTACCGCGCAGCCGGGGAGTCAGCGGCACCCTGTACCAGCAATCCGCTATAGCTGGGGTGATGTTCGGCCGAGGGCAATTATTTATGGAGCTGCCCGATAAAAGTGGTGTTGACATTTGGGTCTTTCGCAACAAGAGTTCATGAATCAGGTCAGGTCAGGAATGAAGCAGCCTTAAGTGAAACCTCCTGTGTGCCGGAAGGGTGCCTGAATCGAGCTAACTGTATCGGTAACGTCTGTGGAGCGTTGCTCGAAGCAGAACGCGCGGTATTTTGCGTGAACAATGAAGTACAACATCCATATAAATAATCATCTCAGACGTGCGTGCAGGCACGCAAAGCTCTGAAAGTGAATGTTGCAGTTGTAGAAAGGTCAGGTGTGCATATGTCATATCAGGCACTGTACAGAAAATGGCGCCCTTTGGATTTCAAAGAAGTAAAGGGGCAGGATCATATAGTAACAACATTGCAGAATCAGATTAAGGCGGATAGGATAGGTCATGCTTATTTGTTCTGCGGAACGAGGGGAACTGGTAAGACAACGGTAGCCAAAATATTAGCCAAGGCAGTTAACTGCGAAAATCCGCAGGATGGAAATCCGTGCGGCGAGTGCCCTTCCTGCAGGGCAATTGCAGCAGGAACATCAATGAATGTAATTGAAATTGATGCGGCATCTAATAATGGTGTGGATAATATCAGGGAGATTCGCGATGAGGTTTTGTATTCTCCAACTGAAGGACGTTATAAGGTCTACATTATAGATGAGGTTCATATGCTGTCAATAGGAGCCTTTAATGCGCTTTTAAAGACATTGGAGGAACCACCGTCTTATGTTATATTTATTCTTGCGACAACAGAGGCGCACAAGATACCAATAACAATACTCTCAAGATGTCAGAGATACGATTTTCATAGGATTTCCATAGATACAATTGCAGGCAGGCTTTCACAGCTTATGGAGGCTGAAAAGATTAATGTAGAGGATAAGGCTGTAAGATATGTGGCGAAGGCTGCCGATGGTTCCATGCGAGATGCACTAAGTCTATTGGATCAGTGTATTGCCTTCTACCTCGGCAGGGATTTAAAGTACGAAAATGTGTTAGAGGTGCTTGGGGCAGTTGATACAGATGTATTTTCAAGAGCACTTAAGATAATTCTTTCTGGAGATACATCAGGCTGTATGGAGCTTTTGGAAGAAATAATCATGCAGGGCAGAGATTTGGCGCAGTTTGTAAATGACTTCATATGGTATCTTAGGAATCTTCTGCTTATCCAGTCTTCTGACAATCAGGAAAAAATTGCAGATGTTATAGAGGTTTCTGCGGAGAATATGGAAACGCTCAGAGAAGATGCGGGTACTATTGATGTAGAGACACTGATGCGTTATATAAGGGTGCTGTCAGAGCTGTCAGCAGATTTAAAGTTTTCAACGCAGAAAAGAATAAAGATAGAGGTTACGCTCATTAAGCTTATGCGCCCGGCTATGGACAGGACAGCCGACACAGCAACGCTTGTAAGCAGAATATCAGTGCTGGAAAAGCAGATGCAGGAGGCACTTGAAAATATAAAAAATGGAGTAATTCCAGCGGGTGTATACACAGCCCGTAATATGGGGACAGATGAGGCTGTTTTACAGGAAAATGAGGCAGCAGTCCTAAAGCCTGCAGAAAGGCGTATAATAGATGCACTTCCAGAGGACATAGCACAGATTGCCGCCCAGTGGGATACAATAATACGTTCTTATGATGACCCTATGCAGGTAAATATTTTGATGCAGGCAAATGTTACGTTGTCAGAGGATAGAAAAAGTCTTGAGATTATGTTAAAATCAAGAAGTGCTTACGGCGTAATAAGCAGAGAAGAAAATATAGAAAAGCTTGTCGAATTAATCGAGGAACGCACAGGCATACGGGTTAATATAATATGTACTATGCTTGAGGAAAATGATGATTTTCATTCAAGGTATATAGATATCCGTGAGTTGATAAATAAAGAAATTGAAGTAGATGATAAGGAGGAATTTATCTAATGGCTAAAAGAGGTGGTTTTCCAGGCGGTATGCCTGGTAATATGAATAATTTAATGAAGCAGGCCCAGAGAATGCAAAGACAGATGGAGGAGCAGCAGGCAGCCCTTGAATCAAAAGAATTTACAGCTGCAGCAGGTGGTGGAGTTGTAGAGGTTACTGTGACTGGTAAAAGAGAGATAACTAAGGTTAAGATTGACCCGGAGGCAGTAGATCCAGATGATGTTGAGATGTTGGAAGATTTAATTGTAGCAGCAGCTAATGAAGCCCTTCGTAAGTGTGAGGAGGAGTCTCAGGCACAGATGTCTAAGATTACAGGAGGTCTGGGCGGATTAGGCGGAGGCCTGTTTTAATGGACATATACAGTGAACATATTAATAAATTAATAGAACAGCTGTCGAGATTACCAGGGGTTGGGGCAAAGAGCGCCCAGCGCCTGGCATTTCACATTATAAACATGCCAAAGGAAGAAGTGGAAGGTCTGTCGTCAGCAATTACCGAAGCTAAAGCAAACATACATTATTGTAAAGAGTGCTTTACCCTGACAGATAAGGAGCTGTGCCCTATATGTGCTAATGTTAACCGCGATCACAGGACTATTATGGTAGTTGAACATACCAGGGATATGGCGGCATATGAAAAGACTGGCAAGTATGAGGGTGTTTATCATGTGCTGCATGGCGCAATCAGCCCAATGCTTGGAATCGGCCCGGGGGATATAAAGCTTAAAGAGCTTATGAAAAGGCTTGAGGGTGATGTGGGAGAGGTTATAATCGCCACAAATTCAAGTCTGGAGGGTGAAACGACAGCTATGTATATTGGCAGGCTTGTAAAGCCAACAGGAATTAAGGTGACCAGGATTGCCAGTGGAGTACCGGTAGGCGGAGATTTAGAGTATATTGACGAGGTAACGCTTCTTCGTGCGCTTGATGGAAGGACGCAGCTTTAATAAAAGACTGTATAAAAAGGAATGTAGAAAGTAGAGTGGATTGCAATGGCGTTAAATATGCATAATGAGATAATCTCAGACCATAGGGAGAGGATGCTTAATCTGAAGAAATACTATCCATTTTTTAAGCTCATAGACATTTCATTTTCCCAGTACAAGGAGGGAAAATATGAGATTCTGGATATGGGTTATATTCTCATGGCAATTCTTCGTTTCTTTATTGAGGAAAATAATTTTAAGGAAAAAGATGTTACTTATCCTGAGTATCTGGAATTTATTACAAAAGTGGTAAAAGGTGATTTCGGTCTGGAGCTTACAAATGAGGAGTATAAGGGGCTTGCAGATTATATATTCGATAAGGTGAAAAATGATGGGAAGCCCTTTGAATTTACATATTTTGACCCGGTTGATAAGAAAAAGAGAGTATCCAGACAGAAGATAATTGAAAGCCAGATTACAGATTCCACAGTGTGGTATTCAATAAGTCCGGAGGCTGTAGAGTTTTATCTGGATACGAAGGAGATTAAGGACGAAAGTAAAATAAGTGTACAGCAGCTGCTGCTTGAAAAAATGATTAAGACACAGAATTTTAAGGGCGGGACAGAGGTTATTGAGCGTATAAATGAGGAAGTAAACAGACTCCAGTTAAAGAAAAATGAGGTGCTGTCCACACTGTCTTGTGACGTGTTTGCCGGAATTGAAGCCTATGAGGAATTTGTGGACACTGGAATGCGCTGGTTTGCAGATGAAGAAAAGCTCTTTAAGAAAAATAAGGAGCTTATCGAAGCTGCACTAAAGAAAATGGAAAGCACAGGAGGTGCAGGTGAAGGCTATTATAATTCTATAAGTGATATATATAACCTGGAAAACCAGTTAAAGGTTGCTATGAATAAGCATGGAGATCTGCTGCGTGCCTGTACGGATATGCAGAAGCTGACAGATGATGCTGTAAGGAGGGCAAAACTGGGACGTTTGAGAAGCCATATGGATTTTTCCACAGCTTTAAACGATATGATTAAAACAGACAGGGCACAGCTTCTTGAGCAATTTTTAAGACCACTGTTTAAGCCTAATATTAAGAAACGGTTTCCGGTTAACTCCATTGATAATGCTTTGCTTGTTAAACCTGCAAAATATGAAAAGGCCGAGCGTGTCAGCCTTGATACGCCCGAGGATATTATTTTTGAGGACGAGCTGGCTAATTTAAGAATCAGGGATAACTATATCTTTATTATGGATAACCTTGTTGCATGTCTTAATAAGAGGAAAAGAATATCATTAAAGGAATTTAATGAAGCAATGGCTAAGGCATATGGTGATGGTATATTAAAAAATGGTGATTACTATGGTTTTTTTGTGAATCTGTGCCATAAGAATAATTATGTAATAGGCGGCTTAAAGATGGAAAGCCAGGACTTTATAGATGAAATCCTAAAAGAGCATTATGAAGGCAAAGATGAAGTTTCCTTTGAGATAGACAGGCAGGAGGAATTGCTTCACATATGTGAGGATACAGAGATTACAAACCTGATTTTTGAAATTGTTAAACCACAGATAAACAGTGGTATATGAACATTTTTGGGAGGTAGAGATAAGCGTGGAAAATAGAAATCTGGACAGGGCATTAGATATTGTGTCACGTCTTATTATGGGAGAAAATGTTTCTGAAAAGGGGAATAATGGAGCACTTTATCAGGAATATAACACAAATGCCGAGGTATATGATATTGTTCATATGTCATTAAAAAAGATGAACCTTAATTTATATGAGTATAATAATGGACTCTACATCAGTCCCGGTGAGAATAATCAGGTTTTCGGGTACACAAATGAAGAATTAAGAAAAGCTATGGGGCTTAAGGTCAATAAGGATTTGTATCTGGCATATTTTGTTATATACAATACAATTACAGAATTTTACAGTGATACAGTAAGCTCTACATTTGCTGAATTTATAAGGGTAGAGGACGTTATTGCAAATGTTGATAAGACAAGCAGGATTGTTATAAGTGACAAGCAGGGGCTTGTTATTGATGAAGTTTGTGAGAACAGTTTTAAGCAGATTGCTTTAAGCTGGGACGAGCTTCCGGTTACAACAGCGGAAGAACAGTCAGGGCTTAGAGCTGCAAGAAATTCCAAATCAGGCTTTGTTAAAATGGTATTCAATTTTTTGGTATCACAGGAGCTGCTCGTGGACGTAAGTGACAGGTTTTATCCAACAGACCGCTTCAGAGCTTTGATTGAGAATTATTTTGATGATTATAAGGGACGTTTTGCACAGCTTCTTGGTGAAGAAGCTGATGCTGATAAAGAGCAGGAGGGAACATGCCACAGATAAACAGGGTTCGTGTAAATAATGTAAAGTACAATTTTGGAACGCAGTTTTATGATGATTTCATTATGAGATTTAATGGTAAAAACGCCATATACGATTTGGCTAACGGCGGTGGAAAAAGCCTTTTGATGCTCCTTTTACTTCAGAACATGCTTCCTAACTGCACATTAGATGATAAGCAGCCAATCGAGAAACTTTTCAGAGCAGGAGGAGGCAATACTGTAATTCATTCATTGGTAGAGTGGAAGCTTGATTCCTGCTATCAGAAGGATAATTATAAGTATATGACAACCGGGTTTTGTGCAAGGAAGGGAAGAAGCACTGATGATGAGGGGCAGCATGATAATCTGTCGTCAGCCAGTGTGGAATATTTTAATTACTGCATTTTTTATAGGGAATTTGGTGACAATGACATTAAAAATCTTCCACTGGCAAGTGATGGGGAAAGAATTACATATAACGGATTAAAGACATATTTAAGGGAGCTAGAAAAGAATGATTTTAATGTTTCTGTCTGTATTTTTGACAGAAAGGGAGACTATCAGAGCTTTATCAGCCAGTATGGAATATTTGAAAGTGCATGGGAGATTGTCAGGGGGATTAACAAGACAGAGGGGCATGTGCGTACTTATTTTGAAACTAATTACCGCACCAGCAGAAAGGTTGTTGAGGATCTGCTTATTGAGGAGATAATTCAGAAATCTTTTAATAACAGGCTCGCAGTAGATAATGATGAAGGCAGAATGGCGCAGACGCTTATGGATATTAAGGATAAGCTGGTGGAGCTGTCTAAAAAGCATGCACAGATGAGTGATTATGACAGCCAGATGTCGGCATTAGCCCAGTTCGCTGAGTACGTCAAGTCATTTGAAGACCTTTATGCAAGAAAGGATAAGACTGCAAAAATGCTTTTTAACATGCTTTTGGCGGTCAAGTGTATAGCAGCACAGCAGGAGGAAAGGCTTTCACAGGGGGAGCTTCTGCTAGAAAAAATGAAAAGTGAAATGGCAGAGGAGAACTGTCATATTGCTGCTGCAGATATTATGAGCCAGCAAAATTCGCTTGAGGGTATGAAGGAGCTTATTGGTGAGACTAAAGCAGGTTATGACAGCCGGCACAAGGAATTAAAACTTCTTGAGGAAGAACTCAGAATTACTGAGTCCGCAGCTGATTATGCTGATTACAGGCAGTATGAAAAAGCCTTAAAGGAATTAGAAGAAACTATGAAGAACAGGCTGCGTGAACATTCGGATATAGTAAACGAACTGAATGAGCTGGCAGCAGCATTTTATAAAAGTTATCAGGCTGCTCTGGAAAGTAATAAAGAGAGCCTTAAGTCAATGGAATCAGACTATGCCAGTACAGAGGCGGAACTGGAAAAGGAAAAGCAGCTGTACAGGGAGGCAGATTTGGCAGTTGAGAGGGGGCTGGGTCTTAAAGAATATACACAGAAGCTGATAAAGCAGTATGAAGCTGATATGGCGGACAAGCTGTCTGAAAGGGGAATGCTTGTTGCTGAAAACGCACAGGCGGAAGCTGATAAGGCAGGACGCAGTCTTGATATGCAAAGAGCTGGCAGTCAGAAGGCAGAGGCGGAACTGGAAGCAGCCAGAAATGATTTTGATAAATGCAGCAGCAGGCTTATGGAAGCAGAGGCAGCTTTGCAGATGTATGAAAAAGAGCTGGAGCTTTTGAGTGGAACAAAGACCCGGTCTGATATGTCTAAAACTAAGCTGGAGAAGCTGTTCAGTATATATGGTGCTGAAACATTGGAACAGCTTATTCACATAACGCTTGATACTTACAGAAGAATGGAGGCACAGTCAGGAGAACTGACTGACAGGATAAAGGAGCTTAAGACGTTTATAAATAATGCCGGAGAGGGGACATATTCCTGTAAGGACACCAGAAGGGACAAGCTTAAACAATATCTTGAGTCACAGTACGGGGAAGATGTTGTTGAAGGACATGACTGGTTTAAGATGCTTACACCGGGGCAGAAAAGAGATGTTATTAAAAGGACTCCGTTTGTTGAATACAGCTTTGTAATAAAGGGGGATTTTGAGAGAATTAAAAATGATGCGGTTCTGTCTAATTTTGAAAGAGGTGCATGCGTTTATCCGGTAATCAGTGAGCAGGTGCTTATTGATACTAAGCTTGAAATCAATAAGGATTTGATTGTTTTTGCAATGAAGGATATGTCATTTTTAAGAGATGATGCACGATGTGAGGCAGAAATAAGGGCTGCAATGGAGGAAGTAAAAAATCTTGAGGCAGGCATTAATAAAAACGCAGACCGTCAGCAGATGGTGTGGGAGGATTATACATTTGTTCTTGTACAGAGTGCAAATTCAGCTGATGATACGTTGGAGCAGTCTATTAAGGAATTGACAGATAAAATTGCCGGACAGAAAAGAGAGCTTGAAAAGCTAAAGAATATACATGAAGCAGCCAATAACCGGCTCGAACGCGTAAAGCAGCAGGTGGAAAGCAGCAGCAGGAGTGTAGAGGAGCTTACTGGAGAGTTTGCAGCCCTTCAGAAAATAGCTGATATGTATGCTCAGATTACAGAGGAATATGAAAAGCTCTCACAGCTTGAGGATACAGTAAGGCAAAACAGAGAAAAGCTTGAACTGGCAGCAAAGAGGGCTGCAAAGCTGGAAAAGGATTGCAGTCAGGCGGCAGCAGGAATAACTGCAAAAAGAAATGAGCTTGAGAAGCTTAAGCATACATGGCAGCTTACGTTTGCAGAGTATTATGATGAAAAAACCAGCGCATCTGGCGAAGCACTGGCTCTGTCAATGGAGGAGATTGAAAGCAGGTTTTTGGGATTAAAGGCTGTGCTTACACAAGAAAATTCGGATTTTGGTGATAAGGAAAAGCTTATGAACCATTACCGGCTGTCAATGCATAAATGTGTGCAGTCAATGGAATACAGGGGTACTGTATTTGACGAGGTCAGGCAGAAGGTTAAAAATGGTGAAGTGCCGCAGTTTGATGGCGCACAGTGCATGAAGCTCAAGGGGCAGATTAAAAGGCTTAGGAGCCAGTTAAACGAAACAGATGGTGAACTGGAGGCTCAGAATGCACTGCTGAACAGGCTTGAGGGGAGTATTGCTCATGGAATTAATCAGCTGGAGCAAAGGTATGGAAGTTATGAACCGTTTCCATGTGATAATCCGGAAAGCTTTGTAAAACAGCATAAGGAGCTTGTAAAGAAGCTGGAAGACAGCCTTAAAAATCAGGAGGCGGCAATAAAGAAGCTGGCAGCAGAGAATAAGAATACGCAGGTTATCATGCTGGACTTGGAGCGCATAGTGGAAAATGCCGGAATGAAGCTTCCTGTTAACATAAATCCGCAGGAAATTAAGGATATTGATGTGGAGATTAATAAATATGCGGAAATCCAGAAGGAGTATGCGGCAATTCAGAAGCTGGAGCTTAAGAAGGCTGATGAGTTTGGAAAGCATAAGCAGAAGCTTATTGCTGCACTTGAGAGCTTTAATGGGCAGGAGCTTGCTTCGGAGGTCAGGATTTCGGTAAGGCTGCCGGAAAATATTACACAGACAGGGCAGCTTGCAGACAATCTTAATGAAACCAATACATTTATACAGCTGGAAAAGGAACGTGTCACTAAGGGAATAGATGATATGGAGCGGATAAAGGATAATTTTGAAAACCGTTGTATCCAGACCTGCTGTAATATTAAGACGGAGCTTGACAGACTTCCAAAGCTGTCTAATATAACTCTTGATGGAAAACAGATTTCTATTATAAGCCTTATGATTCCTTACGTGAAAGAGGATATGTATAAGGAGAGAATGTCTGCGTATATTGATGAGACTATTGTTGTGGCAGAGAGCTTTAAAACTCCGGAGGAAAGGCTTAAATATATTCGCAGCAGGCTTACCTGGAAAAGACTGTTTTCAGTTATTGTTACAGATATGAATTTTGTACGCATTAATCTGTATAAGAGAGAACGCATAAAAGAGCAAAGCAGATATCTAAGGTATGAGGAGGCTGTGGGGTCAACGGGACAGTCGCAGGGTATCTATATTCAGTTCCTTATAGCAATAATTAATTATATTTCTAATATGAATGCGGCATCAAAGGAAACAACCCTTGTTGGCAAGACGATTTTCATTGATAATCCATTTGGCGCGGCGAAGGATATATACATATGGGAGCCAATTTTTAAGATGTTAGCCACAAATCATGTACAGCTGATTGTACCTGCCAGAGGTGCAACACCAGCAATTACTGGAAGATTTCCGGTGAATTATATTCTGGGGCAGAAGCTTGTTGATAAAAGGCAGCAGACAGTAGTTGTAGATTATTACAGTCAGACTAATGAGACGCAGCTGGAATACACAAGAATGGATTACCAGCAGGCCTCCTTTGATTTCCTGTAGTGCAAAGGTTTACAACCCAGACTGGCTGTGATAAACTTATGGCGTATATAATTACATTTTTAATACGAAAGATTTAACTGAGTTTATATAAATTTATTGAAAAGGTGGCATCTGAAAGTGGATAAATATGAATTTAATCTGAAGGTAGAACAGATTCGTAAGCTGGCAGCAAAGAAGCAGTACAATGAAGCGTCTGCTATTGCCAGAAATATGAACTGGATAAAGGTAAAGGACTGGTCAACGCTGGCTACAGTCATTAATGTTCATGAAGCGGCAGGAGATTTTGAAGAAGCCAGAGATATGGCAATCCTTGCATATAACCGTAATCTGGGCGGAAGAAAGCTGATTTATAAGCTGACAGAGTTTCTTATTAAGCTGCAGGATTTTGATAATGCAGACCAGCTCTATGATGAGTACGAGAAAGCGTCGCAGCATGATGTAAACAGATTTATCCTGTTTTATGATTTAAGGAAGGCTGAAAAAGCTTCTAATAATGAACTGATTGAAATTCTGGAAGATTATAAGGAACATGAGATTGATGAAAAATACATGTATGAGCTTGCAGAATTGTATTACAAGACGAACCGTAAGGACGAATGTGTAAAAATCTGCGATGATATTGTACTGTGGTTTCAGGATGGTGTTTATGTCGAGAGGGCTGTAAAGCTTAAGAAAGACCTGAATGTTAATCTTACTAATACACAAAGAAGGATATTTGACAATATTACGAGCAGGAAGCAGGATATTGAGAATACAAAAGAGCTGGCATTTGAGGAGCAGAAGGAACTGGCGCGAATCAGACAGGATGATGTTGAGGAGGCGTTCCGTGAAGACGAGGCATCAGAAGATGATGAGCAGCAGGGAATATCTATTGATTTAGTTCAGAATCAGCAGAATGAAAACGTAAAGACAATTTTTAAAAATGCTCTGGACAGCACAGAGGAAGATGGAGAGATTGAAGCCTTTGAACCAGTTGAGCAGACAGCTAACAGCGGCATTGATAAGGCGTCGATGTCCTTAAGGGAATTAATTGAGAATGCTAAGAGAAAGCTTGCAGACAGTTATGACCAGATTAATCAGGAGGCTGAACAGGAAAACAGGCTTGAGGCACAGAAGCAGATTGATGCTAAGGCACAGGCTATGGATATAGAGGTTGCAGTTCCAGATTATAATAATTTATATAATACGCAGAATATTCAGGAGCAGCTTGCTAAGAATATGAGCGATTTATTTGCTGAGGAGGAGGCTTCTCTTAAGCCATATCATGCAACAGGAGAAGAAACGCTTACACAGGAGGAGTTACCTGAAGATGACCAGATAGAAGGGCAGATAAGTCTTGCAGACTGGTTTGAATCAGTTCAGGAGGAACGCTATGGCAAGCAGAATACAAGAGAATTTTCCAAGGCAGAGTTAGACAGAATGCTTGATGAGAAGGACGAGAAGAGTGCTGCATACGAAAAGCTTATGGCGGAGCAGAAGCTTAAGGCAGATGCAAGGGGCGAAGAATTTGATGAGCAGGCAGCAAGGCAGAAGGCCAAAGCCCAGATGATGATTAATGCGGCCAAGACAGACCTTGCAATCCGGACAGGTAAAGCTACTGTAAGACTGGAGCAGGCAGCGGCCCTTAATATTGCGGTCTCTAAGACGGAGAAAATGGCAGCGGCTGACGGGCTTGAGGTTAATGAAGCTGTCAGCGGGAACACACAAGATGGTGAAGCTGGCACTAATGTAACATTGGAAACAGCCGAGCTGCCTAAGATTTCTGAAGCACTGCTGTCGTCAGCACAGGGCATTGTTGATGAGGAAAATAAAGAAGAATTGCTGGAAATGCCTAGGGAATTAGATGACGTGGATATAAATGCAAGTTCACGAAGATTCAAAAAAGACGAGACAGAGCATGCACCTATGAATAAGGTTGATGAGCTTGATACTCAGGTTGATGATGATAAAAAATTATCCGGGGAGCTTGCAAAGCTCTTTAGGAAGTACCGCGAGATGCCGGGGCTTGAAAACCAGCTGGTTGATTATTTTAACTCTATTGAAGATGAGATGAAAATGAATAATTCTGTTAAGGGAAATATTCTTATTTCAGGCAATTCAAGCTCAGACAAGGTTGATCTTGCAAGGACAATTGTAAGGGCCTTAAATCATATTTATCCAGACAGGCCTAAGAAGATTGCCAAGACAACAGGTGACAGTATTAATCATCGCGGCATTATGAAAGCTATGGGTAAGCTTAAGGGGACTGTCCTTATTGTTGAGGGCGCCGGAGCAATTCAGCCAAAGCGTATTACAGAAATCATGAGCTGCCTTTCACAGGATACAGACAGAATGATTATAATCTTTGAGGATTCGGATGCGGAGATGAATGTACTGCTTAATTTTAATCCACAGTTAACAGATACCTTCAATCATAGAATTGTCCTTAAGCAGTATACTGTTAATGAGCTTGTGGAAATGGCTAGAAAGTTCGCAAGAAAGAGACAGTATGAGGTTGATGACGATGCGTTGTTACAGTTGTATCTTAAGATTGACCAGCTGCATAACAGCAGTGATAATATCAGATTAGATGATATCAAGGATATTATTAATCAGGCAATTGTCCGTTCAGAAAAAAGGGCGTCCAAGAGATTTTTCGGCGGATTAAAGAAAAAGCATGGTGAGAATGGAGACGTTATATTCCTTTCAGAGGCAGATTTTAAGGATTGACAGGTCTTTGCATACTTTAAGTGCGGACGCTTAAGATTATAACAAAATTATTTATAAGAGCTATAATGGCTAGGAGGTTAATAATGACTAATATTGAAGAAATGTCAGTAAATGCAATAAGAGTGCTGTCAGCAGATGCGATACAGAAGGCTAATTCAGGGCATCCGGGTCTGCCGCTGGGAGCAGCACCAATGGCGTATGAGCTGTGGGCTAACCATATGAATCATAATCCGGCTGATCCGGATTGGGAGAACAGGGACAGATTTATTCTTTCAGGTGGACATGGCTCTATGCTTTTATATTCACTGCTTCATCTTTTTGGATATGGCAGCCTTTCAATAGAGGATATTAAGAATTTCAGACAGTTTGGCTCACTTACACCTGGCCATCCAGAATATGGCCATACAGTGGGTATTGAGGCAACAACAGGTCCTTTAGGACAGGGTATGGCAATGGCTGTCGGTATGGCAATGGCCGAGAAACATTTGGCTGCTGTATTTAACAGGGAAGGCTATCCGGTAGTTGACCACTATACATATGTTTTAGGCGGGGACGGCTGCATGATGGAAGGAATTTCATCAGAATGTTTTTCGCTTGCAGGCACACTTGGTCTTTCTAAGCTGATTGTATTCTATGATTCTAACAATATTTCGATTGAAGGAAGCACAGATATTGCATTTACGGAGGACGTTACAAAGAGATTTGAGGCGTTTGGCTTCCAGTGTCTTGAGGTTAGCGATGGAAATGACCTTGAAGCAATTGGCAGGGCAATTGAGGAAGCTAAGGCCGATACAGCCAGACCTTCAATGATTAAGGTTAATACACTCATTGGCTTTGGCTGCCCAGCTAAGCAGGGTAAGGCAAGCGCTCATGGTGAACCTTTAGGCGTTGATAATGTTGCTGCATTAAAGGAGAATATTGGCTGGCCATGTAAGGGTGATTTTGAAGTTCCACAGGAAGTATATGATAATTACAAGTCAATAGCTGCCAGGAAGGCAGAGGCTGAAGCTGCTTGGAATGATATGTTTGCACAGTACTGCGAAAAGTTTCCTGAGCTGGCAGAGCTTTGGGATAAGTACTATAATGGCGCAGATTTATCAGAGCTTTTTAATTCTGATGAATACTGGGCTAAGGCAGAAAAGCCAGAGGCGACAAGAAGTACAGGCGGTGCAATCCTTAATGTAATTAAAGAGTCGATGCCTAATTTATTTGGAGGTTCAGCAGATTTAGCTCCATCTAATAAAACTAACATGAAGGACGCAGGAGATTTCTCAAAGGAAACTCCGGCGGGTGCTAATCTTCACTTTGGTGTAAGAGAACAGGCTATGACTGCAATCGGAAATGGTATTGCATTACATGGAGGATTGAAGGCTTATGTTGCAACATTCTTTGTATTCAGCGATTATACAAAACCAATGGCAAGGCTTTCAGCTCTTATGAAGCTTCCATTGACATATATCTTCACACACGATAGTATCGGTGTGGGAGAAGATGGCCCTACTCATGAGCCAATTGAGCAGCTTGCGGCTTTTCGTTCAATGCCTAACTTCGCAGTGTACAGACCATGTGACAGAACAGAGACAGCTGCAGCATGGATGCATGCAGTTACATCGACAGACCACCCAACAGCACTGGTTCTTACAAGACAGAATCTTCCGCAGATGGAGGGCTCATCTAAGGAAGCTCTTAAGGGTGCATATGTAATTGCAAAGGAAACTAAGGCAGAGCCAGATGCTATTATTATTGCCAGCGGTTCAGAGGTTTCACTTGCAGCTGATGCAAAGAAAGAACTGGCAAAAGAAGGTATCGACGTAAGAGTTGTCAGTATGCCATGTATGGATATTTTTGAACAGCAGTCAGAGGAATATAAGGAAAGTATCTTACCAAAGAGCTGCAGAAAGAGGGTTGCAGTTGAAGCACTTTCAGACTTTGGCTGGTACAGATATGTTGGCTTAGACGGCAGGGTTATTTCAATGAAGGGCTTTGGTGCATCAGGTCCGGCAGCAACACTGTTTGAGCATTTTGGATTTACTGTTGACAATGTTGTTAAGACAGTTAAGAGTATAATGTAGATTTATTGCAGCATGTAAATTAAGACCGCCCATATAAATGTTAGTTTTTTTGATGACATTTGTATGGGCGGTTTTCTTAAGAATAAGTAAAATGAGGCAGAATATGAAATTATTACAGATGAAAGAACATTATGACAGCCAGTATGACAAGATGACAAAAGCACCAGTGTCAGAGCTGGTTATTAAGCTTGGGATTCCTACAACCCTAAGTATGCTGGTAACGAATATATATAATATGGTTGATACCATGTTTGTAGGACAGCTGGGAACCAGCGCTTCTGGAGCAGTTGGAATTGTGTTTGGTTATATGGCAGTGCTTCAGGCATTTGGATTTATGTTTGGACAGGGCTCGGGAAGCATTATCTCCAGAATGTTGGGTAAGAAGAATAGGGAGGATGCTTCAAGAATTGCATCTACCGCATTTTTTACGGTGTTTTCTATAGGGGTACTTATTAGCGTAATCAGTGCATTAACCCTTACTCCGCTTATGTATCTTTTGGGAAGTACTGACACCATTCTGCCCTATGCAAGAACCTACGTAACCTATATTATTATTGCAGCACCATTTATGACAAGCTGCTTTACCTTGAACAATATTCTAAGATATGAGGGACGTGCGTCTCTTGCTATGATAGGTCTTCTTGCGGGTGCAATTCTTAATATGATAGGTGACCCGGTATTTATGTTCGTGTTTGATATGGGGATTGCAGGCGCGGGACTGTCGACAGCGTTGTCACAAATTATTAGTTTTAGCATATTACTAAGTATGTTTCTTACAGGCAAGACGCAGTGTAAGCTGTCCATTAAAAATGTCACAAGAAAGCCATCGGAGCTGTTAGAGATTGTTACTACAGGCTTTCCAAGTCTGGTGCGTCAGGGGCTTGGAAGTATATCGACGATGCTTCTTAACGGACAGGCGGCAGTATATGGCGATGCCGCAGTGGCAGCGATGAGTATTGTTGGAAGAATAAGTATGTTTGTATTCTCAGTAGGTTTAGGCGTGGGACAAGGCTTCCAGCCAGTGTGCGGTTTTAATTATGGCGCAGGAAAATATCTACGGGTTAAAAAGGCATTTAAATTCACATTGACCTTATCACAGATTATGCTGGGGGTTCTTGCAGTAATTATGCTGATTTTTTCAAGTCAGGCTATTGTAATATTCAGAGATGACCCGGAGGTTATAAGAATTGGTACAGCAGCACTTAGATTTCAGTGTATAGCACTATTTTTCCAACCGATCTGTGTGTTGTCCAATATGACGCTTCAAAGTACAGGGCATGCGCTTGGTGCTACATTTCTTTCCATGCTAAGAAGTGGACTTTATTTTATACCGGTGCTTCTTATTATGACAGCAGCCTTTGGGCTTACAGGAATTGAAATTGCTCAGCCGATTGCAGATGTGTTGTCATTTTTAACTGCAGTTCCATTTATATTGAGTTTTTTAAGAAAGCTGCCGGAGGATACGTAAAAAATAAAATTATTCAATTATATATAAAAACCGGATGACAAGGTTAATTATTTAACGTAAAATTAATGAAAATGAAAGATTATTCACTTGCAATATTGTAAAAGCAGTATTATAATAAAACCATAGATTGTCGTGATTTTAACAATCGAATAATTTTATCAATGGAGGATTAGTATTATGATGCGTTTTACTTTACCAAGAGACTTGTATCACGGAAAAGGTTCACTTGAGGCTTTGAAGACATTACAGGGTAAGAAAGCTATCATCTGCGTAGGTGGCGGCTCAATGAAGCGTAATGGATTCTTACAGAGAGCAGAAGATTATTTGAAAGAAGCTGGAATGGAGGTTAAGCTTTTTGAAGGTATTGAATCAGACCCTTCAGTAGAGACTGTTATGAAGGGCGCTGCTGTTATGCAGGAGTTTGAGCCTGACTGGATTGTTGCTATTGGCGGTGGTTCACCAATTGATGCGGCTAAGGCTATGTGGATTAAGTATGAGTACCCTGATACAACATTTGAGGATATGTGTAAGGTATTTGGTTTACCAAAGCTTCGTACTAAGGCTCATTTCTGTGCAGTTTCATCAACATCAGGAACAGCTACGGAGGTTACGGCATTTTCAATTATTACAGATTATGCAAAGGGAATTAAGTACCCAATTGCAGACTTTGAAATCACACCGGACGTGGCTATTGTAGACCCAGAGCTTGCACATACAATGCCGGTTAAGTTAGTAGCCCATACAGGTATGGATGCCATGACACATGCGGTAGAAGCTTATGTTTCAACAGCTAACTGCAACTATACAGACCCACTTGCACTTCATGCAATGACAATGATTCAGGATAATCTCGTTAAGTCATATAACGAAGATATGGAAGCAAGAGATGCGATGCATGATGCTCAGTGTCTTGCAGGTATGGCATTCTCGAATGCCCTTCTTGGTATTGTTCATTCAATGGCACATAAGACAGGTGCTGCATTTGAAGGAGGACATATTATTCATGGAGCTGCTAATGCTATGTACCTTCCTAAGGTAATTAAGTATAATTCTAAAGATGCTGCTGCCGCTAAGAGATATGCATTTATTGCTGATTACTTAAAGCTTGGCGGAAATACAGAGGCAGAGAAGATTGATGCACTTATTGCAATGCTTCGTAAGATGAACGATGACCTTAACATTCCTCACTGCATTAAGAATTATGGAGAGGGAGGTCTTCCAGCAGAGACAGGTTTCGTATCAGAGGAAGAATTTTTAAAGAAGCTTCCTGACATTGCTGCCAATGCAATTCTTGATGCCTGTACAGGTTCTAATCCACGTATTCCTACACAGGAGGAGATGGAAAAGCTTCTTAAGTGCTGTTACTATGATACAGAGGTAGATTTCTAAATCAGTAAAACAAAATAAAGATATACATAAAGTCTCACAGAATTATCAAATAGATGGTTTTGTGAGGCTTTTTTTGTTATTATGATTAGTGTGTCAGAAGGTGATTTTTACAATTTTCAGCCTGACACATTAATTTTTATTATGTAAATATTGAAAACTTTTTAAAAGAGTTCTTCGTATGTAATTATGAAGGAGGTGGAGTAAGTGTTTGAGTCAGATAAGAAAATGATTGATGGCATATTGGAGCGTAATGACAGAGAGGCGGCTGAAATGCTGGTTGGCAAGTATTATAAGTATATTTATAAAGAAATCTACAGAAGGATAACAGATGAGGAGCTTGCTATGGATCTTACGCAGGAGACATTTATCACCATCCTTAAGAACCTTTATCAGTTTGATGAAAGTAAAAGCGCTTTTAAAACATGGATAACCAGAATCGCCGGCAATAAGGTAATCGACTATAGCAGGAGCAGACAGTCTCATGAACGGTCTGCAACACAGACAATTGATGGTTATGACAGGGAAGACGGGCAGAATGTGGAGATGGAGGTGTGCAACAGACTGGCGGCCGCCAGGCTGAAAGAACACCTTAGATACGAAAGAGAAGAAGATAAGCAGATATTTATGCTTAAGGCTGAACAGGGATATACATTTGAGGAAATAGCAGGAATATTGGGAATTAAGTCAATGATAGCAAAGAACCGGTATTACTCCGTTATAAAGAGAATGAGAAAGGAGTTGAGCGATTTTGAGTAGAATAAAATATCCAGAACAGAGTGTTATAAATCAGCAGATTACACAGATTTTAGACAGAAGCGGGATTTTTGAAAATAAATCCAATGATAATCTTGAACTTGGTTTGGACGGTAATTTCGTAAAGTGCGAGCCTGTTAAGGAAAAGAAAGCAGTTATGGGATTTAAGGCAGTGTCCGGTGTACTGGCGGTGGCAGCAGCAATACTGCTGGCAGTAGCAGTGGGCAATTACAGACCAGTACAGCAGTCTGGACTGCAGCCGCTTAATGCAGTTTCAGAAGATACTACTATAGTTAAGGAGGCAGAAGAAAAATTCCGCAATTCAGATATCAGCGTAACTTATGACAGGCAGGCGTCAGAATTAAAAAGTCTGAATGGCCAGTATTGTACAGGAATTGTATTTTATACTTTTGCAGATATAAAATATAAGGGTATCTCACAGGTGTTTTCTGACAAATCGGTATTTAATATTAGTAATATGGCTGATGAATTATATGGGCAGTATTATGACAATGCAGAATCGGGAGTATTAATTAACTATAGTCAGCAGGTTAAAGATGCCAATTTGGTTGATGATAAGATTCTGGCAGTTAAAGGCAGTACACAGATTGAGCTGAATAGTATAGAAAATCCAAGAGTATATAACAGACAGAGTGCTTATAATATTGATGCATCTACAAATCAAGTGCTTAAATTTGATATAATATTTAAGGACGTAAATGCAGGAAAAGAGCAGCTTAAGCAGCTGCTGGAAAAAGAGATAGGAAATGTCAGTAACGCATCTATGGATAGTGAGATGGAAGGCTTTGTCAAAGAAGCTGTAGAAGATGGCCAGTGGTATCTTGAGGGTGATTATATGAATGTAATTGTAAATGACTATTTTAAGGTAGTGAATGAGGGGGTAAGGTCAGAAAACTTTGAGATATTCAGCATTCCAAAGTCTGCTTTAACATATTTAGTTGATGACTATCGATAAAATATATACTATAATAAGGTTATAGCATTTTGTATCAGAAATAGCTGTAAAAAAATTACTTGCAAAGCCCGGAGTACGGATTTGGGCAGGGGGGAACTATGGATATCGAAGATAATAGTATGCAGAAGGCAAAGCTGGTTTTTCAGGAAGTGTGTAAAACGGTAGTTGGCAAAGATGAAATTGTTTTAAAGATATTAATGGCAATACTTGCTAATGGACATGTGCTGGTGGAGGACATACCGGGAGTCGGGAAAACGACGATGGCGCTGTCCTTTGCCAACGCATTGGGGCTTAACTGCAACAGGGTACAGTTTACACCAGATGTTATGCCATCAGATGTAACTGGCTTTAATATGTACAATAAAATGACTAATAAATTTGAATATAAACCAGGAGCAGTGATGTGTAATATTATGCTGGCGGATGAGATTAATAGAACTTCGCCAAAGACACAGTCTGCTCTTTTACAGGTTATGGAGGAGAGGTGTGTCACAGTTGACGGCGCTACCTATGAGCTTCCAGATCCTTTTATTGTCATGGCAACGCAGAACCCTTTTGGTTCAGTTGGAACACAGAGGCTTCCGGAATCTCAGATGGACAGATTTATGGTGTGTCTTTCATTAGGCTATCCGACTATTGAAGATGAGATTGCTATATTAAGAGGAAAACAGTTAAATAATAATAAGAGGATTTTATCAAAGAAGGTTTTGATGCCAGGTGAGCTTGAAAAGATGAGGCGGACTGTATCAGATGTGTATGTAGATGACAGTATATTCGAGTATGTGGCAAGAATTGCTAAAGCAACCAGAGAATCAGAGGATATTCTGCAGGGAATCAGTCCAAGGGGAAGCATTGCCGTTATTGCTATGGCTAAGGCAGAAGCTTTCTTAAGGGGAAACAGCTATGTTCTTCCTGCGGATATTCAGTATGTGTTAAAGGATACAATTGCACATAGAATGGTTTTTGACCATAGCCTGAGAAAGAGCAGCCTTTCAGAGGAAAAGGTTATTGCAGGAATTGTAAGAAAGGTGCCTGTGCCACAGATAGCTAAGAAGGAAAAGGCTGTATGAAAAGACGGAAGATAATATATGCAATAGGACTTCTTGGTGTGTTCATTTTAAATGTGTTTTATGTAAATTACCAATTTTACGTATTGTTACTGATGGTTATTCTGATTCCATTCCTGAGTTTATGTATGTTTTTGTTGTCAAGGCTTGGGCTGGCACTGTATTTTTGTGTGCCGGATACAAAATCCGTTCAGGGGAAGAAGCTGCAGCTTTTGGTAAAACTTCAGAATAATTTTCCAGTGCCTCTTGCCGACAGCAGTGTTTATTTTATTATAAGCTGTTCTAATGATGAAAAAAAAGAAAACAAGAGAGTTAATATAAATACATTTTTTGATGTATATACACAAAAGGTTACAATGAATACTGCACACAGCGGAATAATAACAGTGCAGGCAGACAAAGCTGTTATGCAGGATTATCTGCATATTTTTAGTAATGTAAGACAGTTTAAGGGCAGTCTGTGGATTCCGGTTTTTCCTAAGCTGCTGCCAGCCAGTGAAAGAGATAATTACGAGCATATGGAAGGCATTGACTTTAATAATGACCAATGGCAGATGCTTAGCGGAGACAGTGATGAGGTTATTGATTTCTGTGAATATAAAGATGGTGACAGCATGAATAAGGTTCATTGGAAGTTAAGTGTTAAGAATGAAGAATTGATTGTTAAGAAATTCGGAGATATTGATGATATATGTATACGGATTCTGGTGGATTTAACTTACCAGGATACCGAAGGATTCAGGTATCAGCTTGATAAAATATACCAAATGGCATATTCAGTGGGCCATTATTATGTAAGGAATGATGTAAAGGCAAGCTTTATTATATGGGATTTTAAGGCAGATAAGCTTGTTGAACATATGTTTAGTACTGATGCAGAGCTAGAGCGGGCAATGATATATCTAATGAGCCAGAAGTGCAGTATTAATGTGTTATGGAAAATGGCGGCTGCATTTGAAGAAAGTGGAATAAGGATGCCAGATAAACCATACCTGATTACCACTGGGGAATATGACAGCAGGGATTATCAGATTATTAATGTGTCAGAGGATAACCTTGAGCAGATAATAGAAGCGCTGTATCAGTACTAGAAAAGAAGTATTATAAATGATTTACGGATAAGCTTATGGAATAGAGGGTTTAGATGGATAGGAAGAAAGTGTCATCAGTTATATATGAAATTATACTGACATGTATTGGCGTATTTGGGATAGTCAGCGTGCCATTAACCTGTATATTACCAGAAGTATCATTATGGCTGGCCGCATTTTTAAGTATTATCGGTGCAATACTGTGGTGCAGTATTTTAAATATGAGCGGCGGATACAGGCTGGCGGGCGCAGCAGGTGTTTTTGTATTAATCATTTTTTATGGTTTAGTTAATATATCAGGCATAAGCAGCAGTGTTATATACTGTATTCAAAGATTTGTTGAAGAGGTAAGGCGTGAAAGCGGGACTGTTCTTGCAATTGGAGATTCTTTGGGAAAGGCAAAAGCAGAGTTTGATGCTTCTCTTTTGTTTTTGCTGGTTATGCTTGCCGCAATGATACTTGCAGCTGAGGTTGTTTTTTTCAGAAGCATGGCGGCTGCAATTATAACAGTTATTCCGTTTTTAGCAGTATTTATTTTATTTTCAGTAATACCACACGTGGTTTCATTTCTATGCTGTACATTATACATTTTTGTTTCCTCTGCGCGAAGCAGAGAAAGCAGTAAAATAACCTCAGGATACATAATACTGGCAGCAGGGATTATAGTATATCTGGGGATTGTATTATTTGTTCCTCAGAAAAGCTATGAAAGGAAAAAAATATTCAGTTCTTTGTATAATAAAGCGGAATATCTGATTAGTTCCATATCAGAATCATTTTTTGGCATAGATGCTCCAGGGGGAATTAATTACGGGCAGCTGGGAAAAATCCATGAGGTTAAGTTCAGTGACGCAAAGCTTGCCACTGTGACTACAATAGAGACTGGAAGAAACCAGTATTTTAAAACATTTACAGGGGCAGAATACAAATCAGACCAGTGGAGTGCAAGTAATGTGGGGCAGGATAGGATAACGGAATATGTATTCAATATGATGGACGCAAGCGAGGAGCTGCAGAGGTTTCTTACAGGTGAAACTGGTGATGAATATTACAGGAATAATAAGTATTTTTCTTATATATTGCAGGAAAATCCAAACGGGGAAAAAAAGACATATAATGGGTTTAGTGTAGGGAATGGCGAATATTCAAAATTTAAATTACTTGCAGACCGAAGGACAGTAATAAAGACAAGTTATGAGAGGAAGCCGGATACCCTGCTTGGGACGATTCAATTTTCTGCTAAGGAGGGTATTTACAGAGAGACTGTTCAGAGAGATTATGGGGAAGACATGATGCCTGATTCAGTAAGGGCTCTTATGAAAGAGATTATCGGCGAAGTTGAAGTTAACACTTATGATAAAAAAAGAGAGTACATAGAATTTGTCAAAAAATTTCTTCAGGAAAATTATACATATACTGTAACACCAGGCAGGGTCCCAGATGGCAGGGATTTTCTGGAGTATTTTTTAAAGGACAGTAAAAAAGGGTATTGCACTTATTTTGCAACAGCAGCAGCCATGATGTTCAGGTATGCAGGGATTCCTGCGAGATACTGTGAGGGATATGTGCTGACTAATGATAAAGTCATTAGTGGAACAGTATCCAATCTTGAGATGGAGCGTTATACTACTGATGGAACCAGAGAAAATGTCAGCGAAGCGGCATATACTATTGAACTTACAGACCGCAATGCACATGCATGGGTTGAAGTGTATATGGACGGATATGGCTGGATTCCGATTGAGGCGACACCAGGAAATTCCAGAAGCGATTATATGGCTGAAGCCGGGCTGTCCGGAGATGACAAAGAACAGGGTACGACGGTTCCAAGACAGGAAGAAAGCCAGACAGCAGAGGAGACAACAAAAGAGACAGCAAATGATACTGAAGAAGAAACATATACTGCAGAAACTGAGGACATTACTGTTTTGGACGATATGGGGGACGCCGGACAAGAAGTAACACCAAAAAAAATATATAAAGTATTAATTATAATAGCAGGAATATTGTTACTGTTGATATTTGTTTGGCTTATGTTACTGCTTAGAATGCATCATAAAAAGAAGGCAAGAGAGAAACTCCTGAAAGAAAAAGATGAAGAACGTATATACGAACAGGCTGCCAGTCTGTATGATTATTTTATTAGAATGCTGAAAGTACTGGGCTACAATAAACCAGAGGGAATGGATTATGAGGAATATGTTAATATGCTTGAGACAAGAGATGAACAGCTTAGAAAATGCGGTATTTCCAGAGTGATGGAGCTGCTTTTAAGAATCAGGTTTTCACAGGGAACAGTGCTTGAGGATTATGAGTTTGAAGAAATTACAAAGGCACTTAAACAGATGGAGCTTTTGGTTTACTTAAGGGTAAGCGGAGCAAAGAAGCTTAAGATAAAGTATATAGATGTGCTGTAAAATGCAGGGTGCAGACGTATCAGACGTCAATTGCACCCTGTATTTTGGATTTTACCAAAGCTGCAAGTTCGTGAGTTTTCAGGGAACTGTATTCTTCATAAGGAATCGGTGGAAGATACTTTACAGTGACTGATACGGGTTTAATATCACCAATGTCAAATGGTTTATAGGTATCAATTAAGGCAACCGGCACTACAGGACATTTGGCTTTATACGCTGATTTAAAGGAACCGCCTTTAAAATCTAAAAGCGTGTTACCCTGACGGCTTCTTGTTCCTTCGGCAAATATCAGAAAATTATGTCCCATTTTCACCTCGTCTGCCATTTTATTAATTACAGTGAGTGACTGGCGTACATCTTTTCGGTCTATGTCAAGGGCATATAAGCATTTGAAAACATCTTTTAAAAAGGGAATATTTTTAACTTCCTTTTTGTACACCACGGAAAAAGGAATGTTACAGCCTGCAATAATTGCAAGAACATCGAAGAAGCCCTGATGGTTTGGAAAAAATATAAAATTTGAATCTGTGGGAATGTTTTGTGCGCCCTCAGTAATTACTGTGACTTTACCACCTTTTAATGCGTGAAATGTAATGTCTTGTAGAAAGTTGTATAAAAATTCTCTCGAATATTTGTCGCGGTGGTGGGAATAATATGATAATTTTATAAGCGTAACAGGGGCATAAAAAAAGTTTAGCAGGAACATAAGTATAATTCGTTTCATAACAATCTCCATTTCAGTTATAGGCTGATAATTTATGTCAGCAGTTGTATTATACTTTTTTTTTCGTGGGATTACAATGGAATATAATCGTGTTATAATTTTATAAAGGCAGGAGTTAGATTGCAGGTATAGAGTAAATGGAGAAAAATATGTTTGATTTAGAAGATGAATTAAAAAAGCTTCCGGCAAAGCCCGGTGTATATATAATGCATGACAGTAAGGATACTATTATATATGTAGGTAAGGCAGTGAGCTTAAAGAACCGTGTCAGGCAGTATTTTCAGAGCAGCAGGAACCATACATCAAAAATACAGAGTATGGTTTCTCATATTGCATATTTTGAATATATAATTACGGATTCAGAGCTGGAGGCGTTAGTGCTTGAATGTAATCTTATTAAGGAGCACAGGCCTAAGTACAATACAATGTTAAAGGATGACAAGACATATCCGTTTATTAAGGTGACTGTTCATGAGGCATATCCGAGGGTTATGTTCGCAAGAGATATGAAGCATAAGGCGGGCCGGTATTTTGGGCCTTATACCAGTGCAGGTGCAGTCAAGGATACTATTGAGCTTCTCTGCAGACTTTATAAGATACGGACCTGCAGCAGAAATCTTCCTAAGGACGAGGGGAAGGAAAGGCCTTGTCTTAATTACCACATAGGGCAGTGTTTTGCACCATGTCAGGGTTACATTTCCAAAGAGGAGTATGGGAAGTCAGTCCGCAGCGTAATTGAGTTTTTAAATGGCAATTATAGTGTAGTATTAAACCAGCTGACAAATCAGATGCAGGAAGCATCAGACAGGCTTGAGTATGAGGAGGCTGCCAGATGCAGAGATTTGATTAATAGCGTGAAGCAGGTTGCACAGAAACAGAAGATAACAAATGACGATGGAACAGACAGGGACGTTATTGCCTGTGCTTCTGATGGTACAGATGCGGTAGTTCAGGTGTTTTTCATCAGGAATGGAAAGCTTCTGGGACGGGAACATTTCCATATGAGCGTGGCACAGGGAGATACAAGAAGCGATATTTTATCAGAGTTTATGAAGCAGTATTATGGCGGAACGCCGTATATTCCGAATGTGGTAATGCTGCAGGAGGAGATAGAGGATAATGAGCTTATAGCAAGCTGGCTTGGCAAGATGAAAAAAAGAAAGGTTTCTATTATCACACCGAAGAAGGGTGATAAGGAAAAGCTGGTAGAGCTTGCGTATAAAAATGCACAGATGGTTCTTATACAGGACGGTGAAAAAATAAAAAGAGAGCTTAAACGGACTATAGGAGCAGTGAAGGAAATTGCCAGCTGGCTGTCACTGCCTGAAGTAAAGAGAGTTGAAGCATTTGATATATCTAATACTAATGGTGTTGAATCGGTTGGTTCGATGGTGGTTTTTGAAGATGGCAGGCCAAGGAAAAATGATTACAGGAAGTTTAAGATTAAAACCGTGAAGGGGCCTGATGATTATAATAGCATGAGGGAGGTGCTTACGCGAAGATTTAAAAGAGGTATAGAGGGCTTTACAGGTTTTGAGGTTTATCCTGACATTATTATGATGGACGGTGGCCGGGGACAGGTAAATATTGCACTGGAGGTTTTAGGGCAGCTTGGACTTGATATTCCGGTGTGCGGAATGGTAAAGGACGACCATCATAATACAAGGGGACTTTATTATAATAATGTGGAGATTCCTATTGACCGGCATAGTGAAGGCTTTAAGCTGATTACGAGAATACAGGATGAAGCCCACAGATTTGCGATTACCTACCATAGGAGCCTAAGGAGCAAAGCACAGGTAAGCTCGGTGCTTGATGGAATTGAGGGAATCGGCCCGGCGAGAAGAAAAGCACTTATGAAGCATTTTCTTGATATTGATAAAATAAGGGCAGCAGATGTGGACGAGCTGATGGAGGCAGAGGGAATTACGGAAACAGTTGCCAATAATATATATAGATTTTTCCATTGAATTTTGCTAGAATGTAAACAAATACAGGTTACAAGAATAAACGGGCTATTGACTTTCTTAAATGCATACAGGATATGTGGGAATGGAGAAGATTATGAATGAGAATGAAAGAGTAAAATTATCCAAGGTAATAGACAAGATGCAGTTAGAGAACCTGACACCGCAAATAGACGCTTCAGGAATCTGGCTTCATATACCTGAGGTAAACAGACCGGCATTGCAGCTGACAGGCTTTTATGAGCAGTTTGATAATGACCGTATCCAGATAATTGGAAATGTGGAATTTTCATATTTAAACAGTCTTTCACAGCAGGACAGATATGAGCGTTATGTGCAGCTTTTGTCAAGTAATATTCCATGTCTGGTGTTCTGCAGGGATTTAAAGCCAGAGAATGAGATTATTGTTTTGGCACAGAAATACCAGATTCCAATACTGCGTTCAAAGCAGTCAACGTCTTCATTTATGGCAGAGGTAATAAGATGGCTTAAGGTGCAGCTTGCGCCATGTATTGTTATTCATGGAGTATTAGTAGATGTATATGGTGAAGGCGTGCTGATTACAGGAGAGAGCGGCATAGGTAAAAGTGAGGCGGCTCTTGAGCTGATTAAGAGGGGGCATCGTCTTGTTACAGATGACGCTGTAGAAATACGTAAGGTAAGTGACGAGTCACTTATTGGCACTGCACCGGGGGTTACGAAGTATTTCATTGAGCTTCGCGGCATAGGTATTATTGATGTTAAGACGCTTTTTGGTGTAGAGAGTGTAAAGGAACAGCAGGAAATCAATATGGTTATAAAGCTCGAGGACTGGAATAAAGACAAGGAGTATGACAGACTTGGTCTTGAGGAGGAGTATACAGAATATCTGGGCAATAAGGTGGTGTGCCATTCACTGCCAATCAGACCGGGGCGAAATCTTGCGGTAATAGTTGAGGCAGCAGCAGTTAACCACAGACAGAAGATGATGGGATATAATGCCGCTAAGGAGTTATACAGGAGAGTACAGGAAAATCTTATGAAGGGCGATGAGGAGGATGAATAATTGAAAAAGGTGGTATTTGGCATAGATATTGGCGGTACGACAGTTAAATGTGGATTGTTTTATACAGACGGAACACTTGTAGAGAAATGCGAGATTCCAACACGTAAAGAAGATGGGGGAGCCCGCATAATAGATGATATATGTGCACAAATCCGGCAGATATGCAGTGACAGGAATATTTTAAAAGAAAATATCATTGGTATTGGAATGGGAGTTCCAGGCTCAGTTAATAAAGATGGTGTTGTTAATAAATGTGTTAATCTGGGCTGGGGAGTTTTTAATGCAGCAGCAGAAATTGAAAGAAGAATGGGAATATCAGCTAAAGCGGGGAATGATGCTAATATGGCGGCTCTTGGAGAATTTTGGCTGGGAGGTGCAAAGGGATATTCAAGTATGATGATGATTACGGTAGGTACTGGTGTCGGCGGTGGAATAATTATAGATGGAAAACCGCTGGTGGGCTTTAATGGTGCGGCTGCGGAAATAGGACATATCCCAGTTGAGGACAATGAGACAGAAAAATGCAATTGTGGAAAGAGCGGCTGTCTTGAGCAGTATGCGTCAGCGACAGGGATTGTGCGGGTTGCACAAAAAATGCTGCAGGAGGAAACTATGGCTTCTGTGCTTAGAAAAATTGAAAAGTTTACTGCCAAGGATATATTTGATGCGGCAAAATCAGGTGATATGCTGTCAGTAAAGGTGGCAGAGTATGTTTCACGAATGCTTGCCAAGGGACTTGCATGTGCGGCAGGAATTATAGACCCGGAATGCTTTTTAATTGGAGGCGGCGTTTCGGCGGCTGGAGATTATTTTATTAATCTTATTGAAAAAAATTACAGGGAGCTTGTATTCCACCCAAGCAGGGATACTAAGATATTAAAGGCAGCACTTGGAAATGATGCAGGTATGTGCGGAGCTGCCAGACTAATGCTGTAATAGATAGGAGTTTAGAATGCAGGATATACAAAAAAAGCTTGTTGAAATATTTGGGCAGGAAAATGTAAGTGCGGGTGAGTTAATGAGTAAGCACACAACATTTCGCATTGGAGGGCCTGCTGATATTTATGTTACACCTAAGACAAAGGAGCAGTTAGCACAAGCGGTTGTATGGTTAAAGGAAACGGGAGTGGTTTTTGAGATAATAGGTAATGGAAGTAATCTTCTCGTGTCTGATAAGGGGTTTGACGGAGTGATATTTGATATGTCACGCCATTTTAACAGCTACAGCTTCCTGCATGATGCATGCAATTGTGCAGCAGATAAGAATAACAGGGTTTATGTGTCTGCACAGTCAGGAATAATGCTTTCAAGATTTGGAAAGGATATGGCTAAAAACAGTCTTTCAGGTTTTGAGTTTGCTACAGGGATTCCGGGAACTATAGGCGGGGCGGTCATGATGAATGCCGGAGCCTATGGCGGTGAGATGAAAGATGTTTTAATTAATGCAACGGTAATGGACAGTCAGGGCAGTATAAAGACGCTTAGTAATGAACAGTTAAAGCTGGGATACAGAACAAGCATTATTGATAAGGCAGGATATATTGTGCTGGAAGCAGTAATTGCCTTAACACCCGGCAGTCAGACAGAAATTGAAGAAAGAATAGCAGATTTCGCATACAGACGCAGAGATAAACAGCCATTGGAGTACCCAAGTGCTGGAAGTACGTTTAAAAGACCGGAGGGATACTTTGCAGGAAAGCTTATTTCTGATGCTGGGCTTAAAGGTTTTTCGGTGGGCAAAGCACAGGTATCTGAAAAACATGCGGGCTTTGTTATTAATAGAGGCGGTGCAACTGCAGCAGATGTAATTGCATTGACTGACTATGTAAAAGATAAGGTAAAAGAGCTATATGGTGTGGAACTGGAATTGGAAGTGAGGAAGCTTGGTTTTTAGAAAGCTGGGTGAGATTATATGAAGATGGTAATTGTGACAGGAATGTCAGGAGCAGGAAAATCAACAGCATTGAATGTTTTGGAAGATGATGGCTATTACTGCGTAGATAATATGCCGATTTCCCTGGTTATGAATTTTGCGGATTTGGCGCAGAGGCAGAAGCAGGGATATTCTAAAATTGCATTGGGAATTGATATCAGAAATGGTGAGGCATTAAGCGAATTTTCAAATGTGTTGGATAAGATGGCACAGAGAGGAGTTAATTATCAGATTCTGTATCTGGACGCAAGTGATGATACGTTGGTTAAACGGTATAAGGAAACAAGAAGAACACATCCGCTTTCAAAAGGCAGCCGTGTCGATCAGGGTATTAATATGGAAAGAAAACAGCTTGAGTTTTTAAAAAAGAGGGCAGACTTTATTGTAGATACCAGCCAGCTGCTTACAAGAGAATTAAAGGCTGAGCTGTCTAAGATTTTTGTTGGAGAGAAGGAATATAATAATCTATATGTAACAGTATTATCCTTTGGATTTAAATACGGGATTCCAGTTGACGCAGATATAGTGCTGGATGTAAGATTTTTACCAAATCCTTATTATATTGAGCAGTTAAGGCCATTAACAGGAAATGATAAGCCTATCAGGGATTATGTGATGAATTGTAAGGAGACACAGGCATTTCTGGATAAAATTGAGGATTTGATTAAATTTCTTCTGCCTAATTATGTGAAGGAGGGCAAGAACAGTTTAGTCATTGCTATTGGCTGTACAGGTGGAAAGCATCGCTCAGTTACACTGGCTAACGCAATTGCAGAGAAAATTGCAGCTACGGAATATGGCTGTAAGGTGGAACACAGAGACATAGATAAGGATGCGAAAAAAACATCCGGGAAATAGATATAATAGTTTTAAGAATGAGGTGAAAAATGTCATTTTCATCAGAGGTGAAAGAAGAATTAGAGTCAAAGACTGATACAGCAAGACACTGTCAGATAGCGGAATTTGCCGCTTTGATGGCTTTTGGCGGCAGGATAAGAAGAAATTCAGGCAAGAATATGCAGGTGGAGTTTTCTACAGAAAACGAACTGGTGTCAAGAGTATACCAGGAGATGCTTCTTAAGGTGTTTGGAATTAAAGAACAGGAGATTTTGCTGGATATTGAAGGCAGGACAAACCGTATTTACAATATAATAATAAAAAAGCCGGAGTATGTGGCAAAAATTCTTATGACACTGAAATGGTGTGATGAGCAGTTCAACCATGTGCAGCCGGTATTTGTGGACGCCAGACTGATACAGAAAGAATGCTGCAAGAGAGCATTTATCAGGGGCGCCTTTTTAGCAGCCGGCTCAATTAGTGACCCAAACAAATTTTATCATTATGAAATTGTATGTGAATATGAAGAAGATGCCCAGATTATGAAAGACATGCTTTGTTTTTTCAAGCTCGATGCTAAGGTTATTGGAAGAAAAAGAAGCTATGTGGTTTACATGAAGGAAGGAAGCAACATAACAGATGTGTTAAATATTATGGGAGCGTTTGTGGCTCAGATGAATCTGTATAATGTAATGATTCTAAAGGGCATGAGGAATGATGTAAACCGCAAGGTAAACTGCGAGACGGCGAATCTAAACAAGACAATTGAGGCGGCGGTAAAGCAGATTAAGGATATTGAATATATCAGAGATACAATTGGGCTTGATGAGCTTAAGGATAACTTAAGGGAAGTGGCATATATACGGTTGGAAAATCCGGATATGAATCTTAAAGATATTGGAAAAATGCTGGAGCCGGAGGTTGGAAAATCCGGAGTTAATCACAGATTACGCAGGATTAGCGAAATTGCGGAGGAGTTAAGGGCTGAAAGAAAAGATTTATAGGTGGGATTGACAAGAAGCGTATAATATTATTTAGGGAACTGTAATGTATGCAGTTCAAGTACAAATAATCTGATAAG
>JAUNPT010000127.1 GCA_030536565.1 Eubacteriales bacterium | reverse complement strand
TTATTTTTCTCATTATCTGCTGCCTGTTCAAGCTTGTCCCCGCTAACATCATACTGAAGCATTTCTGAAATAACAGACTTAAATTCAGTAATAAATCCGTTCTTGTTAATACTGCTCCCAAAATATCTCAATTCCTTTTTCTTTTTATCCGCAACTCTACGGACTATAAGGTTCTTACCTGTATCGTCAAGAACAGGTCTGTTTTCTCCGCCAATTTCCTCAAAAACCTTGTATGCCAGTCTCTCAAAGCTGACTATATCTATATTCAGAATACCTTTCTCTGGTGTCATATCCACCAGCTTTCTCTGTGTTTCCATTGTGTACTGTTCAGGAACTACAACTATATAATTCTTATCTGTATTCCTATGAGCCATTTCAATCACATCTGTATACAAGCGGTGTGATTTTCCTGCTCCTGAACTACCTGCAATCAACTGAAATGCCATATAATCAACCTGTTCACCCTATCTTTTTAAATTCAAAAATCATCACATCATTATCAAGCTGCTTAAGACAGCAGCCATCACTGCTTATTTCATCAATTATAATATAATACATGAACAAATTCTATAACATTTTTTTCATTTTTTCTTCATTCATGCATACATTATATTAATATTATGTGAAAGCTTTATCCAGCTTCATTTGCTTCAATATCAGGAGGAATTTTATGAACAGTCAGACGAAAATTCTTGTCATTCATATGAAAGAGCTGATTATAGGGCTTATTGTAGCGGCTGCTCTTATTATACTTACCATTCTTGCCATCGCCTGTTTTTCAGGTAAATCCGGCAAAGCTGGAAGTTCGGGTGGCAGTACAGTAAGTAAAAACACCCAGACACAATCGTCATCAGCTCCCGCCAGAAACAATCCCAGCCCCTCATCTAATACATATATGCCCGGTGTCTACACTTCATCTATATCTGTAAATGGCACCCCTTTAGAAATTCAGGTTACAGTAGATGAAACAAACATAAACGCAATTGAATTAAAGAATCTGTCCGACTCAATTACAACCATGTACCCACTTATGCAGACTTCCTTTGATGAACTTGCAGCACAGGTCATCAAAAATGGAAGCACCATTAATATAAGCTATGAAGCTGAAAACAAATATACCTCAACCCTGCTGCTTGATGGTATACAGCAGGCGTTGGATAAATGTGTGAAACAATAACATATCTTCGTAAACCGGCATAAGTAATCATAATAATATGTTAACAGGGTTCGTATGTAAAAGAGCGTTCTTATAATTTTATATTAACAATTAATCATTTCCACCGCAAAAAAGCTGCCCTTCATCAAATAATGAAAGACAGCTTTTTATTTAAGATATTATAGATAGTTTAATTTATGGCTCAAACAAACTAATCTCTCCACCCTGTTCTACGTTAACAAATCCCCTATAACCTCTTTCCTCAAGCTTATTAAGGAATCTGCCCATCTTCTTAGGCTTTACATATAATGAACATATATTTCCCTGTGCCCTGTACTTTTCTGCTGCCTCATATGCGGCAGTTACATTGCCTTCTTCATACATAACAGCAAGTTTCTTTGGAGTATCTGCATTGTTAATGCCATCTATTCCATTCTCCATTATAATTGAAAAAATTCTCTCAAATCCAATTGAAAAGCCAACTGCCGGAATTGACTGATTTAAGAACTTGCCAATAAGGTTGTCGTATCTTCCACCCCCGGCAATAGCCCCCTTAAAATCAATACTTTCAACCTCGAATACTGTTCCTGTGTAATATCCCTGTCCTCTTACTAATGACAGATCAAATACAATATTAAATGCATTGTTAGAAAGCTTATTTACTGTAGCAATAATATTTTCAAGACTTTCTGCCGGTGTCTTATCATCTAACATATCCTTAATTGAAGACAGACTGAAATCATTCTTTGAAAGGAAGTCAACAAAATTCTTAACTGCTGACTCGTCAAATGCCTTATCTGTAAGCTCAGCCTCTACTCCATTCATACCAATCTTGTCCATCTTATCAAATGTGATGCATACACTGTCTAAATCAGCTTCAGCAAAGCCCATCTGACAAAGAACCGCACGAAGAAGCCTTCTGTCATTGACCTTAACCTTGAAATTCTTCATACCAATTGCATCAAGTGCCTTGGTCGTTGTAAGAATAAGTTCAATTTCTGAGTCTGATGATTCTGAACCTATAATATCAATATCACACTGCACAAACTCTCTTAAACGTCCCTTTTGTGGACGCTCTGCACGATACACTCTATCCATCTGGATACACTTCATTGGAAGTGTCAGCTTTTCCTTATTATTAGCATAATATCTGCTTAATGGGAGCGTTAAATCATAACGAAGCCCCATATCAGCAAGTTCATTCTCATTTTCAGATGTAACACCCTTAGCCAGCGCCTTGTCAAGCTTATCTCCTCTTTTCATAATCTTGAAAATAAGATTAAGATTTTCGCCGCCATCGCTTTTATCAAGATTTTCAATATCCTCAATAACCGGAGTTGTAATATGCTCAAATCCATTGGCTGTATAAACTCCTAATATCTTGTTCTGTAAATAATCCCTAATTTCAACTTCATTAGGGAGGTAATCATTAGTTCCCTTTACGGAAGTAATCTTCATATCAAATCTCCTTTAAGAAACATATCTTAAAATATTTAATTGCATAAAATATTCGATTTAAGGATTTTATGCATTGACGAGGTCAATTGATTTGCCTATATCATGGCGCATATATTTGTTTGCAAAATCCACCCATTCTGTAGCTTCATATGCGTTGGCACGGGCTTCCTTTAAATCCTTTCCAAGTGCAGTTACGCCAAGAACTCGTCCTCCATTAGTTACAACCCTGCCATCTTCGTTGAACCTTGAACCCGCATGGAATAAATAATACCCCTCTTTATTTTTGAAATTCTCCATTCCCTTGATTTCAAAGCCCTTCTTGTATTCAAGAGGATATCCGTCAGACGCCAGAACAACACATACGCAAGCATTATCTTCAAACTGAAGGTCTATCTTATCTAAGGTACCATCAATACATGCCTCAAACACATCTACAATATCATTCTTCATTCTTGGAAGAACAACCTGTGCCTCTGGATCACCAAATCTTGCATTATACTCTAAAACCTTAGGCCCCTGTGAAGTAAGCATAAGCCCAAAGAAAATAACACCCTTAAATGGTCTTCCCTCCGCTTTCATGGCATCTACGGTTGCCTGATATATATACTTTTTACAAAAGTCATCAACTTCTTTAGTATAGAATGGACTTGGTGAGAAGTTGCCCATACCGCCAGTATTTAAGCCCTGATCACCGTCCTTAGCTCTCTTGTGGTCCTGAGCTGATGACATAATCCGGATTGTATTTCCATCAACGAATGAAAGCACTGAAACCTCCCGGCCTGTCATAAATTCCTCAACAACAATCGTATTTCCTGCAGAGCCAAATTTCTTATCAAGCATAAGCTCATTAACGCCATTGACTGCGTCCTCCTTTGTTTCACATATAAGAACACCCTTGCCTAAAGCAAGTCCATCTGCCTTTAAAACAATAGGATAGTTTGAAGTTTCCAGATATTCTTTAGCTGCCTCAGGCGTTGTAAATGTCTCATAGCCAGCAGTTGGAATATTATATTTTTTCATTAAATCCTTAGAAAATGCCTTGGAGCCCTCAAGTATAGCTGCATTCTTTCTTGGCCCAAATACCCTTAAGCCCTCAGCCTCAAACACATCAACCACACCGCCGACTAATGGGTCATCCATACCGATAACTGTCAAATCAACCGAATTTTCCTTTGCAAATGCAACAAGCTTATCAAACTCCATTGCTTTAATATCAACGCATTCAGCAAGTTCTGCAATACCGGCATTACCTGGTGCACAAAAAATCTTATCTACCTTACTGCTTAGTGAAAGCTTCCAGCATATTGCGTGTTCGCGCCCACCGCTGCCTACTACAAGTACCTTCATAATTGGTTCCTCCGTATTTTTCTAAAAATCATTTTTAAAATGGGGATATAATTTATATAAATATTTTAGAAAGATAGGAAGCCACTATCTAAAAAGAGACTCCCTATCTTTCATAAATTAACCAACAAACTACATATTGGCAATTTTATTAATGGCTGCTGGAAGAAGCTTCCATTCGGCCTGTTCCATAACTCTTTTCTGTAAAATTTCTGGCGTATCACCATCTAGGACTTCTACAGCCTTCTGGAAAATTATTTCTCCAGTGTCCATTCCTTCATCAACATAATGCACTGTCGCACCCGTTACCTTAACACCCTTGGCAAGTACTGCTTCGTGAACATGAAGTCCATAGAAGCCAACTCCGCAGAATGAAGGAATAAGTGATGGATGGATATTTATAATCCTATGGCTGTACTTATGAACCATAGCCTCTGGAATTTTAACTAAGAAGCCTGCAAGAACTACTAAATCCACATTAAATGAATCTACCTTTTCAAGCAGTGCTTCATTAAACATATCTCTTGTCTCATAGTCCTTAGGAGATACACAGCAGGCTGCAATTCCATTATCCTTAGCACGAGTGAGCGCATATGCATTAGCATTGTTACTGATAACGACAGCTATCTGTGTATTAGTGATAGTTCCTGCCTTCACTGCATCTATAATCGCCTGAAGGTTAGTTCCGCCTCCAGAAACCATAACAGCTATTCTTAGCATAATGTTACTCCCTTTTCACCAGCTTCAATCTTACCAATAATGAAGCCGGTCTCACCAGCTGCTTTAGCTGCCTCAAGCACCTTATCTGCATCTGCCGGGTCTACTGCAAGAACAAGACCGATACCCATATTAAATGTATTATACATCATCTTTTCTTCAATCTGTCCATCAACAGCAAGCATCTTAAAGATTGCTGGTACCTCATAGCTGTCCTTGTTAATTACAGCATGAACACCATCATGAAGCATTCTTGGTACGTTTTCATAGAAGCCACCGCCTGTGATATGGCTGCAGCCCTTAACACGAACGCCTGCTTTTTTGATTTCTTTCATTGTCTTAACATAAATCTTTGTAGGAGCAAGTAAAGCTTCTCCTAAAGTCTTTCCAAGTGAATCATAATATGTATCAAGTGATTCCTTTGTAATTGTAAATACACTTCTTACAAGTGAAAATCCATTACTGTGAACACCGCTCGAAGCAATGCCAATAAGTGTATCTCCAGCCTTAATATCCTTACCTGTAATTAAATCCTTTTCGTCAACAACACCTACTGCAAATCCAGCAAGATCATACTCATCAACCGGATAAAAGCCTGGCATCTCCGCTGTTTCACCACCGATTAATGCACAGTCTGACTGAAGGCAGCCTTCAGCTACACCCTTAACAATATCTGCAATTTTTTCCGGCTCATTCTTTCCACATGCAATATAGTCCAGGAAGAAAAGTGGCTCGCCTCCAGCACATGCAATATCATTAACGCACATAGCCACACAGTCAATACCAACTGTATCATTCTTATCCATTGTAAATGCAAGCTTTAACTTAGTTCCAACTCCATCTGTACCTGAAACCAATGTTGGCTTTTCCATGTCCTTAAACTTTTCCATTGAAAAAGCTCCGGAAAAACCACCAATATTTGTTAAAACCTCAGGCCTCATTGTCTTCGCAACGTGCTCCTTCATTAATTCTACTGACTTGTATCCTGCTTCAATATCAACACCCGCTTTTTTGTAATCCATCTTTTTTTCTCCTTTATTGATTAACTAATTTATTTTTCAGACATATATGCCTTATAACCAACATCCTGAAGATGTGCATCCTTTTTTTGTACACTCTCCTTCAATGACTGTGTATAATCCTTTAGTCTGCCAAGAAGCTCGCTATCTGATGTTGCTAAAATCTTTGCAGCTAGCAAACCTGCATTAGCACCGCCATTAATTGCAACTGTTGCAACCGGGATTCCAGAAGGCATCTGTACAATTGAGTAAAGAGAATCTCTTCCGCCTAAAGAAGTCGTATGCATAGGGATACCAATTACTGGCATTGGAAAAATTGCCGCACACATACCTGGCAAATGTGCTGCCATACCTGCACCTGCAATAATAACCTTAAAGCCTTTGCTTTCCGCTGTCTTAGCATATTCAAAAAACACGTCCGGTTCTCTGTGTGCAGAGATAATTGTCATCTCATAAGAGATTCCTAACTGTTCAAGAATATCTGCTGCCTTAGCCATAACAGGCATATCAGAATCACTTCCCATAACTATTCCTACTGTAGCCATTGTTTCCTCCATTCTTTGGATGTCCATATTATTATTTTATAAAATTACTGCCTAATTATTGTACTTTGTTTTCTAAAGTCAGTCAATAATTTCATTAACTTCTTATTATTTTTTGTTATAATGTTGTAAAATCTGTATGTTTTTTTAATTCTATTGTTCAAAAGGTGTATTAAGTTTTTCTGTACCTTTAAGAACAAATCTTCCATTCTCAATAATCATTGTCCTTAACCCATCTTTTCCAACCGCTGTAATACTGCCAATTTCATCATATGGGACTGTAATATCTGTATGGCAGTTAAAATACGCCTTGGACGCGTCTGTTTTTCTAAGG
>JAUNPT010000126.1 GCA_030536565.1 Eubacteriales bacterium | reverse complement strand
CCCGTAATCTGTGTATGGATAACTCCGTCTTCTATCTTACTCTTTAAACGGTCTGACACAAGGAAATAATCTATACGCCAGCCCGCATTATTTTTTCTTGCATTAAACCTGTAAGACCACCATGAATAAATATCCTTACGTTCCGGATATTTAAACCTGAAAGTATCTACAAAGCCTGCCTTTAGAAGTTTCGTAAACATATGACGTTCTTCATCAGTAAAGCCAGCATTTCTTCTGTTAGGCCCCGGATTTTTTATATCAATCTCCTCATGCGCTACATTCATATCCCCACATACAATCACAGGTTTAATATTGTCAAGCTTAATAAGATATGCCCTAAAATCATCTTCCCATCGCATTCTGTACTCCAGTCTTGCAAGTTCATTCTGGGAATTAGGCGTATAAACCGTTACAATATAAAAATTTTCAAATTCAAGTGTAATAACCCTGCCCTCCTTATCATGCTCCTCAATTCCAATACCATAATAAACACTGATTGGTTTTTTCTTAGTAAACACAGCTGTTCCTGAGTATCCCTTTTTTACAGCATAATTCCAGTACTGATAGTATCCCGGCATATTTAAGACCAACTGTCCCTCCTGCATCTTGCTCTCCTGAATACAGAAAATATCTGCGGCTGCATCATCAAAATACTCCATAAAGCCCTTCTGCACACATGCTCTTATTCCATTAACATTCCATGATATCAGTTTCATATTAAACTCCAATCCTATCCTAATGTAAGACCTAAATAACCTTCATTACCAAGCTTATCCATTTCTTTATTTTCCGTATAAATCATTCCTCCAAGATTATTATATAAAGCCTTTGAAACTGAATTTTCCTGTACTAAATATCTTATAACCTTTTCCTTAACAGCCTGCTGCATATTTATTTCAGTAATAACAAGACTATTATTGTCCAGATAATACATTACCGTACCAGCAAATGTTTTCTGATAATTAACTTTAACTGTTTTACCTCCAAGGAATTTATTCATATCAATTGCATATGAAACCGCATCTTCGTCCCAGCATATAAAATCCTCATCTGAAAATGCTTCATCTCTTAGCTGCTTATACTCTCTGGCTGTTATTGCTGTAATTGAAAGCTCCTCTAAATCAGCCATAATATTTTCATTATCCATGCTGATTTGGAATTCTTCCCCTGCAAATGCCCATTTAAAGCCCAAACGCTCATAATAAGCAGCTAATGAAAGCTCTGCAGGACAAAGCACAAGCGGCTCTCTCCATAATTTTTTTGCAAAATCCAAGATTTTTACAGCAAGTTTCTGCCCTCTAAATTCAGGCAGTGTAGCCAAAGCATATACATATCTTACAGGCACATTGCTTTTATCAGATTCACTTTTCTTAAAACAATATTCTGCAGGAAGAAAGCTTCCAATTGCTGCCAGTTTTCCAGCCATATATATTCCAAGCATATTCTGGTTAGTCATTCTGTTATCCACATAATAATTGATTAGTTTTTCATCATCTCCAAAAGACTTCTGCCAAATTTCAATAATTCCTTCTCTGTCTTTTTCCGGGTCTAATAAAACAATGTCGCTTCTTATAGCAGACATCTTCTTTACAAACATATCAGGCCTGTAGGACATCTTTGCCTTACGAAGCCCTGGTGCTCCAGTGTCTTCCTCGCGATTAATATAAGTAAACTGCTGGCACTCATGCTCTGCGAACTGTTGGTTTATAATCGGATAAGCCCCCTGAATATCTGCCATAGCTTTTTCAAAATGGACTACAAATGTATCTGAATTAAGCGGTTCCCCAATACAAAATGCAACAATCCTGCCCTCTCTCCTTATAAGGCCTCCAACCAAACCCAACTCAGTAAAATTATCAAGGGCTTCATGAAGTACATTCAGTTCTGCCTCCATACCATCATTCCAGCGTCCTTCATTTGAGTTCATCCATTCGAAAGACATTTTACGGCATTCTTCTTTATTATCTGGCGTAATTCTTTCATAACTCCAGTCATCAATATCCTTAAATCTTGCAATATGATTGCGCTTTGCCTGAAGTTTCTTACCTGAAAGCTTTGTAAGCTTCTCAGTTGTATATACATAATCCCAGTTATTCCTTTCCTCTTTAACTGCAAACATTCCCGGGAACCATTCGTTAAGCAGCTGTCTGTCCCTATCCAGCAGAGGGCTCATGCGAAGCACCATATTATTTTCTTCGCACATAGTTAACAGCTCACTAATTACAGCCCTCTTATCTCCATTACCAATAGGAAATGAAAAAGCCTTCCCGCCATCGCTATTATACATAAGAACACCACAGCCATGAGATTTTGCTGCCATAACATCATATACATTTCTCCACATAAAATTGTTAGCAAATGTAAATTCACATGCATTGCCATCATCTTCTTTAAATGCTTTACTTAACCATTCCCTGTCAGATAGGGATAACTTCTTAAAATCCATAGTTAATACTACCTTTTTATATAATTATTTTTCTATATTTATAGCTTGTACGCCAAATGCAGATTTAATACTTATTCTGCGTTATTTATTATAACACACATACAGTACCAATCCAAATACTTGTTCTGCATTTTAATCATTTTATTTGCATTCTGCAGATAACTGCATATATTATAATAAATGTTTATTATTACGGAGTCTGCTATACATGCATAATTATGTATTACTATCTATAGAAACACATCTGTTTTTTGCAAGAATCATGAAGGAACATGCCTTATTTTTACAGGCTGGATTTACCTGCAAGGATAAAAAATGGATTGAAAAGGCCGACTGTCTTCGCACAAAATTTGAAAATCTGCTTTCAGACGTGGTTACATTATCTAATGGACGTATTGGCAATGAAATAATAGAATCTAACGAATTAGTGACCGAATTTACAATTGCCGCAGAAAAAAAGACCGCTGCCTTAAGCGGAGCTGATATAAACATTGATATTTCTGCTGCTGAAATGAACTTAAAGCCTGACGTAAGCTTCTGTGTTAACAAAGAACTTTTTCAATCTGTACGTCAAATCAACATTAAATCTATTACTTTTTTAAATGAGCTGATTTCATTTAAAGAAAATATCCTACAGGAGGTAAACGGCAGCAGGCTCTTCACCTTTAACTACCCATTGTTAATTGAACACATTCTGCGTGAGGCCCGATTATACAGAGACACTATTTCAAACCTTATGCAGGGCAAATGCAGTTTACACTCAGATATTAAAAATTCCGAGGCCTTCTGGAATCAGATCATGATGGAACATGCCCTGTTTATTCGTGGACTGTTAGACCCTGGCGAGGAGGAATTAATTCGCACAGCAGACGGTTTTGCAAAGACATATAAACGTCTGCTTAGAGAAGCTGATTTAAAAGACCGCCTAGTATCAGACGTACTGAGCTATAAGACATTTGATACAACAATACAGCTGCAAAAATTCAAAGCAGCCGGCACCAAAGGCATTCTGTGCAATGAAATATCATCACTTATTCTTCCGCTTCTGGCAGACCATGTTCTACGTGAAGCAAACCATTTTATCCGAATATTAAAATGCAGTTCTACAAATTAAAAGAATAGAGAAACTGTGCGCGGTGTTTTTTATACAAAAAATCACATTTCCGCTATATATGGGCTTGAACACCATTATAGCGGAAATGTGATTTATAATTGCTTTCCATTGTGTCAATAAAACTGATTGCATGGAGAAACCTTTGATTTATTGCGGTTTTCGGGACAGAAGGCAAACCGTCTCAACATGGCACGATACCTGCTAATTGATGTCAGATAGGGTTCCTGTTCTCGGAAACATATCATATCAATTTGGAAACAAGTCCACGCTCTCCGAAAGCCCTAATTCTCATCTCATTATTTCAACAGTAAAACCGAGGTCTTAACTATTGAAGTATTCGGGAAACAGTCGACACCTGCCCTTTGCTACTATATAATGCAGGCATTTTTCTGTAGCTGTAGTTTACTACTGTCTCCACAGTTGAGACGGTAAAAGGCAACTTATATCCACATAGTGAAGCTGCGCTGACTCCTGATGGGCCAATACACTCCACGAGGTTGAGTTGCCAGATTTCACCGTCTCGACCTAACGTTATCCCAGATATGGCACTATGACATCATAGAATTTCTTGCTCCATTCCGCATGGAACCTTGCCATCTGCAACCAGTCAGTTTCATTTTCTATGCTTACACCATTTAGCTGATATGAAATCTTTGATGACTTGATATCATCACCGCGACTCCAAATAAGGGATACCCCTAAAGATTTCTCAATATCATCCTTATGGGACATCAGCATATCAAAAGCTTTTTTATTTTCTTCTTTCTTAGCTTTTCCCAAGTACAAGTCTACCCTTGCAGAATCAAAGTTTGCAATACAACTAATGTTAAATCCGCTTACTCCAAAGAAACCATTAATCCAGTTTTCCTTTGATGGATTTACATTGCAGAATGAGCCGCCTTCTCCATGAGCTTCCTTAATAGGTTCTAAAGCATATGCCCAATACCTTCTTCGAAGCTCATATCGTGTTCCAGCCTCATTCTCAACACTTTCATTTTCATCGCGTAGGTAAAAAACTAAATCCGAAGGGTCTGTATCATATAATTTAAATACTCTGTTCAATACAGACAGCTTGCTCTGTGTGCTTGTATTAGTCCACACAAAAATACCATCTCCGATTTCAACACTCTTTGTAAAATCAGATTCCTTCATGCTAAAATGTAACGCCACATTATCCTCTGTAGAAGCAGCAAGTTTTGTAATCACGCTCTTGTCTTCAGCATAAAGAATTTGTAATACTTTCTGGAACATTTCTACCCAGCTTGAAACTGGCTGTTCTGTATTCTTATAACTGAAACGTGCAATTTGTCTTCCACTCAATGAAGTGTCATCGTCAAGAGTATATGAATCCAACTGCTTTTCTACTGGCTTAAATGCTGTCGTCGGTGCAGCCCAGATTTCGAGCGCACGCCCCATCAAATACTGATTACGTTCTTCCAGTTCAGCCAGAGTCCATTTATCTTTCTTGGCAATATAAGTATTCATTCGAATACCGCTGTCTTCAAATCCATTTTTCATAGACTTCTTTTCTTCGAATGTACTATTACTATATTTTGAGTTATAAGCAGTCAAGGTCAAGTTTGCAATTCTATGGAGCCAAGTTTCATGTATCTGTTCATAATCATCACCGAGAGACTTAACCCATGCTGGCGTCAAATGTTGAGGCATAATATGTTCGATGGAATAAATGCCATCATCACAATGACCATATACATCCTTATCTTCTGCGGTCGAGAAATTTTCCAGACGTTCTAAGATATAAATCTTATTTTTGCTATTCATCTGGTAAACCTGTCTATCGGTAAATCCAGCAGAGAATTCTTCGTCGTCCGGGAAGCGTGCCTTTTCCTTCTTTGATAACAGTGCATACTTGAATTTCTCAACATAGTCTACATCATTACCTTCATATCTGATGATTTCTCTATGGAGCAGAAGGAATATCTTATTCAACGCGTTTGTTGGCAAATCACAGACTGTTCGTCTGAATAGATAATTTTCTGTAATCAGGAATGTATCTGCAACCTGAGACATATCCAATTTCTCCTCATCATAAAGCCTTAATACTTCAAGGAAGAATGGTCTGGTTACCGTTGTCTCCAATCTATTTAATCTGTAGATACATGAATCTAATACCTTATTCTTTGTGCCACCACAAAGCAAGATTTCATAGCGTTTAGCATATGCAAGCAGCTCTTTCAAGAGTTCTTCTGCTTCAATCGATTGCTGCTCGACATACTCCTTAAAACTAATATAAATCTTCTTCTGTGATGGTATTGCCATCTGCTTGACACTCAAATAATCCCTCACAAAGGAGCTGACGTCATACTTGGTGCACTCTTCAATTCGGTTCCAGTATTTATCATAGTATTCATCTTGTTCTTTTGAAGGAAGCCCCATCAAGATAAAGTTTCTGATTTTATCACCTTCACTCAGGTCAAGACCAGTAGAGTTCAGGCTTTCAAATATTAACTGTGGGTTATCCTCATTATTAAGCGTAATATTAATAATCTCCAAACTACAGATTGCATCAAACAATTCATCAATCGTTATTTCCTGTTTCTGAATTCTTTCATAGAAATAATTGTAGTTCGTAGTAAGATTTGACTCCCTAATGTGTTCATCAACACTACTAAACAACTTTCCGAATGCTTTCTGGTCATTCTTTACAGGCTTTAGCTTAATACGGGTCTCCTCTGGCTGATATTTATCTACCAAGAAATCCTCGTAAATCTGCTTACCCAAAGATGCATCATTAGGAACTATTACACCAGCATCAATAAGATTATACATTGCTAAAAACAGCAATGAAACAGTAGTCAATCGCTGCTGGCCATCGATTACAAGAAATTCCGTATTTCTTCCTGATGGTTCATAAACAGAAACCAAGCTTCCAAAGAAATGACTTCTTCTTTTATTTGTTATCACCTTAATAAGGTCATCATAAAGCTGTTTACAATTCTCAGTCTTCCAGTCATAGTTACGCTGATAAACCGGGATTATGAAACGCTTCTTTGAACCTTCC
>JAUNPT010000125.1 GCA_030536565.1 Eubacteriales bacterium | reverse complement strand
GAGGGTGTAGGTTTTATGGTGCCGATATCACATTATTTTTTTAAGAAGGCTGTTAAATCTATTGGGATTGAAATATGGGGAGAAAGAGATTACGGAATTGGTATGTTTTTCTTTCCTCAGGATGAATTAAAGAGAAATCAAAGCAAAAAAATGTTTGAGATAATTGTCCAGAAGGAGGGAATGGAATTTTTAGGCTGGAGAGTGGTTCCAACATTCCCTGATGTCCTTGGAAAGAAGGCAGTTGATTGTATGCCATGTATCCTTCAGGCGTTTATAAAGAAGCCTGAAGATGTAGAGAAAGGTATTGATTTTGACCGTAAGCTTTATGTTGCAAGGAGAGTGTTTGAGCAGACCTGTGAGGATACATTTGTAGTATCCTTATCAAGCAGGACAATTGTATATAAGGGTATGTTTCTTGTTGGACAGCTTCGCCAGTTTTTTGGGGATTTAAGAGATGAGAGCTATGAATCAGCTATTGCTCTTGTGCATTCAAGATTTTCAACAAATACTAATCCAAGCTGGGAAAGGGCTCACCCATACCGTTTTATTGTCCATAATGGAGAAATTAATACAATCAAGGGCAATGCAGACAGAATGTTAGCAAGAGAAGAAACTATGTATTCAGATTATCTTGAGGAGGAAATGTCAAAGATTACTCCAGTAGTAAGCACAAGCGGTTCTGATTCAGGAATGCTTGATAATACATTGGAATTTCTTGTTATGAATGGTATGCCGCTTCCACTGGCAGTTATGATTACAATTCCTGAACCATGGAGCAATAATAAGGCTATGGCACAGGAAAAAAAGGATTTTTACCAGTATTATGCAACAATGATGGAGCCATGGGACGGGCCTGCCTCTATCCTTTTTACAGATGGGGATATTATGGGAGCGGTTCTTGACAGGAATGGGCTTCGTCCTTCACGTTATTATGTGACAACAGATGGATATTTGATTCTTTCATCAGAGGTAGGCGTGCTTCCAATAGATGAGAGCAGAATCAAGCTTAAAGACCGCTTAAGACCGGGCAAAATGCTGCTTGTTGATACTACTAAAGGTGAATTGATTGATGATGATGAGCTTAAAGAATATTATGCAACAAGGCAGCCATATGGTGAATGGCTGGATAATAATCTTATTAAGCTTCAGGATTTAAAGATTCCTAACAAAAGGGTACCAGAGGATACACCGGAGGAAAGAGCAAGATTACAGAAAGCATTTGGTTATACATATGAGGACTTTAAGACTTCAATCCTTCCTATGGCTTTAAATGGTTCTGAGCAGATTGGTGCGATGGGGATTGATACACCGCTTGCAGTGCTTTCTAATAATCATCAGCCTTTATTTAATTACTTTAAGCAGCTGTTTGCACAGGTTACAAACCCTCCTATTGATTCAATTCGTGAAAAGATTGTAACTTCAACGACCGTATATCTTGGTTCTGACGGTAATGTACTTGAGGAAAAGGAAGAAAATTGTAAACAGTTAAAGATTAATGACCCGATTCTTACTAATACAGACCTGTTAAAGATTAAAAATATGCAGGTAGAAGGCTTTAAGGTTGAAACGATTCCTATTATATATTATAAAAATACATCTTTGGAAAAGGCTGTCGATCACCTTTATGTGGAGGCTGACAGAGCACATAGGGAAGGAGCTAACATCATTATACTTTCGGACAGAGGTGTAGATGAAAATCATGTGGCAATTCCATCACTGCTTGCTGTTTCAGCGCTGCAGCAGTATCTTGTTCAGACAAAGAAAAGAACAAGCATGGCTGTGATTTTAGAGAGCGGCGAGCCAAGAGATGTTCATCATTTTGCAACGCTTTTAGGCTATGGTGCATCAGCAATTAATCCATATCTTGCACAGGAAAGCATTCAGGAACTGATTGATATGCATATGCTGGATAAGGATTATTATGCGGCAGTTGATGATTATAATAATGCAGTCTTAAGCGGTATTGTTAAAATTGCTGCTAAAATGGGAATTTCGACAATACAGTCATATCAGGGCTCAAAGATTTTTGAGGCTATTGGCATTAATTCAGATGTGATTAACAGGTACTTTAAGGGAACTGTGAGCAGAATCGAGGGTATAAGCATTAAGGACATTCAAAATGATGTTGAAACCCTTCATTCCAAGGCATTTGATCCACTTGGACTTTCGACTGACAGTACGCTTGACAGTGCAGGTGCACATAAGATGAGAAGCGGTAAAGAGGAGCATTTATATAATCCTCAGACAATTCATCTTTTACAGCTTGCTGCAAGAACAGGGGATTATAAAACCTTTAAGGAATATACAGATTTAGTTAATAAGGATACGGGTGTTAAGAATTTAAGGGGACTTATGGATATAAAATTCCCTAAGAAAGGTATTAATATCGAACAGGTTGAAAGTGTCGAAGAAATCGTAAAGCGTTTTAAGACAGGTGCAATGTCTTATGGTTCAATTTCTAAAGAAGCACATGAAACTATGGCGATTGCCATGAATATGCTTCATGGAAAATCAAACAGCGGCGAGGGCGGTGAAGACGAGGAAAGACTTACGACAGGCAGGGACGGACTTAACCGTTGTTCAGCAATTAAGCAGGTAGCATCAGGCAGATTTGGTGTAACGTCAAGATATCTTGTCAGTGCGAAAGAAATACAGATTAAGATGGCACAGGGAGCTAAACCTGGTGAGGGCGGACATCTTCCGGGCAGAAAGGTTTACCCTTGGATTGCAAAGACAAGACTTTCAACACCGGGAGTGTCACTGATTTCACCTCCGCCACATCATGATATCTATTCTATCGAGGATTTAGCACAGCTGATTTATGATTTAAAAAATGCTAATAAGGAGGCTCGTATTTCTGTCAAATTAGTGTCTGAGGCGGGCGTTGGTACAGTGGCCTCTGGTGTTGCCAAGGCGGGAGCACAGGTTATTCTTATTTCAGGATATGATGGTGGTACAGGAGCAGCGCCAAGAAGCTCAATACATAATGCTGGTCTTCCATGGGAGCTTGGACTTGCGGAAGCTCATCAGACACTTACTATGAATGGACTCCGAAATAAAGTCATTATTGAAACTGATGGCAAGCTGATGAGTGGACGTGATGTTGCAATAGCTGCAATGCTTGGAGCTGAGGAATTTGGATTTGCGACGGCACCACTTGTAACTATGGGCTGCGTAATGATGAGAGTATGTAATCTGGATACATGTCCAGTTGGAATCGCAACTCAGAATCCGCAGCTTCGTAAGAGGTTTGCAGGAAAGCCGGAATATGTAGTTAATTTTATGAAGTTTATAGCACAGGAGCTTCGTGAATATATGGCAAAGCTGGGGGTTAAAACTGTTGATGAGCTGGTAGGAAGAACAGATTTTCTGACAGCTAAGCAGGCTGAGGGAAGTGGACGTTCAGCAAATGTTGATTTATCGGCAATTCTTAATAATCCATATGTTAAAGAAGCAGCTGGTATACATTATAATAAGAAGAATGTTTATGATTTTGAACTGGAGAAAACACTGGACGAGAAGGTTCTGATTAAAAAACTTAAGCCTGCAATGCAGGAAGGTCAGCCAAGAAGTATTGAGGTAGATATTACAAATACTGACCGTTCACTTGGTACGCTTTTGGGAGCTGAAATTACAAGAAGATTTGGAGAGCAGCTTGAAGAAGATACGTACACAGTGAAGTGTAATGGAGCCGGAGGACAGAGCTTTGGTGCATTTATTCCTAAGGGACTTACCTTAGAGCTTGTTGGTGACAGTAATGATTATTTTGGAAAGGGACTTTCCGGAGGAAAGCTTATAGTATATCCGCCTGCTGGTATTACATACAAGGAAGATGAGAATATTATTATCGGCAATGTGGCACTGTATGGTGCAACAAGCGGAAAGGCATTCATAAATGGTGTTGCAGGCGAAAGATTCTGCGTTCGTAATTCTGGGGCCACGGCAGTGGTTGAAGGCTGCGGCGACCATGGCTGTGAATATATGACTGGCGGAAGGGCCGTTATACTTGGAAGAACAGGGAAAAACTTTGCAGCAGGTATGAGCGGCGGTGTGGCCTATGTTCTTGATGAGGACACAAGTCTTTATAAGAGGGTAAATAAACAGCTGGTTTCAATGGAACCTGTTACGGATAAATATGACGTGTTGGAATTAAAAGAAATTATCACAGAGCATGTTGCTTATACAAATTCAAAAAAGGGTAAAAAGGTGCTTGATAATTTCGGAGATTACCTTCCAAGGTTCAAGAAAATAATGCCACATGACTATAAAAAGATGCTTAACAAAATAGTTCAGATGGAGGAAAAAGGTTTAAGCAGCGAGCAGGCGCAGATAGAAGCATTCTATGCAGCAACAAAATAAAGTGATATTTTCACATTGCTGTTTGTTGCTGAGCGAAAACAGACAGCAATGATGGCAGAAGAAAAATACCTCACATAAATTTTTCTTCGCATCTTTACGACAGTCGCTCAGAAATGAGGATTAATATGGGTAAGCCAACTGGATTTTTAGAATATGAGCGTGTCACTGCTAAAGCAGTTTCACCAAAAGAAAGAATAAAGAATTTCAATGAATTTCATACACCACTTTCAGAAATTGAACAGAGAAAACAGAGTGCAAGATGCATGGATTGCGGAGTCCCTTTTTGTCAGTCAGGTATGACAATAAAAGGAATGACATCGGGCTGTCCATTGAACAATCTTATACCGGAGTGGAATGATCTTGTTTATACCGGGAATTGGCAGCAGGCTTATAACAGGCTGCACAAAACCAGTAATTTCCCAGAGTTTACAAGCCGTGTATGCCCCGCATTATGTGAAAAAGCATGTACATGTGGAATGAATGACGATGAGGCAGTATGTACCAAGGAAAATGAAATGGCAATTATTGAACATGCCTATGCGAATGGCTGGGCAGGCCCTAAGCCGCCTAAGGCAAGAAGCGGAAAGAGAATTGCTGTTGTTGGTTCAGGCCCGGCAGGACTTGCAGCTGCGGATCAGCTTAATACACGCGGACATTCGGTTACGGTCTATGAGAGGGCTGACAGAATCGGAGGCCTGTTAAGATATGGTATACCTAATATGAAGCTTGAGAAACATATTATTGACCGTAAGCTTGAAGTCATGAAGGCAGAGGGAATTGAATTTGTCACTGAAGCAAATGTTGGGGAAAATGTTAAGGCTAAGATGCTGATTGATGAATATGATGCAGTTATTCTTGCCTGCGGCGCATCTAATCCAAGAGATATTAATGCAGCTGGAAGAGATGCAAAGGGAATCTATTTTGCAGTCGATTTTCTTACGTCAACAACAAAAAGTCTTCTGGATTCTAATCTGGCTGATGGAAAATATATTTCAGCAAAAGGCAAGAATGTAATTGTAATTGGCGGTGGAGATACAGGTAATGACTGTGTTGGAACAGTCATAAGACATGGCTGTAAGTCTGTTACACAGCTGGAAATGATGCCAAAGGCTCCTGATGAAAGAGCTGAAAGCAACCCATGGCCTCAATGGCCATTAGTCTGCAAGACAGATTATGGACAGGAGGAGGCAATAGCTGTATTTGGACATGACCCAAGAATCTATACAACTACTGTAAAAGAGTTTAAGAAAGATACAAAAGGAAATCTTAAGGCAGTTGTGATAGTTTCACTTGAATCTAAAATTGATGGCGCTACGGGAAGAAGAATGATGGTTCCGATTGAAGGAACGCAAAAAGAACTTCCATGTGAGCTTGTTTTAATAGCAGCTGGATTTTTAGGGACGCAAAAATACATAGCTGATGCATTTAAGGTTGAATTGACAGAGAGGACAAATGTAAAGACGAAGCCGGACGGATTTGCAACAAATGTCAACAAGGTATTTACTGCAGGTGATATGCATACGGGACAGTCTCTTGTGGTTAAGGCAATCAGGCAGGGCAGAGATTGCGCAAGGGAGGTTGATGAATATCTTATGGGATATTCGGGCCTGTAGAAAAGAGTGAGGTTTTTCAAGGCAGGTTTAATTACATCATTCAATTGAAAATTATAATTACATTTGATATACTGAGCCTATATATTTCGTATGAAAATTCAAATTTTAAGAATGGATTTGGAGATTAGGCTAATGTTTGAAACTGAAAATGCACAAAAAACAATAAAGGAAATAAAGAAAACAAAAGGTATATTAAGAATTGTATTTAGTAGAACAGCGGTAATTGTACTGTCACTGATACTGCAGCTGTTTGTTCTGCTTGCAACATTTCATTGGTTATCTGAGTATTCGGCAATACTGAATGGATTGTTTATTGCTATGGGTGCAGCGACAGTAGTATATATATTAAATGAAGAAACAAATTCAAGCTTTAAAATGGTATGGATGATTCCGGTTCTTGTAGTGCCTGTGTTTGGAACGCTGATGTTTATTTTTGTTAATCTGCAGCTTGAAACCAAGTTTATGAGAAAAAGACTTAATCTTATAGAAAGAGAATTATCCACTCATTTGATACAGGAACAGGCGATTGTGGATAAGATGAGGTCAGAGGATAATAACAGTGGAGAAGCCGGGCTTATAAATTATCTTAACAATGCCGGTAACTTTCCTACCTATGACTGCAATAGTGTTAAGTATTTTCCTTTGGGCGAGGATAAATTTGCA
>JAUNPT010000124.1 GCA_030536565.1 Eubacteriales bacterium | reverse complement strand
CAAAACAACAGATAATGCAATTAAGTTTGTTCAAACAATTAATAAACTGGAAGGATATTTTGATATTTGCATGGGAAGCTACTTTTTTGATGCAAAGTCTATTCTTGGTGTCTTAAGCATGGACCCATCACGAACTATGGAGTTACGTGTAGTACGTAATGATAAGCTTACTGAAGAAGAATTAGGAAATACACTAGAGCCTTTTATGGCATAATTTACATTCTAGATTTCTTATGCCCACTTACTTTAATTAGTATCTCCATAAAATAAAATACCAATGCATGGGAATTGAACCGCCCTGCATTGGTATTTTATTTTTCTTAGATTTCCCTTAACATACCGGATTTCTTCATAACCGGACGAAGTGCAAGATAAAGAACTGTTGCGACAACCACCGCTATTATTGCATTGACAGATGTTGTTACTGCTCCCATTTTAGCAAGTGCCTTTGATAAATCCTGAGGCACACCAAGAATATATGATTTGTAATAATATCCTACAATAGGGTCTGCAAAAATATTAAAAATCATACCTGCTGCTGCTGAGATGGCTGTAGCAGCCGCTGTATACCTTGCTGAATGCTCCTTTGAAAGCTTAAAACATTTATGTGCTACAAATCCAACTATCAAACCGATGCACAGCTTTAATACAAATGTCTTTGGTGCACTTGTAACATATGCAGTTGTAAGGTCACTTATTGTCATTCCAACTGAGCCTGCCAAGCCGCCCCAAACGCCGCCAACTAATAATGCAGCCAGCACACAGAATACATTTCCGAAATGAAACATCGTTTTTTCTGTTCCTACTGGAATATCAATTTTAATAAATGTAGCTCCTATGTAACACAGTGCCGCACATAATGCCGCCTGAGTCAGTACCATAACTGCTTTGCTTCTTTTAGAATCAATTTCTTTTTTTAATACCTGTTCTTTCATACCTGATGTCTCCCTTGTTTTATATTTATTAACTTGGAGATATCATATATATTATCTGACCATTTTAAAATTGCCAATTTTTGTTTTTATTTTATATCCAGTTATTGTGTTTTGTATAGCCAGATTATTAATCCTCTGCCCATATTCTGGCGCACTTAACTGCTTTTTTCCAGCCCTTAAGAAGCTCTGTTCTTTTTTCCCTGCACATATCTGGCAGAAAACTTCTGCCCAGTTCCCAGTTCTTTTTTATTTCCTCCTGATTTTTCCAGTATCCTGTCGCCAGCCCTGCAAGATAAGCCGCCCCAAGAGAAGTCGTTTCCACACTCTTTGGACGATGAACCTCTGTATTTAGAATATCTGCCTCAAACTGCATAAGAAAATCATTGGCACTGGCGCCTCCATCTACCTTAAGGCTTCTAAGATGGATATCAGAATCTTCTTCCATAGCATGAAGAACATCTGCCACCTGATAATCAATAGATTCAAGAGCTGCTCTGATAAAATGCTCTTTCTTACAGCCCCTCGTAATTCCAACAATAGTCCCCCTCGCGTACTGATCCCAGTATGGTGCACCAAGTCCAGTAAATGCCGGAACAAGATACACACCCTCTGTATCCTTAACAGCCTGTGCATACTCCTGTGACTGTGCTGACGTCTTTAACATTCTCATACTGTCTCTGAGCCACTGAATCGCAGCCCCCGCCACAAATACACTTCCTTCCAGTGCATATTGGATTTGCCCCTGTGCTGTAGCAGCAATTGTTGTAATCAAACCATTCTTGGACGTAATCGCATTTTCTCCTGTATTCATAAGTAAAAAGCAGCCTGTACCATATGTATTCTTTGCCTCTCCCGCATCAAAACAGCATTGTCCAAATAATGCTGCCTGCTGGTCTCCCGCAATCCCTGCAATTGGAATTTCTCCACCGATAACTGTTGCGTCTGTATGTCCATATATATAACTTGAAGGCTTAACCTCTGGAAGCATCTGCCTTGGGATTGAAAAATATTCTAAAAGACTGCTGTCCCAGTCTAACTTATGAATATCAAAAAGCATAGTTCTTGATGCATTCGTATAATCTGTAATATGTACCTTCCCCTTCGTAAGCTTCCACACAAGCCACGAATCAACCGTTCCAAACAACAACCTGCCATCTTCTGCGTCCTGTCTTGCCCCTTCAACATTATCAAGAATCCACTCAATCTTAGACGCACTGAAATATGCGTCTGGTACAAGTCCGGTTGTATTCCTTACCTTGTCTGTCAATCCATCTGCAACCAGTCTGTCAATTCTTTTTGCTGTTCTCCGGCACTGCCATACTATTGCGTTATACACAGGTACTCCTGTTTCCTTATTCCACACAATTGTAGTTTCCCGCTGATTAGTAATCCCAATTCCACTTATATCACGATAAGTCAGCCCTGCCATAACCAGTGCTTCCATAGCAACCCCCAGCTGTGACGACCATATTTCCATAGGATTATGCTCAATCCAGCCAGCCTTTGGATATATCTGTTCAAATTCCTTCTGTGCCACAGAGCACACATTTCCATGATAATCATAAATAATACATCTGGAGCTGGTCGTACCCTGATCCAATGCCATAATATATTTTCCCATTCCTGTCTCCAATCCTGCCACAGCCCCCATAAACTATGGCAAATGTTTTATCCTGCATTACTATCTTATTTACATTTTACATTCTTTGTAGCTATAATTGCAACACCTGTATCTGCAATATCGGGTAAAACTATATCCCCAATACTTACAGGCGCACTTACACGCGCATGCTCCAGCTGTTCCATGCATAAAAATATTTTATTTTTAGGGATATCTCCTGCTGTTTTAACTGAAACCACTGGCAGCACGCCATTCTCCACCGCCACAGTAGAGGTCACTATTCTTCTTGGGTCTGTCACTTCTTTTACCGCATAATCTGCACCTCTTGGACATGTATTCCCAGTCACATTAAGCTCCTTTGTTTCAGCATTTCCTGTAACAGTCAGTCTGCAGCCTAACGGACAGCATATACAGGTAAGCTCTCTTGTTCTATCCATATTTTCACCCATTTTTCTTCACCCCGCATTCTTCAATTCTGATAACAAGCTGATTATTTAAAATATGACTGTCAGCCAGCTCCTGCAGTTCTTCCCTCTTTATCTGAATCTGTTCCATCTCTCCTGGTGCCATAATCCTTCTCTTTAGTTCCATAACCTCATGCTCTCCAGCATACACTACAATCCTTGCATCAGAATAAACACTGCCCACCCGGAAACGGACAATCTGCAATTTGTCCATTCTGTCTATACATATTGTGGAAGGTACCGTATAACGTACTCCCTGCTCACCTTTTAATGTTATCTCCATGCCCTTCTTTTTCATCAGCCCTTTCACATACAAAGCCGCCTCCCGGCCAGCAGCAGCTGCCTCCTGTGACACATAATCGACAAGGTCATGTACATGAAGCACATTTCCACATGCAAACACACCTTCAATACTGGTTTCAAGGCTTTCATTAACCACAGGGCCATTTGTTACAGGATTAATATCAACGCCTGCCTGCGATGAAAGCTCGTTTTCAGGAATAAGACCTACCGACAGCAGAAGTGTATCACAGGAAATATCTTCTTCTGTCCCTGAAATTGGTCTTCCCTTTTCATCTACCTGTGCAAGCGTAATTCCTTCAACTCTTTCTTTTCCTTTTATATTAACCACTGTATGACTAAGCTTTAATGGTATTCCATAATCATCAAGACATTGAACAATATTGCGGCGCAAACCTCCCGAATATGGCATAAGCTCGGCTACGGCTTTTACTTTAGCGCCTTCCAGCGTCATTCGTCTCGCCATAATAAGTCCTATGTCGCCCGAGCCTAAAATCACTACCTCCTTACCCGGAAGCTTTCCCTCCATGTTCACATATCTTTGTGCTGTTCCTGCTGAATATATACCAGCCGGTCTGTAACCAGGAATATTTAACGCTCCTCTGGAACGCTCCCTGCAGCCCATTGCAAGAATAACAGCTCTTGCACCTGTCTGAACCATTCCCTGCTCCTTATTCATCATCGTTATAAGCTTTATTTTTCTTCCCGAAGCTTCTTCACATTTTTCTGTATCTGATATATCCGCTACTATAGTATTAAGGACATACCTGATCCTTTCTTCCTGCACCTGCTCAATATACCTCTCGGCATATTCCGGCCCGGTAAGCTCCTCATGGAAGGTATGCAGACCAAAGCCATTATGTATACACTGATTTAAAATTCCGCCCAGCTGGTCATCACGTTCAATTATCAAAATATCCTCAATTCCATGTTTACGTGCTGAAACTGCTGCCGCCAGCCCCGCTGGTCCGCCGCCGATTATAACAATATCATGTATCTGCATTATCTACACCTCCTCGTATTTCCATATAAAAAGCCTGATTTTCCGCCACATTTTGTAATAAATTCTTCAGGTACCTGTAATTCCTCTGCAAGAATTGAAACTGTTTTTGGTGAACAAAAGCCTGCCTGACATCTCCCCATTCCTGCTCTGGTTCTTCTCTTAATACCGTCTAATGTAGATGCTCCCAACGGCCGCCTTATAGCATCTCTTATTTCCCCTTCTGTTACCATCTCACACCTGCATATTATATTGCCATAGGCAGGATTTTTCTCTATAAGCCTCTGTCTTTCTTCAGCAGAAAGCGCCATCACATTTGGAATACCCTTTCTGTTAGCTATAAAATCTGTTTTTTCTTCAACAGCATTTCTTCTATTTAAAATGTTTATTACAATTGATGTAACGTACCTTCCTATTGCTGGTGCACAGGTAAGTCCCGGTGATTCAATTCCCGCCACATCTACATAGCCCTCTGCTCCACTCACTTCACCAATTACAAAGTCCCCCTTTTCCTCATGAGCCCGCAAGCCTGCAAATGATGTAATCGTCTGGCGGTTTGGAAGCTTACTTACGCTTAGAGCCGCTCTGCTCATAATATCTGCAAGCCCCTCTGACGTTGTGGCTGTTTCCTCATAATCATCTACATCTACTGCTGATGGCCCCACTAAAAGATTACCATGAACAGTAGGCGTTACAAGAACGCCTTTGCCAAGTGCTGTTGGAAGCTGGAATATTGTTTTGTCTACAAGCTTTCCGACATTTTTATCCATAAGGCAGTATTCACCTTTTCTTGGAATTATATGAATTTTTTCATTACTTACCATGTTATGAAATACATCTGCATATACCCCCGCACAGTTTATAACAACCTTTGCTTCATATGTCTTTTCCATGCAGGTTATTCCAATTCTATCTTCATATATAGACGAAAACCTGTTATCAGTTTCTTTTACATAGACCCTATAGCCTTCTGTATCTTTTTTGGATATTTTTTCTACTGCGCTAACCTGGGCTCCAAGATGAAATTCCACCCCATTAACTGCCGCATTTTCAGCTAATGCAATAGTAAGTCCAAACGGACATACAATTCCCCCTTCCGGCGCATATAATGCTGCAACAACTTTCTCTGAAATCTCTGGTTCAAGCTTTCTTGTCTCATCTGCCGACATCAAAGAAAGATTTTTAACGCCATTCTTAATGCCCTGTTCGTAGAGTTTTTTAAGCTCCCCTGTCTGTGCCTTATCGAAGCATAACACCAATGAACCATTTTTTCTGTATGGAAAATCCAGCTCTTTTGACAAAGCTTCCATCATCTTATTTCCCTCCACATTAAGTTTTGCCTTCAGGCTCCCCGGCTTAGCATCATGTCCAGCATGAACAATTCCACTGTTAGCTTTGGAGGTTCCCTCGCATATATCTGAACATCTTTCCATCACCGCAATCTTAAGCTTATACCTGGATAATTCCCTTGCCACTGCGCTTCCTGTTACGCCTGCACCGATTATCAAAACATCATACATATTTGTCACCCTTTCTGCTATTACGCATTTCTTATAGATTTGGGGGTCGAAAGGTCATCTTGTAATATTGTATTGGAATATTGCACAAACTTAAAATTATGACCTTTCGACATCCGAATCTATAAAGAAAAAAAGCCCAGCAATTAAGCCACCTTCAAGGCAGCTTTTAATTGCTGGACTCATCTTCTCACGCAAATTATTTGTTTATATTATTATATTAACACACAAGTTGGTTTTTTCCAATAGTTTTTCTATATATTATATTAATATCCTGTCCTTTTATCCTTATACATTCTCTCATCTGCCTGCGCCACAAGCATCTTTATTTGTTCCTGACTGCCATCAAAATCCCCACAATAAGCTTCTCCGACTGCAAGCGATATCCTGAGCTTTTTGCAATCCTTCAATATAATTTGGTCTGCTCCGCACTTCAGCTGCTGCCGCTTTGTTTTTAAATCTGCTTCTTCACAGCCAGTTATTACAACTAAAAATTCATCTCCACCTATTCTTATTACACTGTCATTTTCATTATTTATATTTGTATTAAGCATACTGGCAACTGCTTTTAGCAGCTCGTCTCCTATTATATGACCATATGTGTCATTTACTTCCTTAAACCTGTTAACGTCAATCAAAAGAAAACCAATCCTATGTAAATTATTATAATCCAGTTTATATAGAAATCTCTTTTCATCAAAATATCTCCGGTTATTAACTCCTGTCAATGAATCCTCATACATATTTCTTGTAATTAACTCCACCTTTTCTGAAAATGGGCCAATGCTGTTTGCCTGAAGCACCATATCATTTGAAAGTCTGCTAACCAGCTCCAGTGACACCATGTATTCCTTATCATTATCAATTACGTAAAACGGTACCGCTGTAACATTATATATTTCCCCGTCACAAAATTCATATTTTGTCTGTCTTCTTTTTTCAATGCATGAACGCAGACTGATGAAATTTTTGCATTTTTCATGGTACAAAAAAGTTTCCTTCCGGGATTTTTCAT
>JAUNPT010000123.1 GCA_030536565.1 Eubacteriales bacterium | reverse complement strand
CGTTTGTACCTTTGTCAACACTCTTTTTCAACTTTTTTGAAATTTTTTCACCAAGTTTATTTATGCCCCTATATATAGATATTTATATATGAGTCAACCACAATATTAGCAGGCACGTTACATAAAATGTACCAGCAGCAATTGTAAAAATCATCTTTTGATATTCAAACCCATATATAAATAGGAAGTAATTCCTGCTTCCTGTACCAATATATAATTTTTTGGTACTTAACTTGTAAAATGTTTAGCAGCAGCTTACACTGATTTGAAAAAAGCTGGAAAGCCAGTTAAAAACCAACTTTCCAGCAAATCTCCTGCCAACGGAGAAAGAGGGATTTGAACCCTCGCGCCGGTTGCCCGACCTACACCCTTAGCAGGGGCGCCTCTTCAGCCTCTTGAGTATTTCTCCAGATTCCATAAATGCTATATATGAAATTAATTCGCGTATCAAACGCAAGACTTATTGTATCAAAGCATTTAGGCTCTGTCAACAGATTTTCTTGCTTTTTTATATTTTATTTTGGCTTTGTTTTAATGTCCACAATTACGAAATAATTTTTTGCACTATCATCTGGATTATAAATAACGCAGGTTACTCTGAAAATACAGCTTTGATAAGATTTGTATAATCATTTAATGTACCTGAGACACCATCAACTTCAAAATATACAAACCTAAAATATTCCCCTTCTATTATGTATTGTATCATAACGTCGGTATTTTCGTCCCCAGTATTATATTTTCCTGTAAACTCCACAACCTTGTTACCGCTTTTTGAATCAAACGATGTCCATTCCGTCTCAGTAAAATATTTATCAAAGGCGTTTCCATATGTCGTATCTGGATATTCAGCATTTACTGTATTTTTCACAATCTCAACATATTTATCCGGCACAAAGCAGTCATATGCATTAATGCCAATAAATAATGCAATAATTAAAAAAGTGATAATTTCAAGTATATATAACTTCTTTGTCTTCTGGGCTGTGCATTTTTCCCTTCCCATAAGATTATCATAAATTTTATCTGCTGTTTTAAAATTCCATGAATCTATATTAATTATCGTACCATCATTTAATATGACTTGAACCCTCCTGTTAATACCCAAAATAACAAGTGCAAGCTCAGCTGCACATATTACTGCAAACGCAGTCAGGCTCAGATTATAAAACTGACAGCCAAACGCAGATAAACCCGATATTAAAAGCATCATTATCATATTTACCGGAGCTGCCAAAATTGATTTACTTATAGAATATACCTGCGTTATTTCAGCTTCCAGCTTCTCTTTTTTAGTTGATACTATTAATTCATCATTTGTAACCAAAACCTCTGCTTTCTTATTTGACAAAAAAGACATACCCAGTGAAGAAACAACCATATATTTTGATGCTTCTTCATTATTCTTGATATCCTGCATATTTACCTCCTGTTATTTAAAATCCTTTTTCCTCTATTTATTAAATATATCATATGCGGCTGCCGGCTCAGCCATTGCCGCCTTATGCTGCTTACTTAATCTTTCATCAATTTCAGCCCTATTTGACATAAGCTCCTTAATATCCTTAATCATTTCATCTGCTTCTGCAGCCATATATATATTATCATCAGAAACAAAATCAGCATTGTGTTTAGTCTCCTCAAATGCGAATATTAACTGGTTGTGCAAAAATGCTTTATACACTGATGAAACAATTTCTGACTCATGATTTATATCAAAATAAAAATCACACTGGTCGAAAAGCTCCTCCAAAATATCTGTCCTTACCCCCGGATAAAGAGTAACATTTTCATATGTTTCCATGCTCATTAATTTGGAAGACATCTCTGTTAATGCTGCAATATTAAAATGCATATCCGGCAAAGCGGTAACGATTTTTTCACACTGCTCTATATTATCTGAATTTGTGCAGATTAATGCTTCAAGCTTATGTGAATTATCCCTTTCAAATGGATAAATATATCCCAATTTATGCACCTGCTCAGGATTTGCTCCTAATTCTATCAGCTTATCATACGCAGCCCTGTTCTGAACTATAATTTCTGAGGTTCTATTTGCCTGTCCACTTAAAATCACCTGCATATTTCCAGGTATATCCTCTCTTTTGTGCTCCTGCCAGAATAGAATATCCCTTTTCTCTGCCTGCGGTTTTAGTTTTTCTGACACAAAGAATGGCGTTGACAACGTATTATAAAATAACCTTGTCTGATTAAACTCTGCTTTCTTAAGGAAATACATAATAAACTCCAACTTTGAATGAAAAATCTTCACCACATCTGCATCATTTAAAATAATATCTTTGGTAACATAATTTTCAACAATTATTTCTCTGCCATCTGCATCAAAATAAGATTTATTTACCCGCTGTCCTTTGGCATTAAATATCGTCCTGCCCCATAGGGCTCCCCTGCTGTTATAATGGTCACTGGAACGTACTGTTCCTTTCTCATCATACCAGTCAACAACCCGGACAAGTCTCTTATTTAATGGATTTGCATAGAAAATCCTTCCTCGCTCCCTATATAAATCATTTACCTTAGCACCTGCATTTGTTCCACTTATTTCCCAATAATCCGGCACTGTAATCTGATTGAAGTATCTTGGCTTTCCCATCACATTTTTTCCTTTTGGAAAACTTCCCAGGAAAAATCCGTAAACAGATATTACCCCTTCTGGCAGAAACCCGTCCTCATCTATTACCACCACCGGACATTCATAGCCTGCATGCATAAATGACTCATGCAGCTTCCTGCTATCCTCTGAATAAGTATCACAAAGCAGAATCATATCATTTAACCTAGCAGCTTTCTCCATCGCTTTTCTACCTCCTTTGTAAGATACTTTTCAGCTTTCCTATAAGAACATTGATGTGCATATTCCATATTCATCTCTGTAAATAATGTAATAATTGCTTCCTTAAGACTTTCAATTCGCTCTTTTCTATCCATTCGGTCATAGACAGATATTTTCACTCCATTTTTACCATCATCAATAAAATTCTGATTTCCATAGCGCACATCAAACCCAATAATCGGAAGCCCTGAGCCTACTGCCTCCATTAGCGTGAGTCCAAACCCTTCGCTTGTTGAACCTGAAAAATATGCATCATAATTTTTATAAATCTCTGTAAGATTCTGCTGCCCACATAAATGCACATAATCATCACACTGCAGTCGTCTTATAAGCACATTCAGCTTGTTTTCTTCTGCGCCCCTGCCATATATGTCAAGTGATATGTCCGCGATTTCTTTTTTTGCAGCCACTGCTGCTTCTATCAGCCAGTCTACATGTTTTTCAGAAGCAAGTCTTGATGCAGTAATTAATGAATGTTTCTTTCGTTTTTTATCTGGAATTTTTAATTCTTCAAGGCTTCCAACGGGTATTGTAACAACATTTATTTCTTCACCCACATATTTCTTAAACTGTTTCTTAAGCAGACATTCCTGCTCCTTAGTTGCAGTAACATAAAAATCAATATGCCTGTGCTGTGAAAATGCATACTCATAGTAATTATTCCAGAGAATATTACTATTATCTGTACTGTTCTCGCTGAAATGGTCTGCGTGAATTATAATGCCCACACGTGCAGAACCCGCATTCTGCATAATTGACTGTCCTATCCCCGTAGTGCGGTCAATTATAACAATATCCTTACGTGTAAGCTGTAAGCGCTGTACCATATAACCTACCAGTTCTTCCTTTGAACAAATCAATCTGTCCGGGAACTGATACATAACCTCTCCGTCGTCATTGATTTCCTCATATGCCACTGTGCCATCTTCGTTGAAAAACCTGCGCTGATATAAATGGGCTGAATTATTTAAAGGTGCATAATATTCTGAATATATCCTGCAGTAAGTAAAATAATCCTTTCTGATAAGACAGCCTTCAGATACCATCTCCACACGATGGACATTATCACTGTCCTCACCAGTCATATATGCAGTATAAAAATTCCCATTACCCTCAAACAAATACTTAACTGTTTTTCCTTCTCTTTTCTTTTCAAACCTCCTGTTTCCAATTGATGCTTCAAGCTGCGCCAATGTGTAACTGACCGGTGCTATCCTTGTATCTGTAAAAAAAGTGTACAGCCATATAATCTCTGAATCCAGAAATCCAATATTCCTGGTCATATGTTCAATATTATCCTTTGGGAACATGTCTGTGAATATAAACTTCGCCTCTTTGCCAATATTACGAAATAATTTGGCTCTATAGGCCTGAGCATATTCTACTCCACTGCTTGCCCACCCTATTCCTAAATTAAAATTATAAACCATCGCTTGTCTCCTTATGGAAGCAGAATATGCAGTTTCCGCTCCTCGTCAATATATACATTGCTCAGTAAAATATTTCTCATCATATTATTTAGTATCTCTGTTTCCATCTTCATAAATGATTCCAGAGCATCTTTTTGATATTCAAAAACCGGATTTCTCTGGGCCAAAGTTCTTCCTGATACTGCCGCCTGCAGCTGCTGCAGATAATCCACCTGCTCAACCCACGCATCATCAATTGCATTTAATGTCGCAATCCGTATAAATTCATACATATGCTTTTTATTTCCCATTTTCTTTTCCTGCTCATCAAAGCTTTCATTTACCCTGCTAAGCAGATAATCGGCCACAGACTGCATATCATCATATTTTAATGCCGCAGCTTTGTCATCTAAATGATAAGAAATATAATCAAGAACATATCTGTTCAATCTCTGGGCATTTATGTTTTTTTGTTCCAAGAGAAATCTTTTTATATTTCTTCTGGAAATCTCCATAACCTTTTCCTTCTTTATTTCACCACCATCTAACAGCTCATTCCTGGTATTATAAATCAGCTTCCTTTGAAGCTGCAGTGCCTGGTCATAATCCATTGCCTGCTTCCTTGAAATAACTGCAAATTCCTCACCTATCTTCTGTGCCTTATCAATAACCTTCTTTATCCTGCTTCTGGAAATAAATCTGTCATCTTCTGAATACTTTTCAAGCTTCTTAAGCCCATTGCTTCGAACCACCTCATCCTGTAAAGACACATAAAACTGGCTCAATCCCGGATCCCCTTGTCTTCCTGCCCTTCCTCTTGCCTGTCTCTCCTGCCTTATATTAATCATTCTTCCGATTCCGATAACTGCAAGTCCACCCAGCTCCTTAACACCCTCTCCAAGCTTAATATCTGTTCCACGCCCTGCCATGGAGGTTGCAACTGTAACTGCATTCATCTGACCTGCCTCTTTAATAATATCTGCTTCCCAAAAAGCATTATTTGCATTTAAAACATTATGAGGTATCTTCTCTTTAATTAATGATTTAGAAACTGCTTCAGTCTCTGCAATTGTCGTGACAACTATCAATACCGGCTGTCCTGTCTTATGTATCTGCACTGCCATTCTTATAGCTTCCAAAAACTGCGTATTTGCATTTTTATAATATTTATCTGGTAAATCTTTTCTCTGGACTGGACAATTTGTTGGAATAACCAGAACCTTTTCCCCATAAACATTCAAAAGTTCTTCTGATGCATCTGATATTGTTCCACTCATTCCTGACATCTTAGGAAACAACAAAAACAGATTCTGATATGTGATAGATGCAACAGAACGGTTTTCAGTAGATACCTTTATCTTCTCCTTAACCTCTAATGCCTGATGCTGTCCTCCGCGCAGCTTTACACCTGGCATCATCCGGCCTGACCCACCATCAATTAATAATATTTCTCCTTTATTTGAAATCATGTAATCTCTCTCAAGCTCATATAATACATGTGCACGAAGTGCCAAAGTCACATGTCTGTTAATTTCAAAATATTTTCTATCATAGAAATTATCAATTTGAAAAAAAGTTTCCGCATAGGCAACACCTTTATGTGTAAGCCATACCTTCTTCTCCTCCTTCTCATAATCAATACCTTCTCTAAGAGTTGTCACAAAGAAATCTGCCAGTTCATACAAATTTGATTGCACCCTTGGCGAGCCAGAAATCACCAATGGTGTCTGGGCACTGTCCAGCAAAACTGAATCAGCCTCATCAATTATTACATAATAGAATGGCCGCATAAACCGTTCCTTTGCTGCTGTTACCAGATTATTTAAAAGATAATCAAATCCCAACACTGCATGAGTTGTATAAACAATATCTGAGTTATAAACCTTCTTTTTTTCTTCATTAGTAAATGTATCCTCTGCCTTCTCCTTGACCCCTGCCGCAACTGTAAGCCCCATGAACTCATACATCTGCCCCATCTCCTTGGCGTCTCTTAGAGCAAGATATTCATTGGTTGTAACAAGAATTGTGCTCTTTCCAGTCAATGCATTTAAATATAGAGGCATTGTGGCAACAAGTGTTTTACCCTCCCCTGTGTTCATTTCAGCAAGGTAACCCATGTGAAGCGCTATTGCGCCAATAATCTGAACATCATACGGGAACTTTCCAAGAACCCTGAAATCTGCCTCACACGCTGCTGCAAATGCTTCTGGGAGTATATCCTCCAAGCTTTCACCATTTTTAAGACGTTCTTTAAACTGCGTCGTAAGCCCTGTAAGTCCGCTGTCTGACAATTGCGCCATATATGCCTTATATTCTTTAACACGTTTTAGAATTTTATATAGTTTTCTTAAACTTCCCATCTTTCTCATCTTCTATTTCCTGAATAATAATTGAATGAAAGTGGAATCCATTTACCCCACCATTAATAAGCTGCATTCTATAACTATACGTCTTTAACGGACATTTAAAAGCCGCTGTTTTATCACGTATTGTAATGCTTCCGGCTTCTACCTCGTACCTGTCATAAAACACCAGTCTGACAAGACATTTTTCTCCTTTAGGAACATCCATATCAATAATAACCTGATATCTGCTTTCTCCGTCAATCATAGGC
>JAUNPT010000122.1 GCA_030536565.1 Eubacteriales bacterium | reverse complement strand
TTTATTATTGTTTTATAAAGTTTCTTTTTTTCTTTTTTTCATTATCATTCAGATAAAATATTTAATATTATTAAACACAGATGAGGTATATCAATGAATCAGAATATAAGATTAATACAACCGCTTATTCATACTGCATTATCAGCTTCCATAGACAATTATGCAGTTATAACTTCCCCCGCAGCTATGGATATATATACTTTCACATTAAAGCCCGCTGCCAGCCACTGCCTCTCCTTTATTCCAACACCTTATTGTGAATGGATAATAGGCTACAACAATACCCCTAAGAGCTCCTTTTTCTTATGCATCGGCCCCGTTTCAAAATTAAAAACCATAACGCTTCCCCATTATGAGCATTATATGGGAATCCGTTTTGATGATGATGTCTGCTATGTAAACAAAACTGCTTCATCTTCTGCACTTCCAGCCGGCATGCGTAACCAGCACTTTGAATACAGCCCGCTGGCTGACTCCTTTGAATACCAGCTGGCTGCCAGACTTGCAGCTGATAACAGTTTTTCCAGTAAAATCACTGATTTTATAGAATTTTTGAAGCTCAGCAAGCGGCTCTTGCCTATTCCCGAAAATGTCCAAAGCCTATTTAAACAGCTGAAAAATTCCAATGGCTCTCTTTGCGTGAAACAGCTTGCTGCTTCGTCCGGGTATTCTGAGCGCCATATATACAGGATAATCACTAACGAATTTGGATATGGGCCAAAGGATTACTGCAAATATATACGTTTCCAAAAGGCACTCCTTGAAATAATTTCCAATCCCAAAAGAGGAAACAGCGAATTTATACAAAACATTGGCTATTCTGACCAGGCACATTTCCAGCGGGAATTTAAACTATTTTTAGGAATGACGCCAAAACAGTTCATACATATGCTGTAACAAGGTTACAGCATAAAATCAGCCATAACCGTATTGCTTATATCTAATCCATAAGAGCTTAGACAATAATTATGCCCATGTTTTTCAAGCAGACCGTTTTCAAGATTCTTATGGAGCACCTCCGAATAGACTTCTTCCATATTTCTTCCAAATGTTTTCTTAAACAGCCGCTCATCAACTCCTGCTGTTTTTCTTAATCCCAGAAACATAAATTCCTCTATTCTGTCAGTCAAATTCAAAATTTCAATATTTTCCCGGATAAGCTGTATATTTCCATCAGCCTCAATATATGCTTTAATATCTCTGCAGTTAGAATATCTTTTTTCTTCAAACAATGATGCTGCTCCGATTCCAAACCCCAGATAATCCTTCCTGTCCCAATATGAAAGATTGTGCTGGCATTCATACCCTGATTTTGAATAATTAGAAATTTCATATCTTTCATAGCCTGCCCTTCCAAGCAGCTTCTCTGCCAAATGATACATCTTTCGTTCTGTTTCCTCATCTGGCAGTTCTGGATATTTGTCAAGATTTCTGCTAAGGCTTGTCCCTTCCTCGACAATAAGGCTGTATGCCGATATATGCTCAGGCTTGTATGCAACAACTGATTTAAGGGTACGTTCAAAGGATTCATAAGTCTGCCCTGGAATAGCCGACATTATGTCTATATTAATATTGTTAAATCCATATTTCCTTGCCATATTAAAGCTCATTTCAAATGCTTTTAAATCATGTATTCTTCCAAGCATGGCAAGCTCAGCATCAACTGCTGACTGCAGTCCGATGCTGATTCTGTTAATTTTGCACTCCCTGTATGCAAATGTTTTCTCATCATCCAGAGTTCCCGGATTACATTCTATTGTTATCTCTGCATATTCATCCACATCAAAGCTTTCCCTTACCGCACCTAAAATATTGCTTATCTGATCTCCTGTAAGAATAGATGGTGTGCCTCCTCCAAAAAATATAGTCTTCACACAGTATTTATCTGCCTTCTCCTCTGGTAGAGCACTCCGCTTAATTTCATCGATAAGAGCTGATACATATTTTTCTTTAGTTTTACTATCCATTGGTGCAGATAAAAAGTCACAATAAACACATTTCTGCACACAAAAGGGGATATGTATATATATCCCCAGCTGTTTTTTATTCTTCATCTAATTTTAACACGCTCATAAATGCCTTCTGCGGAATCTCCACATTACCAATCTGGCGCATCCTCTTCTTTCCTTCCTTCTGTTTTTCCAGAAGTTTCTTTTTACGCGAAATATCACCACCATAGCATTTTGCAAGAACGTCCTTACGAAGTGCTTTAACTGTTTCTCTTGCAATAACCCTGCTTCCAATTGCTGCCTGAATCGGAATTTCAAAAAGCTGTCTTGGAATTTCCTGCTTAAGCTTCTCACACATTTTTCTTCCACGTTCTTCTGCACTGCCAGCAAACACTATAAATGATAACGCATCTACTTCCTCTTTGTTAATAAGAATATCAAGCTTTACAAGGCTTGAGCGCTCATACCCCTTCATATCATAGTCAAATGAGGCATACCCCCTTGAGCGTGACTTCAAGGCGTCAAAGAAATCATAAATAATTTCATTAAGCGGCATATCATACTTTAACAACGCTCTTGTCTGCTCAATATATTCCATTCCATTATAAATACCTCTTCTTTCCTGACAGAGCTTCATAATCGAACCTACAAACTCAGTTGTTACCATAATCTCTGCAGAAACATATGGTTCTTCCATATATTCTATTTCTGAAGGGTCTGGCATATTGGAAGGATTCGTCAAATCAATGACTTCCCCATTTGTCTTATGAACTTTATATATAACTCCAGGTGCTGTCGTAACTAAATCAAGATTATATTCCCTTTCCAGTCTCTCCTGAATGATTTCCAGATGCAAAAGTCCCAAAAAGCCACATCTGAAGCCAAATCCTAATGCAATAGATGTTTCCGGCTCAAACTGCAGTGATGCATCATTTAGCTGAAGCTTTTCAAGAGCATCTCTTAAATCCTGATACTTTGAACCATCGGCAGGATACATGCCACAGTAAACCATCGGATTAACCTTTTTATAGCCTGGAAGCGGCTGTGAACAAGGTCTGTCGTTATCTGTCACAGTATCACCAACACGTGTATCTGAAACATTTTTAATACTTGCTGTAATATAACCTACCATTCCAGCTGACAGTTCATCACATGGAATAAACTGCCCTGCACCGAAATATCCAACCTCAACAACCTCTTCAACCGCTCCTGTTGCCATCATTCTGATGTTGGTACCTTTTTTTACAGTTCCCTCTTTAATCCGGCAGAATATAATAACGCCCTTATAAGCATCATATAATGAGTCAAATATTAACGCCTGCAATGGATTTGCTGCATCTCCTGACGGTGCTGGAATCTTACTAACTATCTGCTCTAAGACGCCTTCAATATTAATCCCGTTCTTTGCTGAAATCTGCGGTGCGTCCATTGCTTCTATTCCGATTACATCTTCAATTTCCTCAATAACCCTCTGTGGCTCCGCACTTGGAAGGTCTATTTTATTAATAACAGGAAATACATCGAGGTCATGGTCAAGCGCAAGATATACATTAGCAAGCGTCTGCGCTTCAATCCCCTGTGCAGCATCTACTACAAGAACCGCACCGTCGCATGCCGCCAGCGCTCTTGATACTTCATAATTAAAATCCACATGTCCCGGGGTATCAATAAGATTAAATATATATTCCTGCCCGTCCTGTGCCTTGTATACTGTCCGCACTGTCTGCGCCTTGATTGTAATTCCTCTTTCCCTTTCAAGCTCCATATTATCAAGAATCTGTTCCTGCATCTCCCTGCTTGTAAGCAGTCCTGTCTTCTCAATAATTCTGTCAGCAAGTGTTGATTTGCCATGGTCGATATGTGCAATTATACAAAAGTTACGTATGTTTTTCTGATTAATCTTAGCCATTAATATACCCCATTGTTTTTAAATATTCCAATATGCCATCTGCTATTGCTTTGGCAGCGGCATCACTGTTTGTTGTTACAAGCGCATTATCTGCAGGGCTGCTTATAAACCCAAGCTCCAACACACAGCTTGCACATTTACTCTTTTGGTTTATGTAATAATCCCGTGTGCTGTCAGCAGCAGTTCCTGTTTTCACGCCTCTGTTGTCTTCATCAGCTGATTTTTGCAGATTCACAAGAATCCCGCCAGCCAGACTTTTCGAGTCTTCCGGTGCCAAAGTATGAATCCACGCCTCCGCACCATATACATTAGCTGTTCCTTCATAATAATTCCGGTGAATAGATACAATTGCAGCAGAATCAGCCTCATTGCATATCCTCACTCTTTCCTCATCAGATACAGACACATCTGCTGTCCTTGTCATGACAACTGAAACATTTCTGCTTTCCAGTGCCTTCTGTACCTTCTGTGCCATAATAAGCGTCTGTGTTTTTTCATACACACCGCCGCTTTTAAACCCCGTATCTGTTCCTCCATGTCCGGCATCTATACACACTGTTACTTTTTTCTCCACCGAAGAAGAAACATTTTCATTTTCCAAAAGCTGCTCCTGTTTTTCCTCACCGCTGCTGTTATGCTCTGTCATTTCATTCGGTCTGAAATCCATAGTAATCATTGCTGCAAGCACAAGGATAGCCACGATAGTAATCAAGCCTATTACCTTATCCCAGCGAATACCCGTTTTTTCTTCTCTCATACCCATAAACCCACTTTATTTTCTTTTAGTCTGCTCTTTCTATTTTCCGAAAACATAAGGAAAATGTCAAGAGGTAAATTAAATTTAATTGAGGGTGACTCTGAAATATAATTGGGCTGTGATTTATATCAGATAATTTTATCCGCTATAAACCACAGCCCCAGCCGGTTACTATTCAAATGTTACCTAATAACTTTTCACCATCTCTTTTCTTAATCTCTTCATAATCTTTTTCTCCAGTCTGGAGATATATGACTGCGAAATTCCCAAAAGGTCAGCTACCTCCTTCTGGGTTTTTTCCTCCCCATCGGCAGAAGTCAGGCCATACCTTAAATCTACAATAACCCTTTCTCTCTCCGGAAGCTTGTCGATTGCACGCTTTAATATCTTACACTCTGCCTCGCTTTCAATATCCTTATAAATAACATCTTCATCTGTTCCCAATATATCCGACAAAAGCAGTTCGTTTCCGTCCCAGTCTACATTAAGCGGTTCATCAATTGAAACCTCTGCCTTTGTCTTACTATTCCTTCTTAAATACATAAGTATTTCATTTTCAATGCATCTTGACGCATATGTGGCAAGCTTAATATTTTTATCTCTGTTATAAGAGTTAATAGCTTTGATTAAACCTATAGTTCCAATAGAAATCAAATCCTCAACCCCTACTCCTGTGTTATCAAACTTCTTGGCAATATAAACCACCAATCTTAGATTGTGCTCTATAAGCTTTTTCTTCGCCTGCTGGTCACGTTCTCCCCCAAGTTCAGCAATTGCCTGTATTTCCGCCTCATTTTCCAATGGTGCCGGCAGCACCTCTGTTCCTCCAATATAATGCACATCTCCCTGCTTAAAAAGACATATATTTCTTAGTGTCGGTGCCATTTTAAACTGAAAGCGATCCGGCATGGATACCTTTATAACCATACTCATCCTATATTCTACACTCCTCTACTCATATTTTAACAATCCAATATATCTATATATTTTCTAACTATATTTCCCCTCTATCAATTGTGGATTTATCAAAGCCTGATACATGCCCTGGGAGGACAATCTGTTTTCTGACAATCCAACCAGTACATTATGCAGACTCACAGTACTTTTTTCATCATATATGTACATAATATCTATGGTAATCACCTCAATCATTCCGTCATCACACCCCACAGTTCTAAACGGAACAAGATGATATTTCACCTTTGTGTAATCATCTATATTATTTAAAATGCCTCTCATGACATTTTTTTCTACTACAGTAACCGGCTTCCCCGTAACCGGGTCTGTAAGACAGTTTCCAGTATCAATAATAGCCTCAAATTCCACACTTTCATTATCAATTACACACCTGACATTTCTTAAGACTGAATGAAGCCTTTTTCCCCATAAGAGCCATCTAATCAAAAGGAATGTCAAAATCAGGCTGAATAGTATAAATACCATAAGTACGTTATCTCTGAGTAATACACACCTCACAAAATACCCAGCATATGTATTATAGTACAGAAAATGCATAAGGCCACCCATAAACACTGCAATTGCCATGAGAACCACCGTTCCTTTAAGTACACATTTTATATTATTACCTGCACATATTCTGACCATAACAGGAGCGGCCAAAACATATGTACATATATTAACGAACAGTTTATATGTTTCTGGAATCATCAGCACTGCGACTGACCAGCATGCTCCAAAAGTGGCAGAAAAAAGTAATCTCCAATTCGTGGCGGCGAATTTCATTACATAATTTACAAGCATAAGCATTAAAAGATCCATCACAAAGTTAATTCCAAAAAACACATCCACATATATTACAATCTGATTATCACCTCCTCATGAAAGAGATTATACATATAATATTTTGCAAAATTTGTCATACTACAGTCGAAAAGCATCATTTTTTATAATTTTGAATATAAAACAAATACAGCTCCCTCAGATAGAAATTATTTTCTACCCATAAGGAGCTGTAAAACTCTCATAAAAAATTCCACAATATATATTTTTTCAATTAATCCACATATTCTCTAGTTGAAGTTCGTTATCATTAAACGAAAATAAAGCCGAAATATAAGTACCTCTTAAAGATTGCTCTGAAATCATCTGACTTGTGTTAAAATCCACTTTTATCTTAACATTATTATTGTTTTTAACAATTGAAGGCACAAATAACTCTGTTTTAAAGTCTTTCTCAAGGATAATCCCTGTTTTCCCAGCAAAGCCTCTGTCATTCCATAAAGATATAACTGACGAAATCATTGTTCTTTGTTCATCTGTAAATGTCACAGTATGATTCTGTACA
>JAUNPT010000121.1:2557-6942 GCA_030536565.1 Eubacteriales bacterium | reverse complement strand
ACTTTATTTAAACGGACAAAAACTTCTTCAATAACATCATGCTTATGTCTTCTTGCCCCTCCCTCAAGGTCACTTCCAGTCATAACTGTAAAATACTGTGCCAGGTCAAAATGTTCCATAATAGGAATAGCAAACTTCTCCGGCTTACACGTTGCAAGTGCAAGAATATAACCTCTTTTTTTCAAAGCCTTCAACACATCTGTAATTCCATCATACACCTTATTCTCATATAGCCCCGTATCCTCATAACGCTGTCTGTATTTTGCAACCGCCTTTGCATTAGCTTCTCCTGTAAGCCCATGAAACTGCTGAAAGCTAAAATCCAATGGAGGCCCGATATATCTGCGGAGGATATCCATATTTTCCTCATGTATTCCAACTGCTTCCAAAGCATACCTGACACTTTTTGTAATACCCTCACAAGAATCGGTCAGTGTTCCGTCTAAATCAAATAATACATATTTCTTACTCATAATCTTTCCTTATCCTTTATTGTACTGCAGCATTTTATATTATGCGGCTCCATTACATATAAAGCTTAGAGCCACAAAAAGCCACTGGTAACATTCTATATCATATCACCAGTGGCTTTCAAGTATTTACGCTTCTTTTCCGTTATTAATAGTTACATTTGACACACCTTCCATGCCATCAACTTTAATATTTCTATCTGTCTTCGCCTGAATTGTGCTTGCTTTCATTACATCTGTAACATCAAAACCTGTTGTTTCCTTAATAGATTCAATAGTCTTAGCAAGAACTGACGGAACATATCCACCCATCTGACCTACTCCTGATGCGCCTTCTCCGCCATCAATAATAGTAACCTTATCAATGCTTTCAAGAGGCTTTGCAACCTGTTCCGCCATCTGTGGAAGTACCTTAACCAGCATTTCCATCATAGCAGCCTGACCATATTTCTCATATGCTTCAGCCTTCTTTTCCATTGCCTCAGCTTCTGCAAGACCTTTTGCCTTAACTGCCTCAGCTTCTGCAAGACCCGTCTTTGCAATGGCATCTGCATTAGCCTGTGCCTTTAGTGCAATAGCATCTGCCTCAGCCTGTGCTTCAACCTTCTTTGCCTCGGCCCTTGCCTGCGCCTCTGCAATCTGACGGTATTTCTCAGCATCAGCCTGAGCCATCTGTTTTTCCTTTTCTGCGTTGGCCGGCTCTACAACGCTTACACGGAGTGCTTCCTTTGTCTTTTCTGCCTGCTTCTGTGCAAGTTCAATATTCTTCTGCTCTGATGCAATCTGAACCTGAATCTGAGCTTCTGCAATCTCTCTCTGTCTTTGCTGTTTTAAAAGCTCAGCATCCATCTGTGCCTGAATAACTTCCTTCTGCGTAATGTTATTCTGAATGTCATGTGCAAGCTCTGCCTTTGCCTGAGCAGTTTCCTGTTCCTGTTTATAGCTTGCTTCCTGTACAGCCTTATCCTTTACAGCCTGTGAAATGTCTGCCTCTGCCTTTAATCTTGCAGATTCACCCTCCTGACGTGCTTCTGATGTCTTAATCTGCATATCTCTTGCAGCTTCAGCCTTCTGAATTTCAGCATCCTTCTTTCTCTGGGCAATCATACCCTCACCCAAAGCCTTAATATAACCATTCTCATCAGAAATATCTGTAATTGTAAAGTTCTTAACTTCAAGCCCCATATTGCCAAGCTCTGTGCCAACAACCTCCTGAACCCTAGAAGAAAATTCTTCTCTTTTCTGATAAAGTTCTTCTACTGTCATTGTAGCAATAATCTCTCGAAGTTTACCTTCCAGAACCGCAATAGCTGTACTTTGAATGTTGTCTACAATCTCTTTTTCATTTCTTCCTGTAAACTGTTCAATTGCTGTAAGAATACTTCCCTTTTCATTACGAACCTTAATTACGGCTGTTGTAATAACGCTAATCGGTACACCCTGACTTGATAAACTGCTTCTTGTCGCCACACTCAGAGGAATATTCCCCAATGAAATGTAATCAATCCGCTCAAATACTGGTATTACAAGTCCACCACCGCCTGTAATGACCCTCTTTTTCATACCAGTTACAACTCCAGCCTTGTCCTGTGGAACCTTCTTCCACATTCTCAGAATCACAGTAAGTATCAATATCACACCTACAACAATCCCAATAATAACAATTAAATCACTTTCCATTTTTCTCCTCCTTTGCTAAGTCCTTCGGCTTAAATAATTTATAAACAGATGCTGATTATGCATCGTATTTATCCTCCAGATAAGTACTGCTTTGAACTATAACATAATCTCCATCAAATTGGACTATCTTAACCTTTTTATCCTGCCTGATTTCCTTTCCGTCATATGCTTTAGCCGGATAAGAAACATTAGAACCTGTACTTATCTTTATACTTACAGCACCAACGCCCCCATTAGGAATTGTGTTAGAAACAATTCCCTCTCTCATTAAAATCTCATTTTTGTCAGCTGCAAAATTCTCTATTCGTTTTAATCTCCCAACTGCTGACTGCAGTATTACTGCTGCTATGTATGCTATAACAAGTCCAATGACAATCAATACAGGAAATGGCAGCTTATTCTCAAACAAAAAGCCAAATCCGCCAAATAATAATGCCCCCAGACATATGCTGTTTACAGAAAATGGCAGGAAATCAAGGTAAAAATCCCCACCAAAGTCCAGCTGAAGTAAATCAATGGAAATAAAATCTGCAAATCCGTCAAACAGATTGAGAACAATACTTAAAAATGGTATTATAATCCCGATAACCATACACGCCAGACAAATTGTGTGAAATGTACTCATAAGCTGCCCCCCTTTATCATATTTCATAACGTATCATAAACTAAATAACTTCTTTTATATTATTATACATGCATAAATACATGCTTACAGTATCAAATCGTGCACAATATGGCTGTAATCGTGTAAAAATACATCACAAAGCCCGATAATCTGCTCTCTGTCTTTTTCCGACGCCTCATCTGCAACCGCTGCTGTATAAAAGCCGCCACTTTTTGCCCCCTTGACTGCTGCCAGTATATCTTCAAAAACAATACATTTACTGACATCTGTATTACATCTTTTAGCTGCCAGTTCATATACATCTGCAAATTCCTTACCCCTGCCAGTCTCAGACGTCTGTGTAAAATTATCAAACCAGTCATATATATTATGACGTTTAAGGCAGGGCTCATATAAGGAGCGGTCTGCAGATGTAGCTATGGCGAGCTTTATTCCCCTCTTTTTCAACCCCTGCAAAAGCTCTTTTGCATAAGGCTTTAGCTGAATATGATGGGCATATTCCTCAATTGCCATATCAAACCATTCCCTGACAATATCTTCAGGTTTCTCATTTAGTAAAAAGCGTTCAACCGTATATCTTGCACCCGTCTCAAAATTGTGCAGTTTAATATTCTGTATGTAATCATCTGGAACCAAAATCCCTCTTTTTCCAAGGAACTCCGTATCCACTCTGTCCCATACCCCAGTAGAATCAATTAACGTCCCATCTAAATCGAATATGGCACATTCAAAATTACCAAAATCAATCATACGCTCTCCCATTCACTAAAATTTTTAATATTACTGCTCTGAATATCCTTACTCATCTTTAAGCATCTTAATTCTGTTTTTCACATTATCAACTGTCATCTTTTCTGTATATTCAGAAATCAGTTCATTATAATTTTTATCAAGCAGTGTATCAGCAATTTTCTCATTATTGCTTTCGTCATACCTCCTGCTCACATAGTAAAGCACATAATATTTACTGTTGTCTGTATCCTCTATCACAGTAACATCACCTTTAATTCTTGCGCTGTCAAACACCCAGTCTGCCGCTGGCGCATCTACTGACGTCTTATATTTATCAGAAAGCAGTGAGCCCTCCTCGGCCTCATATGCCTCGGCCTGTTCCTGTGTTGCATACACTCTGCACTGCTGTGCAAATGCTGCTTCATCTGTAACTGCAGACATCATTGTTTCCGCTTTTTCCTTCGCTGCCTTCATTGCAGCTTCATCACCCTGCGTCTCAGCATCTATAATAAACTGTCTGTAAGTTACCTGATCATATGTATCCTTATTTTCTTCATAGTAATCATTAATCTCAGCTTCTGATGCTGCAAGCTTTGACTGAAGCTGTTTTTCATACGCTGATGCTTTAAGGTAATCTTCAATATATGGCTTTACGTTTTTCTGCGTAGCATTGCCGCCAAAAACCGATTTATAATACTCCTTTAATGAAACTCCCGCCTCATCAGCTGATTTCTTAAGGTCTGACTGCAGGCTTTCATAATCTGCTGCAAAATCATCATACACAAAGCCTTTTTTTTCTGCGTCCAAAAGAAGTGCCTTATACTCCTTAATAGTATTGACTGCACTTCCAGCAAAATAATCATACCATGTATAATCTG
>JAUNPT010000121.1:0-2547 GCA_030536565.1 Eubacteriales bacterium | reverse complement strand
ATCTGTTGAAGACGAATATTTCTGGCTCTTATCTGGTTTAGATGAATCATAGCCCAGATAAGAAGCATAATAATCAGCATATGTCATTGTTCCATAAAGTGTCTGAGAAAGATTCTGATTCTTAGATGCCCCATAATAAAAATCGAACTCAATCCCACTGACAGCTTCATCATTTACTTTAATATATTCTTTGTAAATTGCATTATATGAAGTAACTGCCCATATTATACATCCAACAACTGCACATAATGCTATAACAGCAGAAACTCCTATTGTAAGCTTCTTTCTTTTAGCCTCCTTAATTGCTTCTTCCTTTCTTTTCTGAATCTTACGGTCATATTTTGTAACAACCTTCTGCTCCTCCACAGATATTTCTCTGTTCTTACGTCTGTTTGTAGTCTTTCCCATTATTAAGCCTCCAATAATTATTTATTCAAAATGATTTTCTTCCTTAATTTTGTCCAGTTCCTTCATCCATATTGCTCCGCTTGCATCACTTGGCATTCTTAAATCTCCCCTTGGAGATACCGCAACCGAACCCACCTTGGGGCCGTCCGGCAGACATGAACGCTTAAACTGCTGTGCAAAAAATCTCCATGTAAATGTGCGGAGCCATTTGTAGATAATTGAATCCCCGTATATTCCCGCGAATGCCTTTTTAGCAATAACATACAGCTTTTCAGGCCTTACACCAAATCTTAACATATGATACATAAAGAAATCATGAAGTTCATATGGCCCAACCAGATCCTCAGTTTTCTGGGCAATTTTCCCATCATCATCTGGCGGCAGCAGCTCCGGACTTACTGGTGTGTCCAGCACATCTTCTAAAACCTTGCTTAAAACCGCATCCCTGCATGTATCTGCTGCATATTTTACAAGATGCCTTACAAGTGTCTTTGGTACCGAAGCATTAACTCCATACATCGACATATGGTCACCATTGTAAGTTGCCCAGCCAAGGGCCAGCTCTGACATATCTCCCGTACCAATAACCATTCCGTTAGTCTGATTTGCAATATCCATCAATATCTGTGTACGTTCCCTTGCCTGTCCATTTTCATATGTCACATCATGAATTGCTTCATCATGTCCTATATCTGAAAAATGCTGTTGTACAGCCTTTCGTATATTAATTTCCCTTAACGTACAGCCAAGCTTTCGTGTAAGCTCTACAGCATTATTATATGTCCTGTCTGTAGTTCCAAAGCATGGCATCGTAACGCAGGTAATGCAGCTTCTATCAATATTAAGCAAATCAAAGGCTCTTACGGTAACAAGAAGTGCAAGTGTTGAATCAAGTCCGCCTGATATGCCCACAACCGCACTTTTGCACCTCGTATGCTCCAGACGCTTTTTCAAACCATAGGTCTGAATATCAAGAATTTCCTCACATCTCTCATTACGCTCCAGCAAATCATCTGGAACAAACGGTGCTTTATCATAGAATCTTTTTAGTTCAAAATCACTCATATCAGTATCAAAAGCAGCCACTGTATAATCCTGTGACAAATCACTTACAAATGTTGTCATTCTTCTTCTCTCAGACACTATTTTTTCCAAATCAATATCTGCATAAATACTTTCATTGGCATATTTCTTTGCCTCAGCAAGACATGTACCATTCTCACTTATAATGTTGTGTCCACCAAATACAATATCCTGAGTGGATTCCCCTTCTCCTGCTGATGAGTATACATAAGCGCTCACCAGTCTTGCAGACTGTCCATTTACAAGGTTCCTTCTATACTTATCTTTTCCAATTGTCTCATTGCTTGCAGAGCAGTTAACAAGCACTGTTGCTCCGGCCATCGCATGGTTAATGCTGGGTGGTGCAGGTGTCCATAAATCCTCGCAGATTTCTGCTCCAACCACAAAATCCTTCATATTCTTTGAAGCAAAAAGCATTCTGCTGCCAAAAGGAACCTTAACGCCTCCTACCTCCGTCTGTACACATTCCGCAAATCCCGGTGTGAACTGTCTTCTCTCATAGAACTCCCCATAATTAGGCAGACACATTTTAGGTACAAGCCCTAAGAGCTTTCCATTTTCAATTGCTGCACACACGTTGTAAAGCTTGCAGCCATACATATATGGAAGTCCTAAAAAAACAAGCATATCTTTAGTTTTTACCGAATAATCTATAAGCTGCTCAAGGCCCTTAAGTGCTGAATCTAACAGCATATCCTGAAGGAACAGATCATTACAGGTATATCCTGTAATACACATTTCCGGGAAAACCACAAGATCTGCCCTATTCCCATATGCTTCAGCCATCAGGGTCTTAATTTGTTTAACATTCTCATCACAGTCCGCCACCTTGATAACAGGTGTCATGGCTGCAACTCTGACATATCCATGTTTCATTTCAATCTCCATTCCTGTCAAGCATTATATTGTTTTATTATACCAAAGGGTTTATCCATTTACAACGCAAAAAAAAGGGAAGACATGAAGTTTTCACATCTTCCCGTTCGGCTATCTGGTTACACCATCGTGTATGGTTTCATCCATCTTATCTTCCATATTATCCATATTTTCTTTCAT
>JAUNPT010000002.1:25389-35710 GCA_030536565.1 Eubacteriales bacterium | reverse complement strand
AGCAGCTTGTACTTTTTACAGATAAGTGTTATATTTTTTACAGTTAACAAGATACCAAAGGCGGTAGATTGCATTATGCAGTCTGCCGCCTTTTTGCAGTTTATGTGATGAAGGTATTGGCAGCAAATACAAGGATTGGAGACAGAAAATGACAGCAATCATAAAGGATATAGTGGTGTTTATTGTGCTTTTTGGAGCAAATTTAATTCAGGCGATTACGGGATTTGCGGGAACGCTTATTGCTATGCCGCCTACGATTAAGCTTATAGGAGTAACGGAGGCTAAAGCACTGCTTAATGTAATTGCACAGATTTCGTGTCTGCTCATAGTGATTTCAGGCTGGCGGCACATTAATTGGAAAGAGTTCCTTAAAATGTTTGTGCTTATGATAGCAGGTATGTTTATTGGCATCAAGATATTTGAGGCGGCACCAATGAACCAGCTTTTGGTGTTCTATGGGATTTTAATAATAATTATTGCCTTATGGAAAATGTTTGTGAAAAAAAAGCTTGAGCTGCCAAAGGCAGTCATGCTTTTAGTAATACTTGCGGCAGGAATAATACATGGAATGTTTGTGTCAGGCGGAGCATTGTTAGTTATATATGCAGCCACGGTTCTTAAAGATAAAGAAGAGTTCCGCGTTACAATGGCATTAATCTGGGTGACAATTGGCTGTTATATTTCAGGACAGCAGATTGTTTTAGGTAATTTTAATTCTCATGTTTTAGTGCTTCTTGCAGTGGGGCTTATTCCAGTATTTATTGGCACGTGGATTGGAACAAGGCTTGTAAAGAAAATAGACCAGAAAAGCTTTTTAAGGATTACATATATACTGCTCCTCCTTTCAGGAATCCTGGCAGTTGTGTAAATGCGTGTATGTGAAAAGGTAATAAAAATAATAGTGAAATTCAAAAGGAGGCAGTTATGGGTGTTATTTTGGAGGAGCTGATAAAACAGATTGATTCACGTAATATAAAAAATATTGCCGGAAGTAAAGGTATTTCTAATATGGTTGAATGGGCGCATATGGTTGATAATGTGGAAATTGCAGGCTTTTTAAATGGAGGGGAAATAGCGTTTACAACAGGTATAGGTATAAAAGATGAAATGACATTACTGGATTTAGTTACAGCAGTGTATAAACAGAGTGCAAGCGGAATGGTTATAAATGTGGGGCCATATATTGAAAAAATCGGACAGGAGGTAATTGATTTTGGAAATGAGAAGGATTTCCCGATTTTTGAAGTTCCGTGGCGTGTACATATGTCAGATATCATGAGAATGTTCTGCCTGACTATTACAAGGTCAGAGCAAAAGGCAATGGAGCTGTCAGCTGCATTTAAAAATGCAATATTTACACCTCAGATGAAGGAGCTTTATATGCCTGTGCTTATGCAGAAGGGATATTTTTCAGAATGGGATTATACAGCCGCATTAATTAATATATGCGACAGAGTGGAAAAAGATGATTACAGCTATGGATATACACCGGTTCTGACAGAACGTCTTGATATACTGCATAAAAAAATTGAAAAGAAAATACGTGAAGTTAAATATGATGCAGTCATATACTATAATCAGGAAAAGCTATTGATTATTTTAAGCGATACAAGCGAGAAAGAGGCATATAGTATTATAAAAAATGTATGCCAGCAGATAACAGGCTCATTAAAGGGAAAAGAGGTATTCTTTGCTTCAGTAGGAAAAACAGCAGGACAGCTTAGTAAGCTTTGTGATAGTTACATGGCTGCCAGCAGAATTGAACAGCTTATAAGGCTGGACGGATTGGAAAATGAAATAAAGAGCTACAGTCAAATGGGAATTGGCAGAATGCTGCTTAATTTAAAACATATGGACAGTCTTGACGAATATTATGCAGATACAATACAGCCGCTCGATGAATACGATGAAGCTAACGGAGGTAATCTGGTGGAAACACTGGAATGTTATATGCAGCATAATGGAAGTGTTCAGGATACGGCTGAGGAAATGTATGTTCATAGAAATACAGTTAATTACAAATTAAAGAAAATAGAAGCTATACTTGGTGTGAATCTGACAGAGTTTGATGTGCGGAATCAATTAATGACTGGAATGCTGGTCAAAAAGATACGTCGTCTGAAATAATCAGACGTTGTGCTCTGGCACAAATGACTTTAGGCTTCCACCCATTGTAATATATTTAGAGAATTGTATAATAAGCTCATAAGTTAAATAGCTTATGACGAAGGCGTCAGTATTTCCGTTGTATGGAAGCACTGGCGCCCTTTGTATTATTTATAGAAAATCTATGATAAATAATAGTTTTCTATGCTATAGCACAACATTTAAAAAATATATATGCGAAAACCGCAGGAAAGAAGGATTTTATGAGTAAGTTAACAGGAGCAGAAATTGCACAGATGCATAAGGATTATGTAATGCAGTCATGGTCAAAGTCAGGTGTTGATGCATTACCAGTAGAAAAGGCTAAAGGGATTTATTTCTGGGATTATGATGGAAAGAAATATGCAGATATGGCATCACTTCTTGTATGCTCAAACCTTGGACATGAGCTTCCAGAAATTGTAGAGGCAATCAAGGAGCAGGCTGATAAGATGTGCTTTATGGCTCCGGCTTATGCATCAGAGCCTAAGTCAGTACTTGCCAAGAAGCTTGTTGAAGCAGCCGGTGCTGATACATATAGAAGGGTTTTCTTTACAAATGGCGGTGCAGAATCTAATGAAAATGCTATTAAAATGGCTCGTATGGTTACAGGAAGAACTAAGATTTTTTCATGCTACAGAAGCTATCATGGTGCAACACTTGCAGCATCTAATGCTTCTGGTGACTGGAGAAGATTTGCAGCTGAAATAGGTGGTGCTAATGGATTTGTAAAGTTTATGAATCCTCAGATGTATAGAGACGGATTTACATATGGAGTTGATGATGAGGCTGTTACAAAAAAGGCTTTGGCGGATTTAGACCTCCAGCTTAGATATGAAGGACCACAGAATGTGGCAGCAATTCTTATGGAATCAATTGTTGGTGCTAATGGAGTTATTCTTCCACCTAAGGGATATATGGAAGGAGTCAGGGCACTTTGCGACAAATATGATATTTTAATGATTTGTGATGAAGTTATGGCGGGCTTCTTTAGAACAGGTAAGTGGTTTGCTTGGCAGAATTTTGACTTTAAGCCAGATATGATTACATTTGCCAAAGGAGTTACATGTGGTTATGTACAGCTTGGTGGTGTAATTGTTAATGAAAGGGTTGCTAAGTATTTTGAAGAAAATGTATTGCAGTGTGGTCTTACATATTCAGGACATACTCTTGCATGTGCAGCCGGCGTTGCAGCAATGAATTACTATGAATCAGCCAATATCGAAGAACATGTAGCAGAAATGCATGAAATTGTTAAGAAGTTTATGGACGAGATGGTTGTTAAGCATAAATGTGTTGGCGAGGCAAGATTAATTGGATTATTTGGTGCACTTGAGATGGTTAAAAATAAAGAAACAAGGCAGCCGCTTCAGGAATACGGAGTACCAGGAACAGCAATGCCTTGGATATTTGCAGAGTTAAAGAAGAGAGGCTATGCAACATTTGGACGTGAGAATTTCATTGAAATCTGCCCTCCACTTATTATTACTAAGGAAGAATTAGAAGAATACCTTCCTATATTAGATGAAGTTCTTACACTGGCAGATGAGAAGTTCTGTGACTAATAATGAACAGGAATTTTTGTGAAATAAAATAAAAGAGGGGGCCTATGCCCCCGGGAAGGATTTTATATGAATTGGGATTATTTACAGCCTGTAAAGATTCGCTTCGGAAAAGGAAGAGTTTCTGAAGTAAAAAAAATAGCTGCTGAGTTGAATATTGCAAATGGTCTTTTAGTGGCAGATCCGTTTTTCTTTACTAATGGTCTTGCAGAAAAGATTGTAAAGGAAAGCGATGGTGCAATTATTGCTTCTTTTGGAGATTTATCTCCAAATCCAGATGTTACGGAGGTTGATGCCTGCGCTAAGATTATAAGAGAGAAAAAAATCGGTTTCGTTGTTGCACTTGGTGGTGGAAGCTCAATGGACTGTGCTAAGGCTGCAGCAAGCATAGCTTTAACAGAGGATTCAATCAGAAAGTATCACGGAACGGGGGTTCCTATGCCACAGGAGCATCTTCCATTGATTGCAGTTCCAACCACAGCGGGAACAGGAAGTGAGGTTACATGTGTATCTGTATTAACAGACCATGCTAATGGAAAGAAATCACCTATTGTTTCAGATGGCTTTTTCCCAAGCTATGCAATTATTGATCCAGAGCTTACATATACAATGCCGCCTAAGGTTACAGCAGGAACAGGAATAGATGTTTTAAGTCATGCACTGGAAGGCTTCTGGAGTAAGGGACACCAGCCAATATGCGATGCATGTGCACTGCATGCGGCAAAGCTGGTGTTCAAGTATCTTTACCGTGCCTATGAGAATCCAACAGATGAAGAAGCAAGGGAAAAAATGTGTGAAGCGTCTCTAATTGCGGGGCTGGCATTTACATTGCCAAAGACGACATCTTCTCATGCATGTTCATTTCCATTAACTAATCTCCACCATATTCCACATGGTGAGGCTTGCGGAATGACTCTTGACTACTTTGCAAAGATTAATGCAAAGGGTGAAGACGGAGAAAGAATTGATGAGTTTGCAAGAAATCTTGGATTTAAGGATACATTTGATATGGCAGATGAAATCCACAGGTTAAAGGAAAAGATGGGACTTAGAAATGACCTGAAGGATTTAGATTTAACAGAGGAGCAGATTAGTGAACTGGTTAGAATCAGCAGACATCCTAATCTATACAACAATCCAGTAGAAATTACAGATGATATGTTAAGTGAGATGTATCACAAGCTTGCATAAATAAAAATCAAGAAAGGCTGGTGAGATTTATGTACAGTACAGTTATTGCATTTAGTTTGGCGAGTCTTATGCTTTGCATTGGAATGGCTTTGCGTGGTAAGATTCGTTTCTTTCAAAAAACACTGATGCCTGTCAGTGTAATTGGAGGTATTTTTGGGTTCCTCCTTGTAAATCTTGTTATTGCCAATGTAAATATTGGCGGAGTTACAGTGACAGATTTCAGTAATATAGTAGATGTATTTTTTGTTTTTTCTTTTATATCTATTGGACTTACAGGAGGAAAGAAAAAGAACAAGGCTAAGACAGAGGAAGAAAAGAAGAAAGTTAAAGCTAATGGACCTGTAAAGGGTGCCATGGGAATGGGCTTAATATGGTGTATGCTATATGCTGTAACACCAGTTCTTGGAATACTTATTGTAGCGGCTATCGGAAAAGCATTTGGAATGAATGCTATATATGGAATATTAATCCCATTTGCTTTCTGCCAGGGCCCTGGACAGGCATCAACATATGGTAAGCTTTTTGAGAATACATATGGTTTTGCCAATGCAGAGATGGTTGCGTTAACATTTGCAATATTTGGTTTCCTTGCAGCATTCCTAATAGGAGTTCCGCTTGCAAAATATGGCTTAAAGAAAGGGCTTGCAAGAAATAAGAGCAAGATTAATGCGGCCGTAGAGAGAGGATATTTCATACCAGAGGAACAAAGGGAAACTATAGGAAAGTCAACAACCCACAGTGCTAATATTGAGACAATAGCATTACATTTTGCTCTTATGGGAGTGTGCTATATAGTAGCGCTGCTTCTTTCAAAGGTTATTACATATGTTCCTATGTTTGGTTCAACATTTGCGGCAATGTTATTTTTCTGGGGTATGATAGCAGCTTATATCGTAAAAGGTGTTATGAGAAAGTTAAAGATTGACTATTTGATTAACAATGCATTTCAGTCAAGGCTTACGGGCTTCATGTCAGACTATCTGGTTGTATGTGCATTTATGGCGATTCAGTTAAATGTTATTGGAAACTGGATTATACCAATTATTGCTGTAAGTATCGTATGTGCTTTTGTTACATTTTTGGTATGTCTGTTCTTTGGTGCAAGACTTGGAAGTGACCATGATTTCGAAAGACTGCTTGGAATCTATGGAACATCTACCGGGACTACACCAAGTGGAATTTCACTTCTTAGAATGGTTGACCCAAAGCTTCAGACAAATACAGGTGCAGAGCTGGGAATGATGAATATGGCAATGATATTCTCAACACCGACGATGATATTTATTACACTTGCCGGTTTACAGACTATATCTCTTCCAATTGCGTGTGGAGGAATGCTTGTCACAGTATTCCTGTATATGATTTTGTTAAAGTTATTCCGTACATGGAAAAAACCGACATTTTCATTAGTTAAGGGTAGGATTCATAACGGTTCTGAGGAGGACGAAGAAATTCCATTCCTTAAAGGATTTTTGCGGGAGGTTTCATCAGACCAGACAGTTGAGATGGAATCGGTATTAAGCGGAAGCTATAAGTAAATGTGACTAAGTAATTAAAAGTTGATTGGCATAAATATATACTATTTATATTATACAATGTATATATTTATGCAGAAAAGGAGTATAATATGATGAAGATGATATTTGCTATTGTAAGACCAGAAAAGGTCTATGAGGTTAATAAGGCGCTGGTAGATGCAGGCTATGGCGCATCTACAAAGTGGAGTGTTGCAGGGAGAGGAAAACAGCATGGTATTCAGGTTGGCGAAATTGTATATGATGAAATGACAAAGAATATGCTTATGGTTGCCTGCGACGAAGAAGATAAAAATGAAATTATTGACATTATTATGGATACTGCAAGAACAGGTGAAAATGGTAATTCAGGAGATGGAAGGGTATTTGTTGTACCAATTGAGGAGGCTTACACAATTTCATCTCAGAGTAAGGAAGCGTAAGTTTGCGTTGTAGGAGGATTGCATGGTTCAGTTATATTATGGCGGTGATATTATCACTATGGAAAGTAAAGAGGACAAGCCGGAGGCAGTAGTTGTAAAGGAGGGTACAATCCTGTATGTTGGTTCTTTGGCAGAGGCGGAAAAGGTTAGCTGCGATGCCGGTGAGCTAGAGAGGATTAATCTGGAAGGAAAGACATTAATGCCTTCATTTATAGATCCACATGGACATATTTCATTAGTAGCGCAGTTCTCATCTTTTTGCAGCTTATCAGAGTGCAGAAGCTATGACGATATTATTACCACGCTGAAGGCTTTTAAGGAAGAAAAGAAAATTACAGAGGAGGGTGTAATTATAGGCTGCAGCTATGACCACAATTTCTTAAATGAGCAGAGTCACCCGTCTAAGGAAGTTTTGGACAAAGTTTCAAAGGATATTCCAATATTTATACTGCATACATCAGCGCATATGGGAGTGGCTAATTCGGCACTCCTTGAACTTGCAGGAATCAGCAAAGAAACCAAGGATCCTCAGGGTGGACTTTTTGGAAGAGACCCGGAAGGAAATCCAAATGGCTATGTGGAAGAATCCCCAGCTATGGCCATGATAATTATGTCGGCATTTTCAAGAATTAAAGTGGATTTTGTACAGCAGATGCTGGCGGCACAGCAGCTATACCTTTCTAATGGAATTACGACTGTTCAGGATGGTGCAGCTGGATATCAGTCCCTGAAAGGTATGACAGCTATTGCCGAAAGTAAGCTTTTTAAGGTAGATGTTGTTTCATATATAATGACAGATGATTATAAGAAAGCTGCAGTAGATTACAGTGAGTATTTTGGTGATTATAAGAATGGTTTTAGAGTTGGAGGGGCCAAAATTGTATTAGATGGTTCTCCACAGGGCAAATCGGCGTGGTTATCTAAGCCTTATGAAAATGAAACAGATTATTGTGGATATCCGACACATAAAACAGAATATGTTAAGGCGGCTGTTGAAGATGCTGTTAAGGGAGGATACCAGCTTCTTGCACATTGTAACGGTGATGCAGCTTCTGAGCAGTTTATTGATTGTTATGAGGAGGCATTAAAAGAATACAAAACAGAAGAAAATGCGGACTTAAGACCAGTAATGATTCACTGCCAGACTGTAAGAGACGACCAGCTTGACAGAATGTCAGAGCTTAACATGATACCATCAATATTTGTGGCACATACCTATTACTGGGGAGATATACATCTTAAAAATCTTGGACCAGTGAGGGGTGCCAATATCAGCCCTGTTAAATCAGCTTTGGAGCGAGGTCTTGTTTATAATTTCCATCAGGACCCACCAGTTGTAAAGCCAGATATGATGCATACAGTGTGGTGTGCTGTAAACAGATTTACAAGAACAGGTCAGCCAATAGGACAGAATCAGTGTATTGATGTGTATGATGCATTGAAGGGAGTCACAATTAATGGCGCATATGAATATCATGAGGAAGACAAAAAGGGAAGTTTAAAGGCTGGTAAGCTTGCAGATATGGTTGTGCTTAATAATAATCCATTAAAGGTTGAAAAGATGCAGTTAGCAGGAATTAAGGTATGTAAGACAATAAAGGCTGGAGAGGTTGTTTTTGAAAGCTGAAAAATCACGTTTTTATATTGTATAATAGTGAAACAATGCATGAGAAAAACAGACTGGGAATGCTATTATGGTTCATGCGGCTATTTCAGGAAGTACAAATTGTCTTCTTCATTTACCAGCTATTGCTCATGAATATGGAATTGAGGTTACTGGAGAAAATCTTGAGGGCTTAAAGAAAAATGTTTTCTATGAGAAATGCAATAAGTGGCTTGAAAAATGTAATGAAAGATTTGGAACAAATATTAAGAAGGAAGATATTTCGGAGAGAAGGTACTCTCATTGTAAGGGAGAGAAAAAAATTATGAAAAAGAAAAGGGTTTTATTACCTTTACAAGAGATATATTATAGTGAAAATGTGATTAAAATGCGATTATAATGTGAATAAATTGTGAAGGGACCGCCTATCACAGTCTTGAATCATTATAGTAATTTAGGTTATAATCAATGTAATAAATATAGTACAAGGTGTTAAGAAATGGAGGTTAATATGAATTATATTACGTTGAATAACGATGTGGAAATTCCGCAGATTGGTCTTGGGGTTTTTAGAACTCCAGAAGGAGAAGATACAGCTAATGCTGTAAAGTGGGCACTGCAGGCAGGATATAGGCATATTGATACGGCTAAGGCTTATGGTAACGAAAAAAGCGTTGGTGAGGGCATACGTATGAGTGGTGTCGATAGAAAAGACATTTTTGTTACAACAAAGCTTTGGAATGAGGATATTAGACAGGGAAGAACTAAAGAAGCATTTGAAAAGAGCTTGGAAGATTTAGGGCTTGATTATATTGACTTGTATCTTATTCACTGGCCGGCGAATGGTTATGAGAAGGCGTGGAAAGATATGGAAGAACTTTATAAGGCTGGTAAAATAAAGGCAATCGGTGTAAGTAACTTTAATGTCCATCATCTTGAAACATTAAGTGAAAACTGGACAGTTGTCCCAGCAGTCAACCAGATTGAGGTTCACCCTTATTACGCCAATGTTGAAAATGTTGAATATGCCAGAAAGAATGGTATTGCAATAGAGGCTTACAGTCCACTTGGGGGCAATGGCGCAGGAACCCTTGAAAATAAGGAGATTATTGCACTTTCTGAAAAATATGATAAGACACCTGCACAGATTGTATTAAGGTGGGAGCTTCAAAGGGGTATTATTGTACTTCCAAAGTCAACACATAAAGATAGAATCATTTCTAATTTTAATATATTTGACTTTGAATTATCAAAGCCTGATATGGAAGCAATTAACGCATTAAATAAAAACGAGAAGCATGGTTCAGACCCGGAAACATTTAATTTCTAGGACTTAGGTGTCAAAAGGATATTTTGATATAATGGCTGAACTGTTGCAAACTGCTAAACCCAGGGGAATGATATTGTTGATTGTTTTTGTAAATTGCTTTATAATAATCTGCGTATTTTAAACTTTATTAAAGAGGAGAAAAGCTAATGAGTGGATTTTTTGGTGTTGCATCAAAAGAAGATTGTGCATTTGACTTGTTTTTTGGAACAGACTATCATTCACATTTGGGAACAAGACGTGGTGGAATGGTAGTGTATGATGAGGAAAAAGGTTTTAACAGGGCAATTCATAATATTGAAAATGCTCCTTTCCGTACCAAATTCGATAAAGATATGCAGGAGATGCAGGGGAAATATGGTATCGGCTGCATTTCAGATTATGAGCCACAGCCATTGGTTGTACGTTCACATCATGGAACATATGCCATCACGACAATTAGTAAAATAAATAATGCAAAAGAAATTATTGAACAGATATTTAATAATGGTAATTCGCACTTTATGGAAATGAGCAGTGGTGATATTAATCCGACA
>JAUNPT010000002.1:0-25379 GCA_030536565.1 Eubacteriales bacterium | reverse complement strand
GACAGAGCTGGTTGCAGCGATAATAAACCAGAAAGAAAACTTTATAGATGGCATTCATTACGCACTTGAAATTATTGATGGTTCGGTGTCACTTATGATTCTTACACCAAAGGGAATATATGCGGCCAGAGATAAATATGGAAGAACTCCTGTGGTAATAGGAAAGAAAGAAGATGCGTGCTGTATTACGTTTGAAGATTTTGCATATCGTAATCTCGGGTATGATGATTATAAAACGCTGGGTCCTGGAGAAATAGATGTTATTACAGCAGATGGTGCAAAGGTATTACTGGCACCAGATGATAAGAATATGAAAATGTGTACTTTCCTTTGGGTTTACTATGGATACCCTTCAACATCATATGAGGGGATTAGTGTAGAAAAAATGCGTTATAATTGTGGTGAGCGCATGGCTAAAAGAGATAATGTAAAACCTGATATAGTAGCAGGGGTTCCAGATTCCGGAACTGCTCATGCAATAGGATATGCTAATGCATCAGGGATTCCATTTTCAAGACCATTTATAAAATATACACCTACGTGGCCAAGATCATTTATGCCGACAATCCAGAGCAAGAGAAATCTTATTGCAAAAATGAAGCTTATAGCTGTACATGATTTGATAAAAGATAAGAGCCTGTTATTAATTGATGATTCAATTGTACGTGGCACACAGCTTCGTGAGACAACAGAATTTTTATATCAGAGTGGTGCGAAGGAGGTTCATATACGTCCGGCTTGTCCACCGCTTGTTTATGGCTGTAAATATCTTAACTTTTCCCGTTCTAATTCAGAGATGGATTTAATTACAAGAAGGGTAATTGCACGCTTAGAGGGGGCAGAGGACGGACTTAATATTCCAGATGAAATCCTTAAGCAATATACTGACCCAGAATCTGAAAAATATAACCAGATGGTAGAAGAAATACGTAAGGAACTTAAATTTACATCTCTGCGCTTTAACCGTCTTGACGATATGCTTGATTCAGTAGGTATAGACAGATGCAGGCTTTGTACTTATTGCTGGAATGGAGAAGAGTAGCCTCTGGCTTTTTACAGCCAGAGCTTCAAGGCATTTAAAATTCAGAGTATATTTATGATTCAATTCAGAGTTATAAAAGGAGAAACCAGCAATGTATGAGATATTAGCAGACGTAGCAGTAGATATAGACAGGCAGGCTGCGGCAAACGAGAAGATAAAGTATGTTCCCATGGAATATATAATAGGCAGTGAAACACGATACTGTGTGGAGCCGGAGAGTCTGGAAACTATGCATAAATATTATGATAGTTTAAGGCAGAAGGTAGAAACAAAAACAAGCCAGATTACACCATATCAATATGCAGAGTGTTTTAAGCCATATGTAAAAGAGCATATAGGAATTATGTATATTGCATTATCTACTGGTTTAAGTGACACATACCATTCGGCAAATATGGCAGTAAAAATGCTTAAAGAAGAATATACTGATGTAAACATAGAGATTATAGACAGTCTTTCAGCGACAGGAGGAATGGGACTATTGACAGAGTCCGCTTGTGAAAACAGACGTAATGGTATGAGTCTTACTGAAAATGCACAATGGATTCGTGAACATAGAAAAGATTTAAATGTTAAATTTATTGTAGATGATTTAATGTATTTAAAGAGGGGCGGACGAATTTCTCCATCGACTGCTATAGTTGGTTCTGCCCTGAACATCAAGCCAGTGCTTCAGATTAATAAGGAGGGAAAGCTTGATACCATAGCAAAAAAACGTGGCAAAAAAATCGCTATGAAATATCTTGTAGATGATTTTGAACAGACATATGACCCATCTATTGGCAATGTTGTTTATATTGATGGGGCTGACTGTATGGCAGACGAGGAAATTTTAAAGAAAATGATTCTTGATAAATTTCCAGATGCACAGGTACGCTTAACGTCATTAAGTCCGATTATTGGTGCCCATACCGGCCCGGACATGATATCGTTAATTCATTATGGAATGAACTGGTAAAACTGTTAAGAATACAGAAATAAAAGTAAAACGCAATGTTTTTAAAAAATACAAAATACATGTAAAAAGCCTGTAAAATCTGATTGACAAAAGACCTATAAATCATGTAATATTTTGATTCGTGTCGTATAGACAAAATTGATATATTAGTGAATATATATTGTGAAAAAATTAAAATTATTACATAGAACAATGCAGATGGTATGAAAATACTAATTAAAAGACAAGAATTAAAAATACAGGAGAGAAGTAAGCATAGTGTCAGCAGAATCAGTTTTTATAAAGAAAATGAATGCTTTGGTGGAGCAGGGCAAAGCCAATGGGAACAGATTGGAAGAAAAGAATATTATGGACACATTTGCAGGAGCGATGTTCTCATATGAGCAGATTCAGCAGATATATTCATATATTAATGGTTTCGGAGTAAAAATAGAGAAGGCGAACAGAGCGTGTAAAGAAGACAAAAAAATAGTTGAACCTTCAGATACTGGTGAAGAAATTACGGAAGATGAGGAAATATCTGACGAGAATATTTCTGAAGACGAGATGGATAATTCACTGGAAGATATTCTTATTGATAAAGATATTTCTGATACAGGCCTTTTAGATGAAAACGTAGTTGATGAAATATACTCAAGCGTAACAATCGAATCGGAAAAGAGCAAGGCTGATTTACTGGATGAAGGTGGATTTTCTGGTAAGGCTGCAACAGAGGAGAGCTACGCATACAGTGATGAAGATGGGGAAGAAACGGAAGCGGACGAAACTACATGGCTTAATGGAGTAAGCGTAGAAGACCCGGTACGTATTTATTTAAAAGAAATTGGAATGTATCCTCTGCTCTCAAAGGAAAGAGAGCTTGAGCTTGCAAGAAGAAAGAATGAAGGCGATAAGGCTGCAATAGAGGAGCTTATTAATTGTAACTTAAGACTTGTTGTCAGCATTGCCAAAAAATATACTGGAAGGGGACTTACATTTCTTGATCTGATTCAGGAGGGAAACCTTGGGCTTATTAAAGGAATTGAAAAATATGATTATGAGAAAGGCTTCAAGGTAAGTACATATGCAACATGGTGGATTAAACAGGCAATTACAAGAGCATTGGCTGATAAATCAAGAACAATCCGTATTCCGGTACATATGGTTGAGGAAATTAATAAAGTTGTTCGGGCACAGAAAGCACTCACTCTTGAATTGGGCTATGAACCAAGTCATAAACAGCTGGCTGAAAAGCTGGGACTTGATGAAGGCCGTCTTGTAGAGATACTTCAGTTTGCAGCAGATTCCACATCACTTGATATGAAGGTTGGTGATGAAGAGGACTCCTCGCTTGCAGATTTTATTGCAGATAAAAATGCGGTTTCACCTGAAGGCTTTGCAGAACAGGAGCATTTAAAGGATAATATTAATCAGATGCTTGAAGTATTAACAGAAAGAGAACGTAATATTATTATAGAAAGATTTGGACTTCTTTCAGGAGAGCCAAAGACTCTTGAAGAGGTAGGAACGCAGTTCAATGTTACAAGAGAACGAATACGTCAGATAGAATCAAAGGCACTTAAGAAGCTAAGATCACCAAGAGTCAGACATCTTGTTGAAGGATTTATTTAACAGGCTGTTAACTGGATTACAATATATGGCTGCTGCATCAATGATTTATTGTAGATGCAGCAGCCATATTATTTATAACTTGAAGCTAATTAAACAAAGCAGTTACCATTTCCTTATTAAAATGCATATATTTTACATGATTTACTTCTATCTGGTAAAGGGCGTGTGCCGCAATGTGTTCAGCAGCCTGTTCTAAATCACGGATACCCGTAGTATTCTTAAAGATTTCAATGACGGCGTCAAGACCATCGTCAAGTACCACACATTCATCTTCGTTAAGTCCCATTCGTTTAAGAACCTTAGGAAGGCAGAAACGGGAGAATATTGTTTTCTTTTCGCTGGCAGTGTAGTCTGGAATATCAATTACTGCGAAACGTGAAAGAAGAGGTGCACTGATATTTTCTTTATCGTTGGCAGTTGCTATTGGATATACACCAACAGTTGGAATGAGGCATTCCATATAATTATCTGTAAATCCAAGATTGTCTAACAGCGTTAACAGTACATCAGCAGGATTGCCGCCGCCATTACCTGAGGCAGCCTTATCCAGCTCATTTATGATAAATACAAGATTAGATTCTCCGGCAATGTTGAAAGCTTCCATTATAATGCCCGGTTTGGCATTGGAGTAGATACGGGAGCTTCCGGTCAGCTGTTCAGCATCATTAATAGAACTCATGTCCAGGGTCGTCCATGGAAGTTTTAGAATCCTGGCAACAAGATAAGCAATCTGTGATTTGCCAGTACCGGCAGGGCCAACAAGAAGGATTCCATAAGCAGGAAGGGTGTGGGTACGGTTAATTTGAATAATAGTTTCAATGATGCGCTGTTTTACGCTTTCCATACCGAATAGTTCTTCATCAAGAATACGCCTTGCTTCCACAGGGTCAATAGATTCAAAATAATTACTTTTCCATTGGATATTAAGCATAATAGAAAGTGCACGCTGGGCATGACGTTTTTCTTCAGGAGTTACTTCGCTGGAACGTGCAACAGACAAGTTTCTTCTTGCCCAAAGCTGGATATTGTCAGGCAGAGTTCTGCCAGCGCATGTCAAAAAGTCTGTGATGGAAGTAAGGCTTGTAAGTTTTAGGCTGTCTCCATTCTCAGCTTCATCTTCATCTGCAGGTGTTTCTGCAGGTGCGTTGCTGGAAAGAAGCCTTTCAATCATGAACTGGAGAAATCCATCGTCTGCGGAGAGCCGGCCTGCACCGCTATACGCAATTTCCCTGATTTTGTAAACTGCGAAACCGGAAGCTGTACTGTCCCCTGTTATTTTTACATTTACCCGGTTTTCACCGAGCCATCGTATGAGACTTATGAAGCGTAAGTCGATTTTTAAAATATTTCCTTTGCATACTCCGGTTTCTGTATTAAATTCGAATGAAGTCTGCTTGTCTGGATTTGAAAAAATACCAGTTGAATGGTGCTGCCAGCTTTGCTCATTTTCTTCTATGATAAGAATAGGGTGTTCTACAGAAGCTGTATGAGCATTAGACTTAAATGTTGTATAGGTGCATACAAAATCTTTTTGGGGTTTTGCTGCATTCTTAAAATCATAAACAGGCATAGAAATTACTCCTTAGTTTCAATTATTTTTGTTTGAAATATTAAATATTCCCCATCGTTTTTTTACTGTCTCAGGTTTAGTGCCAACTGCTTCAAGCAGAAAGTTATATACCATATCCATTGAAGCGTTTTCCAGCCACTTGAGATCATCACGGTACCCGCCATGCATGGTTGTTGAGATTTCCATCTGGTCAATCATCATGCCATATTCCGGCGGTTTTCCCAGTATTCCGTTATTATAGGTCGCAAGTGCTTTAAGGAAGGCAACATCAGAACGCGGCATAACTGAAATGGCCAGGGTTGGAATCTTTGCGGAAATTAAAGAAGCATCATCGCTTTTTGGAAGATAATTAACCAGCTGTCCATTATATTTTTCAAATATTTCTTTTCTCATAAATGGTTCCAGAGTATAGCAGCTTCCATGTTTTTTTCCATGGGAATATATAGTCATAGCATCTCCAAATCCGCATAAATCAAGATTTATGGCAGCAGTAATTAAACTGCGGTCAATATTTTCAATAAAATGCCGGCTCCCGGCAAGCTTGTTTTCTTCTCCATCAAAAAAGACGAATCTGGCAGGAATATTTCGTCGTCTAAGCTCCAGGGCCAAATCAATAAGAATACATACAGAAGCTGCATTATCATTGGCTCCGCAGCTGCCAGCCACAGCATCATAATGAGCCGAAAATAACATGCATGCAGTATTGCCCTCCGGTTCTATTATGTAATTAACTACTCCAAGAGGATTTTTGTAATTTCCAGCTTTTTCCTGAAGGCGGTATGGAAGTCTTTCTTCCTCTAGGATAGTCTTCATGGCATGCCTTCGGGATGTAATATTCTTTTGTGCAAGTAAAGCTATTCTTTCAGTGCGATTCATAAGTGATGTCCTTTCGATGAGAGATTTTATCTATATACAGGCTTCAATAGGAACCTTTATAACTATTTTTCGGATTTTTTCAGGTGTATCATATACCTGGCATGCAGGAACATGGATATCCCATGGGAAATACATGGCGTAAGTACCAACAGTCATTGGAATAGCGCCTTCAAAGGAAGTGGGTCTGTTCTTATAAAAAAGAATGTCTCTTTCAGTATCCAATAAATCTTCATCAATAAAAGATGATTTATCGTCATCATAGAATGCCGCCAATTCGGGGCCGCCGGAGGCTAACAGCTGAACGTCAACATATTTGCGGTGTATCTCAGGGCGGAGTTCATTTCTTGGCGCAGTGGTAAGGTCGAGAACCTGAAGAATCATAGGGATTCCGTCAAGTTCAATATTAAATTTCCCAGGTGCGTGGGAAGCCATATCGTTTTCTTTAAGGAAAGTAAGCGCCGCTCTTAGGGGTGCAGGTAAAATTGCCTTCTGATGTTCAAAAAATTCATTATAAATGTTTCCGTAAATCATATAAATCTCCATTCCGGAGCACATTGTGCGACGGGTCGATGAAAAATCTGCGAATGCAGCTTCTAATCTGCCATCAAAGCCATTTGTGATGCTCCGGCACAAATAGCGGTGTGAAAAATAAGCTGTCAAATTTATTTTTTACACTATTCTCATTGTTAATTAAAATTACTGCTTTGACGTCAAGCCGCCGTCTACGCAAAGAACCTGGCCATTTACAAATGAGGCACCATCGCTTGCAAGAAAAAGTGCAGCAGCGGCAATATCTTCCTCTCTGCCAATACGTCCAGCAGGGATTCTGTCAGTAAGAGACTTGTAAAATACCGGGTCATCAAGCTGGAAGGAATTAATAGGCGTGCGTACAAATGTAGGTGCTATTGCATTAACAGTTATTCCATGGCCGCCCCATTCGCAGGCCAGCTGTTTTGTGTACATATTTACGGCACCCTTGCTGGCACAGTAGGCTATATAATCTGTATTTGTTCCAATAAAGCTTTTAACAGATGATATATTGATAATTCTACCATATTGCTGAGGAATCATAAAGCGTTTTCCGGCAGCTTTGGTTACAATATGAAGTCCCGTAACATTTAGCCCCATTACGTTGTTAAATGTTTCAACATCATAATCCTCAGCAGGAATAAGCTTATTCATTCCTGCACTGTTTACTAAAATGTCAAGTCCACCAAAATTTTCTTCAATGATATCCATCATATTGTCTACGTCTTTACTGTTTTGGATATCACAGGTGACAGGAAGAAGCGTAAGCTTATTTGCCGCTGCATATTCAATTAACTCAGCCGCTTTATCGTTGTTCCGGCTGCATATTGCAACTGATACGCCATTTTGTAAAAACGCAGCAGCAATGGCCCTGCCAAGTCCGCTGCTTCCCCCAGTTATAAGAGCACGCCTGCCTGATACGGTGATAAGATTTGTGTAATTTTTCATAAGAGTTTATCCTTTCGTGGTTTATATTAAAATTAATTATGTTACTTAAGTATTATAACATAGTTCTAAAATACCAGTATACTGATTTTTACAAAATAGTTACATTTTATTTTATATATTGTTAATAATAAAGCGTTTTGACATATTTACCAGTGTAAAAAAGCTGTAAAATCCATATATATAGTTAAAATTACTAGTAATTTAATAAAAATCAAGATGTAATTAGTGAAATAATATAAAAAATGTTTAAAAAAATATGCAAAAGCTATTGACTTATATACCAGTATACTGATATACTACAGCCATAGGGTACTTGTTGTTATGAATCATTTTCAATAATAAAAGGAGGACTTACAGGTTACAGGGAAGAGGTTGTTTAGCAACAGATTAGGAAAATATTTCAACATTTTACAAGTGCTACAAGCTTCTATAAATTGTTATAGGGGCAAAACGAATTTTTATACTATGGAGGTAATATTATGGAATATGTAGTAGGCGTCATACTCTTACTCAGCTTCTTTGGATTGGCTTTCTACTGTATTAAGGGTCATAACCTTATGATTGGTTTCTTAATGATTACAGTATTATGGACAGTTCTTTCACTTGGCGGAGCAGCGTTTGCAAGTGATGCATTCATTGAAGCAAATAAGGTTTTACAATTCGACGGATCTAAAGGTTTGATTGCAATTTTAAACAAGGTATACCAGTCAGCACCTGAAGGCTGGGGTACAACACTCGTTAACGTATGCTGGGGTGCCTGGTTCGGAAGAGTACTTATGGAAACAGGCATTGCTTCAACACTTATCAGAAAGACAGTAGAGCTTGGTGGTGATAAGCCAATCGTTACAGTAGCTCTTCTTAACATCGTTACAGCAATCATCTTCACAGCTATGACTGGTGCAGGTCCTGTAATTGCTATCGGTGTTATCGTTCTTCCTATTTTAATGTCTCTTGGTATTCCAAAGGCAATTGCAATGTTCTCATTTATGGGTTCAGTTGCAGCTGGTATTTATCTGAATCCAGTAAACTTTGCACAGTACAGAGCATTCTTTATTAAACCAGATGAGATGCCAGATTTCACACTTGGCTGGTATGCAGCTCATTTCGGATATGCAGCTTTAATTATTATGTTAGTTGCAACAACAGTTTTAGCAGCTATCTTTATTAAGAAGTCAAAGACTTCACGTGCATGGGCAGCTTCAACAAAGGGTGCCGCAGAGCAGAAGAACGCTCCACTTTATACACTGGTTCTTCCAATAGTACCTGTTGTACTTAAGATTTGGTTAGATTTCTCAGTTATTGGCGGCTTCGTAATCGCAGGCTTCCTTGCATTAGTTCTTTGTGGAAAGTTCAAGGGAACATTCAAAGAAAACTGTCAGCTTGTTAATAAGCTTTACTATGATGGTGTAGTTGATACAGCTCCATTGGTAGGTTTCTTGTTAACATTACCTATGTTCAACTCAGTTGCTACATATGCATCACCTTACTTCAAGGTTATCCTTGGAAGCGTAATGCCTACAAGCGAATTAGTTGTATGTATCGTATTCGCAGTATTACTTTGCATGGGACTTTTCAGAGGACCTATGACACTTGTTGGATGTGGTGCAGCTACGCTTGGTGTATTATCAAATGTTGCTCACTTCTCAGTACCATTCCTTTATGCAGTATTTGCAATTCCTACAATCACAGTAAACATCGGCTGCTGTATTACACAGTCATGGGTTGCTTGGGGACTTGCTTATACAAAGGTAGAATCAAAGGAATTTTTAAAGTTATCAATTCCAAATGCATACTTAACAGGTGTGTTACAGTATGTTGCAGCATTTATATTACTTAGTGGTCTTGGTGCTGCCTGGTTCCTGTAAGATTTAATTAGCTAAACCCCTTCCTAATATATATTAAGCCGGAGTACTCTCATGGGTGCTCCGGTGATAAAAAAATTACAAACGTAGAGAATAGAGATATCGGTCAAAGATATAAAAACAAAATTAAATTTGAAAATAAAGAAGACAAAAAAGAAAATGCTTCTATAATTATAGACTTTTATATACGAAAGGAGTTCAGAAAATGAGCGAGAGAAGATTAGTACGTATGGGTATTGATGTTGGTGGTACTTATACAAAATGTGTGGCGATGGATAATGAGACACATGAGATTATTGGTAAGTATGAAATTAAGACAACACATGATGACAAAGATGGAGTTGCAGCAGGCGTTGTAAAATCATTCCAGATGTGTATGGAACAGAATGGAATTAAACCTGAAGACGTAGCTTTCGTTGCACACTCAACAACACAGGCTACAAATGCATTTATTGAAGGTGACGTTGCACCAGTTGGTGTAATTGGTGTTGCTGGAGGCGGTCTTGAAGGCTGGCTTGCAAAAGGCCAGCTGGCAATTAAGGATATTGTTCTTGATGAGAAGGTTGGACGTATGATTAAGGTATACAACAAGTTCATTAAGAAAAAAATGTTAACAGAGGATGTTATCAAGAAAAATGTTGATGAACTTCTTGATGAAGGCGCCAAGGTTATCGTTGCATCTATGGCATTCGGCGTTGACAGCATGGAAGAAGAAGAAATGATTCATGATGTTGCTGAAAAAAATGGTATTCCAGTAACAATGGCTTCAGATATTACAAAGCTTTATGGCCTTACAAGAAGAACCCGTACAGCTGCAATCAATGCTTCTATATTGCCAAAGATGATGGCTACAGCTAATGCTACAGAGTCATCTGTAAGAGCGGCAGGTGTTACAGTGCCTCTTATGATTATGCGTGGCGATGGTGGTGTTATGGAAATAAACGAGATGCGTAAGCGTCCTATTTTAACAGCTCTTTCAGGCCCAGCCGCATCTGTTATGGGTTCACTTATGTATCTTCGTGCATCTAATGCAATTTATTTCGAGGTTGGTGGAACAACAACTAATATCGGTGTAATTAAGAATGGACGTCCAGGTGTTGACTATGCTCAGATTGGTGGACATGATACATATATAAGCTCACTTGATGTTCGTATTTTAGGCTGTGCCGGTGGTTCAATGGTAAGAATTAATGACAAAGAGGTAGTAGATGTAGGCCCTCGTTCAGCACATATTGCCGGCTGTGAGTATGCATGCTTCACTCCGGAAGAAGAAATCGTAGCTCCGGAAATCGTTATGTTAAGTCCTAAGCCGGGTGACCCAGCCGATTATGTTGCTATTAAATTAAAGAGCGGCAAGATGATTTGCTTTACTAATACAGATGCTGCCAATGTCTTAGGCTTAATCGAAGAAAAATATTTTGCTCATGGTAATGCGAATGCTGCAAGAAAAGCAATGCAGCCAGTAGCAGACAAGCTTGGAATTACAGTTGAAGAACTTGCAACACAGATTCTTGACAAGGATTTTGAAAAGGTTAATGCATGTATCAATGCTCTTGCTGACAAGTATCAGTTAGACCATGATGCAATGAAGCTTGTAGGCTGTGGCGGTGGTGCAGCTTCCTTAGTTCCTTATTGTGCATCAAAGATGGGGCTTCAGTACAGCATTCCGGAAAATGCGGAGGTTATTTCTTCGATTGGTGTTGCGTTATCAATGGTTCGTGATGTTGTTGAGCGAGTTATTCCTAATCCAACTCAGGAGGATATCAAAGCACTTAAGAAAGAAGCAACAGATGCGGCTGTTAGTTCGGGAGCATCACCGGATACAGTAGAAGTACATATTGAGATTGATAATCAGACAGGTAAAATTACTGCTATTGCGACAGGTTCAACAGAGGTTAAGGCCACAGACCTTCTTAAGGAATGCGATGAAGCTGAAGCTACAGAACTTGCAACACAGGATTTTGGACCAAAGGTTTCAGATATACATTTAGCAGAAAAGACAGATAAATTCTTTGTATTCGAAGGCAGAAGAGATGATAAGACACCACTTAGAATTGTTGACAAGAAGGGCTTTATCAAGGTCCAGTGTTCCGATGGTATGGTTGCAAAATGTAAGGTTAAGGATTACAAAGAGGTTGTTGAGAAGATGTGGAAGGACGGAGCTGTGTTTAAGACAGATACAGTATTAAGACCAGATTTCTTCATCTGCTGCGGCCCAAGAGTTGCTGATTATAGTGCAGTAGATTTTGAGCAGATTATTTTACTTATGGATCTTGATGTAGGAGATCGTGAGCCTGATGAAGAAATTCTTATTGTAGGCTCAGTTAACGAGGTATAATCTATGGATAAAGAGACATTTCAGAATGGCTTAAAGACAATTAAAGAAGGACTGATAGGAAAGCAAAATTCTAACAGATATCAGAGACCACATTTTACCATAAGACCCTTAGCAGCAATGCTAAGGGACTTGGTAGAAATGGATGCAGTTGACTGGTATGCATATGCATTTTCAAGAGAACCATTAAATGGTAAGTTTACTGATGAGCAAAGAATCGAATTTACAAAGGAATCTATTGCCTGTGGTATTGAATATGCACAGAAAATAGCCAGAGAATATGGCTCTAAAAATCCAGTTATGATTGCAGAAAAGATGGGTATGGAAGTTTCCTATCCTGATTATCCGGAAAAGACAGACAGAGTTTTATTTGGAGAGTTTAAGGAGCCTGACAAGATTATGATTTATATGGACGCAGTGAATAAAGCTGCGAAGTCAATAAAAGAGCCCGGAGTTAAGGAGGTTCTTACAAGCCATCTAAATGTAAAAAATCTTTTGCTGGCACATGAGCTGTTTCATAATGTTGAGGATAAGTACAGGAAGGAAATTTATACAAGGACGAAAAAGGTGCGTCTTTGGAATATCGGGCCGCTACATAATGATTCTGAGGTATATACACTGGGAGAGATTGCAGGAATGGCATTTGCACAGGAATTATGCGGACTGCCATATTCATCATTTGTTATGGACGTATTTCTTGTATACGGATATTCTCCGGAAGAGGCAAGCGGTCTATATGAAGAAATTATGGAAAAGTCAGGGCGTATACCCTGTGATGCAGATGGAAATCATTAAAACAGTTTGTTATAGCTTTGGTTACGTTTAATTGCAGAAATATAAAAAGGAGAAGTAAAATGGGTGTTAAAGTATCTTACGATGAAGTAAAAGCCACAGTTAAGAAAGCATTTCTTAATGTGGGATTAACAGAGGAACAGGCAGAAACATGTGCTGCAATTCATACACAGTCAAGTGCTGATGGAGTTGAAAGCCACGGACTTAACAGAATTCCAAGATTTGTAGAATATGTACAGAAGGGTTGGATTAACCTTGATGGAAAGCCAGAATTAGTTAAGGCGGCAGGTGCAGTTGAGAACTATGATGGTAACTTAGGAATTGGTGTTACTAACGCAATATTCTGTGCAGACAGAGCAATGGAATTAGCTAAGGAGCATGGAATTGGATGCGTTGCATTAAAGAATACAACTCACTGGATGAGAGGTGGTACATACGCATGGAGAATGGCACAGGCTGGATTTATGGGTATGAGCTGGATTAACACAGAAAGCTGTATGCCTTTATGGGGAAGCGATGAACCAAGTGTAGGTAACAATCCTTTCTGCATGGCAATCCCTCGTGAAGATGGCGAAATTGTATTGGATATGGCAATGAGCCAGTATGCTTATGGAAAATTAGGTGTATACAGACTTGCAGGTAAAGAGCTTCCTTTCCCAGGCGGATTTGATAAGGAAGGAAATCTTACAAGTGACCCGGGTGCTATTGAAGAAAGTAAGAGGATTCTTCCAACAGGTTACTGGAAGGGAAGCAGTATGGCAATTGTTCTTGATATGGCAGCTGCACTTCTTGCTAATGGTAAATGTGGTACAGATATGGATAATGCTAATCAGGGAAGCTGTACAGGCTGCTGTCAGATATTCATAGCAATCAATCCATACCTTTTCTCAGACAAGGCAGAAGGTCAGGCCATGTTAAATAAGAGAGTTGCCGCAGCAGATGCAGCTCATCCAGAGAAAGAAGGCAGACCAGTTAAGTGCCCAGGCGAAAGTACAGTTGAGAGACGTAAAAAGAGCATGGCAGAAGGCGTTAATATTGATGAAGCTATATGGACACAGGTTCAGGCAATCGCCGCTGGTGATTTGAACACAAAGGATATTGCAAGCAAATAAGGAGGATTATATGTTTTTTTCAAATGTATCAATTGCAGAGAAGTATAATTATTTAGATGAAAAGTTTAAGGCTGCTTATAAGTGGCTGGCAGAGACAGATATTAAGTCACTTGATGAAGGTGCTTATCCAATCGTTGATGGTGTTACAGCCAATGTTCAGAAATACGAAACTATTCCAGCTGCAGATGGAAAGTTCGAGACACATGAGAAATTCTTTGATATTCAGTATATGGCTGTAGGTAAAGAGCAGTTTGGTGTATGCAAGAGAGATGGTCTTGAAGTATCCGAAAAGTATGATGAAAAGGATTTAATATTCTATAAGGAGCCAAAGCTTTCGGGAACAGTTCTTCTTGAGGAAGGTGATTTGATTGTAGTTGCACCTGAAGATGCCCATATGCCTAGAATCCAGGCTGACGGTCCAGAAGATGTAGTTAAGGTTGTAGTTAAGGTAGCATTATAATAAAAGATTATATAATCGTAGTTTAATCAAATAATATTTCTTTAGGCTATTTACGGAGGAAACGTAAAATGAAAGCAGTTAAGATTGAAGAACCATATAAAGTGGGATGCGTAGAGATAGAAAAGCCAGTACCTAAGGAAGGCGAGGCATTAATTAGAATTATTACAGCAGGTATCTGTGGAAGTGATGTAGGAGCCTTCAGAGGAACTAACAAGCTGGTTTCATATCCAAGAGTAATTGGACATGAGCTTGCAGGTATTGTAGAGTCTATTCCAGAAAATAATAAAAATGGAATCAAGGTTGGAGACAAGGTAATCGTTGATCCATACATTTATTGCGGACACTGTTATCCATGCAGCATTGGAAGAACTAACTGCTGTACAGATTTAAAAGTATTAGGTGTACATATTGATGGTGGTATGGCTGAATATTATACACATCCTGCAGATATGCTTATTAAAATCCCAGAGGACATGGACTGGACACTGGCAGCAATGGCTGAACCACTTACAATTTCACTTCATGGAGTGCATAGAGGTGGATTAAAGGCTGGAGAGTATTGTGCGATAATAGGAGCCGGCCCTATTGGACTGCTGGCAGGTATGGTAGCACAGGCTTATGGTGCCCATGCAATTATGCTTGATATTGTCCCAGAAAGGCTTGAGTTTGCAAAGAAGCTTGGTATTGAGCATACGATTAATACAATGACTGAAGATGCAGCTGCAAGGGTTGCAAAGATTACAGATGGAAATCTGGCTCATCAGGTTATGGAATGCAGTGGTGCAAATGCAGCTATCAGAATGACGCTCGATCTGGTATGTAATGCCGGACGTGTTGTATTTACAGGCTGGCCAGCAAAGGAAACTTCACTTCCAACAGATATATTCACAAAGAAGGAAATTGATTTGAGGGGTGCAAGAACAAGTGCTGGAGAATTTGAGGAGGCAATTGACCTTATTTATAACAATAAGGTTGATGTCAGAAGGATTCTTACAAAAACGGTTTCAATTGAAGAAGCACCTGACACATTGGTGGATATTGAAAAAAATCCAGGCAATTATATGAAGGTAGTTGTTAAGGTAGGACAGGAATAATCCATAATATACCATAGAAAAAGTACAGTGCTTCTTGTATAGAAACTCTGTACTTTTTCTGCTTTGTGACTATTAAATTAAATCTTCAGGTTCGATTTCTTCATCTTCTTCGACAAATTTAAAGTTCAGAGGCATCATAAGATGATTAAGCAGAGCCTGATATGCGTTGTCACCCTGATTTTCTTTAATGTATTTTAAGATTGTTTCATGTTCGGCAAGGGTTGATTCGGGACGCCCGTCAACAGAAAGAACCTGTGAGGTTGTCAGATGAATCATGTACATAAGACGCTGGTACATGCTGTTAAATTCAGTATTGCCAAGATAGTGGACAATAAGCAGGTGAAACCTGTGGTCAGCTTCGGAGAACTCGTTAATTAAATCCTCGGAGTTAAGATGTTTTTTCATGGTTTCAATTGTTTCTTCAAGATTGTTAATAAGTTTTTCGTAACGAATATTGTCTTTATCTGCAATAATAGAATGAATGCAGAAGCCCTCGATAGCACAGCGGGCTTCGATAATCATTTTTGCATTCTTCTTGTTTAGTTTGCGAACCTTAAATCCTCTGCTGGGGATAATTGTTATATACCCATCCTGAGATAAACACTGAAGAGCTTCTCTTAGAGGTGTGCGTGATATGCCCATGTTCTTGGCTAACTGGGTTTCTGAATATAATTTATTAGAATCCAGACTATTAGTAAGGATTAATTCCTTAATGGTATCATAGGCTTGTGATTGTAAAGAACTTTTAGGAATCATGTTTTATTTTCACCTTTCACTCCTTTAAAAATATAGAAGAAGTTTAACATGAAAAAAAATAAACGTCAATTAGTATAGTTTTACAAAGTATACCGGTATACCAAAGTAAATGATAAAATAATTAAAAATAGATGATGGAGGTTAATTATGAAAGGAATACAGATAGCAGAACCAAACAGGCTTCAGATTATTGATATGGATAAGCCAGAGCTTACGAAGGAGAATAATGTTCTTATTAAGATGAAAGCGGCAGGAATCTGTGGCTCAGATGTGGGTATATATCATGGAACTAATGCGGCGGCTACATATCCACGTGTTATCGGACATGAGATGGTAGGAATTGTAGAAGCAGTCGGAGAAGGGGCAGTTAAGGTTAAGGTTGGTGACAGAGTGATTGTTGACCAGGTTGTGCCTTGTGGAACCTGTTATGCATGCAGAAAGGGCAGACCAAATGTATGTGGAAGCTTAAGGGTACGCGGCGTGCATATTGATGGCGGATACAGAGAATATATGGCTGTTCCAGACTCAGACTGTTATCTGGTTCCTGAAAAACTTACAGATGCAGAGGCAGTTATGATTGAGCCTACAACGATTGCAATTCAGAGTTGTTCAAGAGCAGAGCTTAATAAAGAAGACACACTTTTAATTGAAGGGGCAGGTGCATTAGGCAGTTCTATACTTCGTATTGCAAGACTTTCAGGTGCAGCAATTATTGTGTCTGATGTTGATGACGAAAAGCTTCAGGAGGCATTAAATGCAGGTGCAAAGTATGTTATTAATCCAATGAAGGAAGATGTTGCAGAAAAATGTCATGAGCTCACCGATGGATATGGAGTTACGGTGACAATTGATGCAGCGTGTGTTAAGGATAGTCTTCTTACTGCTTTAAAGGCAACGGGGAACGCAGGACGTGTTATTACAATGGGATTCTCCACTGCACCAACAGAAGTGAATCAGTTTTTGATTACATCCAAAGAGCTTGACGTGAGGGGAAGCAGGCTTCAGAATAGAAAATTTCAAGATGCTATTGACCTTGTCAATGAAAATAAAGTAGAATTAAAGGGAAGTATATCGCATACATTTCACTATCTTGATGCTCAGAAGGCATTTGATTTTGTGGATTCTAAAGATCCGTCTATCAGGAAAATTGCGCTTTTATTTGATTAAGATAAAGGGACAGTCAAGCAGGCCTGCCTGTTTGGTTGTCCCTGTTTTGAGGGATGTAGAAAGGGGAGCATATGGCAATAGAATTTGATGATGATGAATTGAACTTAATGGGCGGCAATACATTATCCGATTCTGTTTATGATATTTTAAGAGGAAAGATTCTTGATTTGTCAATTTTACCAGGAACGGTTTTAAATATAAAGGAATTAGGAGAAACCTTGGGGATAAGCAGATCTCCAATCAGAGATGCATTCTCAAGGCTGGGCACAGATGGTCTTGTGGATATTGTACCGCAGAAGGAGACGAAGGTATCGCTTATTGATGTTGAGAGTGTTCCAGAGGAGCGTTTTTTAAGGTATGTTGTCGAACGCGGTGTTATGGAAGAATGTATTGGAGAATGCACCGATGAATATTTTGTTAAAATGAATGAATGCATTGCAAATCAGGAAGAAGCATGGAAACAAAAGGATGTATTTAAACAGATGGCATATGATAATGAATATCATAAACTTTTCTTTCAGCTGGCAGACAAAATGCGCTGCTGGGCAATGATTATGCAGAGCACAAATAATTATGAAAGAATTAGACAGATGGCGTTGTGGTTTGACGATATATCGGCCAATGCATGTGAACAGCACCGGAATATTGCAAGATATGTTTATCTGGGAAAAAGAAATCAGGCAATGGCAGAGTTAGATAAACACCTTAATAAGATTCTTTATGAAAAGCAGCAAATTGTTCAGAAATATCCGGAATATTTTCTTCATAAAAAAATACGTCCGGTTGAAAAGCTTAGTATGCTTGATACGTTAAAAAGAAATATGAATCTTTTATAGAAAAATTTAAAAATGGGTTGACAATTGAATAATAAGATATATAATAGTTGTATGACAACAAACAAGAGATGTCATACAACTATTGTTTATTTATGGAGGTATTTATCGTGTCAGAAGCAAAGATTTTTTATCAGAACGATTGTAATTTATCATTATTGGACGGAAAGACAATCGCAGTTATCGGTTACGGAAGCCAGGGACATGCTCATGCATTAAACCTTAAGGATTCAGGATGCCATGTTATCATTGGTCTTTACGAAGGTTCTAAGTCATGGAAGAGAGCAGAAGAGCAGGGATTTGAAGTATTTACAGCAGCAGAAGCAGCTAAGAGAGCTGATATCATCATGATTCTTATCAACGATGAACTTCAGGCTAAGTTATATAAGGAATCAATCGAACCAAACCTTGAACCAGGTAATATGTTAATGTTCGCTCATGGCTTCAATGTTCATTTCGGTTTAATCAAGGCTCCTAAGGGTGTTGATGTTACAATGATCGCTCCTAAGGGACCTGGACATACAGTACGTTCAGAGTACCAGGAAGGTAAGGGTGTTCCTTGTCTTATCGCTGTAGAGCAGGATGAAACAGGTAAGGCTCAGGATATGGCACTTGCTTACGCATTAGGTATTGGCGGAGCCAGAGCTGGTGTTCTTGAGACAACATTCAGAACAGAGACAGAGACTGACCTTTTCGGTGAGCAGGCTGTTCTTTGCGGCGGTGTATGTGCTCTTATGCAGGCTGGTTTTGAGACACTTGTTGAAGCTGGTTACGACCCAAGAAATGCTTACTTTGAATGTATCCATGAGATGAAGTTAATCGTAGATTTAATTTATCAGTCAGGTTTCGCAGGTATGAGATATTCAATCTCTAATACAGCTGAATATGGTGATTACATCACAGGCCCTAAGATTATTACAGAGGAAACAAAGAAATCTATGAAGAAGATTCTTTCAGATATTCAGGACGGAACATTTGCTAAAGAATTTTTACTTGATATGTCAGAAGCCGGTGGACAGGTTCACTTTAAAGCTATGAGAAAGTTAGCTTCAGAACATCCATCAGAGCAGGTTGGTGAAGAAATCAGAAAGCTTTACAGCTGGAATGATGAGTCAAGCAAGTTCATTAACAACTAATCAATACATAAGTTTAAGCTGTCGTATCGTAGACATTACACGTACGACAGCTTTTTTTACTTTTATGAAATATTGACAACGATTTGTGAGGTTGAAATCATGCAGCGTGAAAATTTATCACAGAGGACGGCAGAAAGTTTAAAAAAACTGATTCTTGAGGATAAGGTATATGAATATGGACAGAAGCTTCCTAATGAAAACGAATTATCTGAAAAGCTTGGAATCAGCAGGACGACATTAAGAGAAGCAATTAGAATTTTAAGTGCAGAAGGTGTTCTCACAGTGAAAAGGGGGTTAGGCACATTTGTGACTGAACAGATGGGCCAGCTTGCTAATGATGCTCTTGGGATTCAGGATTTATCTAAGATGAAAATCACTTTGCGCGACTTGTATGAAACACGAATGATTTTTGAGCCAGAGGCGGCAGCACTTGCTTGTAAGAGAGCTTCTGATGAGGAAATAGAGCATATTATAAGGCTTGGTGAAAAGTGCCAGAGAGCATTGAAAAAGAATCCACAGGGAAAAGAACGAATTCAGTCTGAAAGTGATTTTCATGGCGCAATCCTAAAGGCATCTCATAATGAGTTCTTAAGCAAGTTTGTGCCGATGCTTACAGAGACTATCGATAAAACTATTTCGATGAATTATAATTTAGATGTGGTGGCTGAAGATGCCTACAAGGACCATATACTGATTATGAATTTCCTGAAAAGAAGGGACGCTGAAGCGTTAAAGGGAGCTGTGACAATTCATCTGCATCATGCAATGTGGAATGAACAGCTGCCGATGTAATACTTACAGATACATTTACAAACTTGTTTATATAAAATACTTATGAGGTCTGTATGTATAATAAAAACAAATGATAGGAAGGTGTACAATGAATCGAGATTTAACAAAAGGCCCGGTTATGCGTTCTATGCTGTCCTTTGCTATCCCGATGATTTTAGGAGATTTGTTACAGCAGTGTTATAATGTGGCGGACACATTGATAGTAGGGAAATTTTTAGGCAAAAATGCTTTGGCAGCGGTTGGTTCATCATTTACATTGATGACATTCCTAACATCTATTCTGCTCGGTTTGTGTATGGGAAGCGGCGCTGTATTTTCTATTAGGTTTGGACAGAAAGATGAGACTGCATTAAAGGAAGATGCATATGCAGCATTTGCTCTTATTGCAGTAATTACACTGCTGCTTAATATTGCTGCTTTTGTATTTATAGATGTTTTAAAGGTATTCTTGCGAGTACCGGAAGAAGTATGGGGGCTTATGCGGGATTATCTAGTTGTTATATTTTTTGGTATTGCGGCTGGTTTTCTATACAATTATTTTGCTTCATTACTTCGTGCAGTGGGTAATTCTGTCGTGCCATTAGTGTTTCTGGCAATTTCTGCAGGTATTAATATTTTACTTGACCTGTGGTTTGTGTGTGGACTGAAGCGGGGCGTAGCGGGAGCTGCAGAAGCTACAGTAATCGCACAATATATTTCAGGAATTGGCATTGCGGTATATACATTATTTCGATATCCGCAGTTTCGTCCGGCTCGGGGGGATATGCATGTCCGCCTTAGACGTATACGCGGGATTGCTGGATTTTCTATACTGACTTGTATTCAGCAGTCTGTGATGAATCTGGGGATACTGATGGTACAGGGGCTTGTAAACAGCTTTGGACCATCAATTATGGCGGCGTTTGCGGCTGCTGTAAAAATAGATGCATTTGCATATATGCCAGTTCAGGATTTTGGAAATGCATTTTCAACTTTTATAGCACAAAATTATGGTGCGAGACAGAAACAGAGGATTCATGCTGGATTAAAGGGGGCAGTCATGGTCTCTGTACTTTTTTGTGTATTAAGCTCCGCAGTAGTATGCATATTTGCGTATCCGTTAATGGGACTGTTTGTGGAGCCAGGAGAAAGCAGGATAATTGCCGAGGGAGTTCGTTATTTACGGATTGAAGGATTGTTTTACTGTGGAATTGGGTGCCTGTTCCTGCTTTATGGATTGTATCGTGCAATGGAAAAGCCAGGAATGTCCGTAGTGTTGACTATTGTCTCACTTGGTATTCGTGTTATTCTGGCGTATATACTTTCGTCTGTACCAGACATTGGTGTGGCAGGAATCTGGTGGTCTGTGCCAATTGGGTGGTTTCTTGCTGATATTGTTGGAATACTTTATTACATATCCTGCCAAAATAAAATGTTATCACAGATAACAGGGCTGGAATCTAAATTATAAGCAAACTAATAAGCAATTGCTGGAATATCACTGGCTTATTGGTTTGCTTTTTGTTATAATAAAAGGAGTTAAATTGTAGTGAAAAATAGAAAAATTTAGTGACAGAAGGAGAAGGTATTATGAAGGAAATGCTTGGAATTTATGTGGCTTCAGCAACACCATTTGATGCGGCAGGAAAGTTAGACGAAAAGGTTTTAGAGCAGCTGATTACAAGAAATCTCAATGAGAAGGCTGATGGTTTCTTTTTAGGCGGAAGCAGTGCGGAATGTTTTATGTTGTCCCATAAGGAACGTGTTTCTGCATTTGAAGTGGCTTCACAATTTAAGGATAAGGCAGACCTGATTGCACATGTTGGCTGTCTTTCAACCTGGGAGGCAATCGAATATGCCAAAGAAGCAAAAGAGATGGGATTTCACCATATCGCAGCAACTCCTCCGCTGTATTATGGATTTACAAGTGAGGAAGTCTGTAATTATTACTATGATATATCCAGTGCGGTTAATATGCCCTTGATTGTGTATAATTTTCCGGGAAATACCAAAAGAGAATTTGATTTGGGTGATCCTGATTATCAGAAATTATTTACAAGCAGTGCAATAGAGGGAGTAAAACATACTAATCAGGTGGTTTATCAGATGGAGAGATTTATGGAGCTTAATCCTGAATTAAAGATTTGGAATGGATTTGATGAAACTATGGTTGCGGGGCTCGCTCTTGGTGCACAGGGTTCAATCGGAAGCACATTTAACTGTATGCTGCCACATTACAGGAAGATATATGATGCATTTTTGGCAGGACAGATTGATGACGCAAGGCAAATGCAGCATAAGGCAAATAATATTATGGCAGCTTTTTGTAAGGTGGGACTTATTGCGGCAGTTAAATATGTATTATGTACGCAGGGAATTGCAGCGGGAGAGCCTAGAAAGCCATTTCTTCCGCTGACAGAAAGTGCAAAGGAATATATAGATAAGGTATTAGCAGATAATTTGATTCAATAGAGGCAAAGAATGGAGAATTGCAGTGAATAGGTTTGCACAGAATGGGCTTGCAAGGCGTGGATTTGCACGGCAGGTAGAGGATTGCACGATTATTACAGCGGTTAAAGATGAGACAGGGCTTGAAAAATGTTTGTCGGTAGAAAGCACCATTGTATTTGTTCTTTTTGGCGATATATGCACTATTGGAGAAATTGTAAAGAAGCTTCATAACCATGGGAAGACAGCTATTGTACATATTGATTTAATCAATGGTTTATCCTTAAAAGAGGTAAGTGTTGATTACCTTAAAAATGAAGTCTGTGCAGATGGAATAATAAGTACAAAGCCAGGGTTAATTAAGTATGCAAAGGAACTGGGGCTGTATACAGTTTTAAGATTTTTTGTAATAGATTCAATGGCTCTTTCCAATATTTATAAGCAGTGTAATCAGGTGCACCCGGATTGTATTGAGGTTCTTCCAGGGGTTATGCCAAAGGTATTAAGAAAAATTACCGAATCAGAAAGAACACCGGTTATAGCCGGAGGACTTATTACGGATAAAGATGATATATGTCAGGCGCTGGGAGCGGGAGCTGTTGCTGTTTCCAGCACTAATGAGCTGGTATGGAAAATGTAAAAAATAAGTTGACAAAAACAATTTAATTGTGTACAATCAGTTTGGAAAAACAAATTGCGCACAATTAAATGTTGCAAAATTGTTATGCCATGAGAAGCAAGAATGGAGATTGATATGTGTAATGATAATTATGAATCTATAAAATTATGCAATCAGATGTGTTTTCCTTTGTATGTCTGTTCCAAGGAAATTGTCAGAAGGTACAAGCCATATTTGGACGAGCTGGAACTGACATATACCCAGTATATTGCAATGATGGTGCTTTGGGAGAAAAAAGAGTTGACGGTAAAGGAGCTTGGAAAAGAGCTTTTTCTGGATTCAGGAACATTGACACCATTGCTTAAAAAGCTTGAGTCAAAAGGATATGTTACGAGGCATCGAATGGAAAGTGACGAGAGAAACCTTAAGGTTACCATTACTGAAAAGGGTGAAGAATTGAAGGAGAATGCTGTAAAGATTCCTGATAAAATGAGTGGCTGTGTGTCAATATCACAAGAGGAGGCAGAACAGCTGCGTGTAATACTGCAGAAGATGCTTGGAAGTTTTACGGATTGAAAGGAATAAAATTTTATCAAAGGAAAGATACTGAGAATAGTTCATAAAGTAAGAAGTGCACAAAGAAAAGGAGAAAAATTATGAAAGTAGTCAGCGTTAATGAGAGAAATTTTGAAGAAGAAGTATTAAAAAGTGATAAGCCTGTTTTAATGGATATCTGGGCACCTTGGTGTGGACCATGTATGATGTTAGGCCCAATCGTTGAGGAAGTAGCAGAGGAGAATGACAGTTTCAAGGTAGTTAAGCTGAATTGTGACGATTCGCCATCAATTGCACAGAAATATGGAGTGGTTTCAATTCCAACATTGCTGGTATTCAATAATGGAAAAGAAGTAAAGCGTTCAGTTGGTTTAATTCCAAAGGAGCAGGTTGTTAGTTTAATGTCAGTATAATAAGAGAGGTACTGCTATGGCAGATAGATACGAAATCGCTATTGTAGGCAGCGGGCCTGCGGGTCTGTCTGCCGCAATCAATGCGAAAATCAGGAACAAAAAATTCATAATATTTGGGAGCAGAAAATTAAGCAGTAAGCTGGTCAAGGCACATGAGGTTAATAATTATCCGGGTTTTTTTGGAAAAAGCGGACTTAAGATAGCTGATGCATTTAAAGAGCATCTAAAAGCAATGGATATACAGATAACAGAGCAGAAGGTTACAAATGTTTATAATATGGGTTCATATTATTCATTACTTACCAAGGAGGGTATGTATGAGGCAGATGCTGTTATACTTGCCTCTGGAGTTAATTTTGGACAGCCATTTAAGGGTGAAAAGGAATTTTTGGGAAAGGGTGTAAGCTACTGTGCGACATGTGATGCCTTATTTTACAGAGGCAAAACTGCCGCGGTTATAGGCTTTAGTCCTAAAGATGAGGAAGAAGCAGAATTTCTTGCACAGGTTGCAAAAAAGGTTTATTATATTCCAATGTATAAGGAAGAAATTCATGTAGATGATTCCATTCAGGTCATACATGACCAGATTGTTAAGATTGCAGGGGACGACGCTGATGCAAGGGTAGAAAAGCTGATACTTGCTAATATGGAAATTAGTTTGGATGGAGTTTTTATACTAAGAGAAAGTGTTGCGGCAGACCAGCTGATCCCGGGCCTAAGGGTCGAGGACAACCATGTGTGTGCTGACAGACTGATGAAAACTAATCTTGCAGGTTGTTTTGCGGCTGGAGATATTGTAGGAAAGCCATATCAGTATATTAAGGCCGCTGGTGAGGGAAATATAGCTGCATTATCAGCAGTGTCATATCTTGATGAGAAGAAAAGACAAGCTTTTTAGTTCATATTGGGAGGATAAAATGTCTTATTTGCTCTTAGCACTTGCAATTATTGCCGAGATAGTTGCAACAACATTTTTAAAGTTTTCAGAAGGCTTTACCAAGCTGTTTCCATCAGTACTTAGTGTAGTTTCATATATTGTGTGTTATTATTCATTTTCAAAGGCAGTTACAAAAATAAATCTTGGAATTGCCTACGCTACGTGGTGTGGTGCAGGGATAATTGTAACAGCAGTTATTTCATTTATAATATTCAAGGAAAAACTGTCCATGGCAGGAGTTGTTGGAATTATATTAATAACTGCCGGCTGTATCATATTAAATGCTTTTGGAAGTAAGTAAAAATAAATAAATTATCAAATATAGAGAAGGATATTGCACTAGAAAAGCGTGTGATGTCCTTTTTTACATGAATTTCAGAAACATTTTTCCTAATCTTGATAGTTACAATAATCTGATATTGTTAGAATAGAAAACGTGTGCGAGTACAAACGTGATATGAGATTTATAAAACTATGAGTGGGAAGATGTTATGATGAATCGAATTGTAGGAGATATCTGTAAAAAAGGTCTGATTATGCAGCCACAGACCAAGGC
>JAUNPT010000120.1:6343-7028 GCA_030536565.1 Eubacteriales bacterium | reverse complement strand
AAGATAAATACTGGGTGGATTGCATAAAGCAATGCCTTGTTAGTGAAAGTGAACACAATTTTACGTGGCGCTTACTTAATAAAGAGAAATAACTTGAAAATTTTAACGGTTAAATTTTGGAGAGAATAGAATGATTACCTGGCAGCAGTATGTAAAATACATGAAAAGATACTTAACATTTTCAAATAGTGAGCTTGTACAGATGGCATGTGTTTGTACAGCAATGTTAATTCTGCTTCTGATTTGTCATGCTAGAGTTGGTGGATTAAATGGGGCAGTCAAAAAGGGTGGGGTTTCATTTGCGTTTGCTATATGGACGTCATTTATTATTGGTGTGACATTGTTAAACAGGCAGCCCTTACAATATCATCTTGTGAGGGTTGATGTCTTAAATATAATTAAGAACATTTTTAATGGGAGCTATTTTGAACAGTATCATGCCATTAGTAATATATTATTATTTGTTCCTTATGGCTTATTGCTGCCATTTAATATAACATGGTGTAAGAAATGGTGGAAGCATATGCTGGTTTGTTTTGCAAGCTCTATGCTTGTTGAAACGGGACAGTACGTGCTGTTTCTGGGAACCTGTGATGCTATAGATTTGATAACGAATTTGCTTGGCGGTATAGCTGGGTATATAGTATATAGGGGGATAGGATTCGTGGCGAAGTGTGGGACTGTT
>JAUNPT010000120.1:0-6329 GCA_030536565.1 Eubacteriales bacterium | reverse complement strand
GAATATGATGAAAAAAATAAATTATTACTACATATAGTTGAATATAGCGCAGATAGGTGATAATATGTCTATATCCTTTTTTGTGGTTTTGTGATGGCCGCATATATCTGGAAAATTAATAAATAAAAAATATGAGGAGAAGCTTTTGATTTATGGGGATAACTGGGGATTTTAATGAGAAATACGAGGAGATTCGTAAAAGAATTTTAGATGGAATATATAGCTTTACTGATATAGGACCTGATGATATATTATATCATTACACAAAGATGAATGGCATTCAGGGAATATTGAATCAGAATAAGATATGGGCAACGGATTACAACTATATTAATGATGAGGAAGAATTTATATATGTGCTGCATGTGCTTGTCGAAATCATTATGGAGGAGTTTGGGATTCCATGCAGAGATGAACATAATACACCATTTTGCTCGACGCTTGTTGAGTTGTTATATAATCAGAATTATATGGATTATTATGTTGTTTCATTTTCATCTAAGCCAGATAATCTGACATTATGGGCAGAGCTTGCAAGCCCGGGATGTAATATTGGATTCAAGGCATCTGAAATATTTAATGAAAAGTTCCTTCATTTTAGCAAGGTTATATATGAGCGTGAAGAACAAAAAGAAGTTGTTCGCGAGGCCCTGCAGATGGCAATGCTGCATTTTCGTCCGGATTTGCAGGAAATCAGTGAAGACACTCCATTAGCTACATATTTAGAGGGTATGGATGCAAACCAGCAGGCTATTATGGCTAAGGCCGCTGCGGAATTGCTGATGTATTATGGAATAGGTATTAGGTCAGAATTGTTTAGTGCAGAAGAAGAGTACAGGGCAGTGTTTGCTTTGGAAAATCATGAAAAGAAAAAACGTATGCGTAATGATACATGCGTTCCATATATTGAAGTGCCAGTCAAGTGTGGCATGAAAGACACTGCTATTGAGGTGGTTACACTTGCACCATCAAGTAAAGATGATTTAACAAGTCAATCTATGAATGATTTGTTATGTAGTAAGGGATATGATGATGTTCTCTTGCTGACGTCTGAATTAAATCTGAGGTTCTGAGTATAAGTTTTATTTTTGGTTTTATTTTAGCTGCATTTCTATGTATTCCTCACGTTCTTGTTTACTCATGTTGGTATATTCGCAGAAATCAATTTTTAACAGATTCAGAGGATAGCTGCAGCTGCGGCACCGTGTGTCGGTTTTACGTGACAGATAGAATACCGAATTGCATTGTGGACAGTGGTAGACCTTGAGCATATTTTCGTCTCCTTATTAATAAAGACAGTATAGATTAATTTATGAAAAATATCAATGAAATTTGGGAGGAATATTATTGAGGCCGGATTCATTTAGGTATAAAAATATATTAAATGGCATTTTGTTTTTGGCTATTTTATTATGTTTAATAGCAGCGGGTTCAGAGCTGATAGAGCCGAAGGGATATGAAGCCTATGATCTTTCGGTTGTAAAGATAAAAATCGGTGCAATAGAAGCTGAAGAAGAAAACAGTATAGATGTAATATTTGCAGGTAATAGTGAATCATGTTATACATTTTCACCATTGCAGCTGTGGGGGGAGTATGGAATCACATCTTATGATTTGGGCTCAGGAGCTCAGAGACTGTGTGATACATATGCTATATTAAAGGAAATGTTTAAAACACAGCGTCCTAAGGTTCTGGTTTTAGAGACTGATTCTGTTATGGAGCAATATCCTGGAATATATAAGGATGATGATGAGTTTATTAACAGACTTGAGGATATATTTCCAATATTCCATTATCATTCAGCATACAATCAGATACAGCTTCCAAAGTTTATTTTGAAATATACTCAGAATAGGAAAAATGAAAGTCTGTACAAGGGATTTCAGATCCGCAGTGAGCAGGCAGGTGCAGAGGTCTATGATAATATGCATGATGATGGAGGAGAGGCGTGTGCACAGATAACGGAGGAAGGGCTGGATATCCTTGATAAGATTAAGAAATTATGCCTGACAAATAACTGTGAATTGATGCTTGTCAGTGCGCCAAGCATGGTAAATTGGAATATGAGTAAGCATAATGCTATTGAAAAATGGAGCAGTACTAATAATATAGAGTATCTTGATCTTAATCTGTGCAATGACAGTATAGGAATTGACTGGGCAGAAGATACATTTGATAATGGAGTTCATGTTAATATATATGGCGCTTCTAAGGTGAACAGGTATATGGGAGAGATATTAAAGAATAAAGCTGGCAGCAGGGATAGAGAAGAATCTGTTGCAAGGAAGTGGAATAAGGACTATTCCGAATCAATTTATAGTAAAGAGGAACGATAATAACATGTCATATAATGCAATACAATACTTTGCTGTGTTCTTACCTGTTGTCATACTTTTATACCAGCTGATGCATAAAAGGTATCGCTGGGTTGTACTTTTAGGAGCAGGTTATGTGTTTTTCTGTATGTTTAGCGGATATCTGGTCGTATACAATATTGCAGTTGTAATAGTTACATATATATTTGCATATTTACTTGAGAATATATCTGTTAAAAATGGAAAAAATCCGGCTGGAAAGAAAAAGCTTAAAACGAGAAAAAAACTGATTCTTGCGGCAGGAATCATTATGAATCTCTCAATTCTTATAGTGTTAAAATATACAGGCTTTTTTGGAACAATTGGAGCGGCAGTATTAAGTAAATTTGGTGTGGAAACAGAGTTTGAACCTGTGAGATTTCTTATACCTATTGGTATTTCATATTATACACTTCAGTCTATATCATATCTTGTGGATATTTATAGGAATGCAGTAAAGAAACAGGATAATATTGCAAAGCTTGCATTGTATTTAAGTTTTTTCCCTACAATAGTTGAGGGGCCTATAACAAGATATGGTCAGATATCAGACGCATTATATTCCAACGAAAGTATATCTTATAATAACCTCACAGAAGGTTATAAAAGAATATTATGGGGATTGTTTAAAAAGGTCGTTTTAGCAGACCATATGGTTATTGGTGTTAACAGGATTTTTGACAGTGGAGTCCAATATGGAGGAGCTGTGTATGTGTATGGCGCAGTACTTTGCACGTTACAGCTTTATATGGATTTTGCAGGAACCATAGATATTATTATAGGAACGGGAAGAATATTTGGAATTGTTCTGCCAGAAAATTTCAAACAACCGTTTTTTGCTAAGAATGCGGGAGATTTCTGGCATAGATGGCATATAACTTTGGGAACCTTTTTTAAGGATTATATTTTTTTCCCAATTTCTTTTTCTAAGCCAATGGGAAAAACAGCAAAAAAGGTTAAAAAATTGTTTGGAATGAGGATAAGCAAATTATTTGTTCCAACAATAGCCTTGTTCTGTGTATGGATATGCAATGGTTTGTGGCATGGGCCACAGGAAACGTATATATTCTATGGAATGTATTATTTTGTTATAATTTTAATTGAAAATTGTATGGAGCGGACTGTAACGGTGTTTATGGAAAAACACAGGCTTACAGATTTATCTGTGGGTATCAGAATGTTCCGTTTTGTTAAGCTGTTTGTTATTGTGGTTGTTGGAGAAATGTTTTTTAGAGCAGAAACAATCAGCCAGGGCATGAATATGCTTAAAATAATGATTACAGATTTTGATTTTATGAATTTTATACACTCTCTGGCTGATTTTGTTTTGGAACCATATGATTATTTAATAATATTGATTGGTATGATAATTGTGTTGATTGTTGATATACTTAACGAGAAACATATATCGGTTATCCAAAGGATTAATCAGTGCCCTAAAACTGTAAGATGGGCGATATGGTATGCCTCCATATTTATAATTATTATATTTGGTGCATATGGCCCGGGCTTTGATACTGTTGCTATGATGTATGCTGCATTTTAGGGAAATGAAAGATATCCAGAGGGAGTTGTCTGTTGCTTGATAAAGTGATAAAATACATAGATATTATACTGGTGCTAAGATACTTTGCAGAGGTGTAATCAGGAATGGAGATTAATATGGATAAGTTGAGTGCATTAGATGCTTTGAGAGTACATAATCAAAATGAAGCTGCGAGGCGAATGGAGATGCTTGATGAAGCTGGACAGGAGAAAATGGCGGCACAGGTGGCTAAGATTGACTGGAAGATGCTGGACGATATTAAGAGCCAGGCTGCAGGAGGGGTTAAGGAGAAGAAGGTTGAACCGCTGGCTGCAGTTGAACTTAAGGATATTGAGTTAAATAAGGCTTCTTATATCGAAACTGGAATCAGGGCAATTCGTGAAGGTGAGGTTGCTGCGGTTTTATTAGCTGGCGGACAGGGAACACGCCTTGGCCTTGATAAGCCCAAGGGAACATTAAATATAGGTGAGCAAAAGGATTTATATCTTTTTGAACAGCTTATTTACAATTTACTTGATGTTGTCAATAAGACAGGTGCATATATTCCGCTCTATATTATGACCAGTGAAAAGAATAATGAAGATACAGAAGCCTTTTTTAAGGAGCACAGCTTCTTTGGCTACGATTCTTCATTTGTGACATTTTTTGTACAGAATATGGCGCCATCAGTGGATTATAACGGAAAGCTTTATATGGAAGAAAAGGACAGCCTTGCAATGTCTCCTAATGGTAATGGAGGCTGGTTTTTATCAATGCTGTCTGCAGGCCTTGAAGCTGATTTAAAAAAACGTGGTGTTAAGTGGATAAATGTTTTTGCAGTGGATAATATATTACAGAGAATTGCGGATCCGGCATTTGTAGGAGCGACTATCCAGTCTGGCTGCTCCTGTGGTTCTAAGGTTGTCCGTAAGGTTTCACCTGATGAGAAGGTAGGTGTAATGTGTAAGGTTAACGGACATCCTTCTATCATCGAGTATTATGAGATGTCAGAGGAGCTTGCTAATTTAAGAAGGGAAGATGGAGAGCTGGTTTATGGATTTGGAGTTACTCTTAACTATCTGTTCAAGCTGGACACACTTCTTGAGATTGCGGATAAGAAGCTTCCGTTACATATTGTTGAAAAGAAAATTCCATATATAAATGAGAAGGGTGAGCTTATAAAACCAGAATCACCTAATGGTTATAAGTTTGAGACACTGGTGCTTGATATGGTTGAAATGATGGATAATTGCGTTCCTTATGAAGTCGTAAGGGAACATGAATTTGCACCAATTAAGAATAAAACTGGTAAGGATTCTATTGAAAGCGCAAAGAAATTGCTGAAATTAAATGGTATTGAATTTTAGTAAATAAGTTGAGTATTAGTTTAACAGGAGATAATTAAATGAACAATGATGAACAGTTAGTTGGGGCATTTAGACAGGTTATAGATGGCATTGGAAATGAACAGAGGTTGTTTGACCTTATAGAGGATCAGATATTTGGCTTAGTGCTTCCGGTTATTAAAAGTGAGAAAAAAAGCGATGCTGTAACGGGAAGCATTATGACGGAACTGTGTGAGTCTGCGGACGCATTTAATATGAATAAGAATCTGAACCGCCAAATTGCCCGGTTTACTTCTGTTTACTTATATAAAATGTTATTGGAAAATGGAGCAAGACTCCAGACCAGCGGTAATCTTGTGGATTATCCATATACGATGATTAAAGAAGATGCAGAGCTTTATGACGAAATGAAGAAAATAGTCAGGATTTTCCGGAATCCAGATCTGTACCACAAGGCAGATAAAGCATTTAAAAGGCTGGAGCCTATGGAGATTGTCCTGCTGCAGATGTTTGGTTATGAAACATATACGATTGACCAGATGGAGGATATGCTGGAGGTAGATTCGTCCTTTCTGTGCAATGCGATTATGAGGGCAAAGGCTTCGCTGCTTGATATTGATATTTCAGAACCCGGCGAAAATTCATATGGCGAAGCTCCATATGATGAAGATATAGAAGATGAAGAAGAACGGTCTTTTGGGATTCTTGCGATGATATTTCCTAAGCTTAGCAAAAAGGCTCTGATGGGAATAAGATGTGCAATTATTGTGTTCATTTTGGGGAATATTATTTTTCTTGCATTTTCACTGATTCATGATATGTCCTCAGTAAAGAATAAACCTAAGGAGAATACAACACAGACAACAATGCAGCAGACTACAGAGGCAACGAGGGCAGAGAGGACAACGGAAGTTTCTAAGACGCAGTCCGAGAGTATTATGCAAACGTCTTCTGTATCCAATACGACGTCAGAAACAAGAGAAGCTCAAAGTACAACGCCGCAGGAGCAGGATACATCGGGAGAGAGCAGTACATCAGGTGAGGAAAGCACGCCGGGAGAAGACGGTACAACAGGTGGAGAAAATACACCGGGAGAAGGAGAA
>JAUNPT010000119.1 GCA_030536565.1 Eubacteriales bacterium | reverse complement strand
GTCATGTTATTAGCATCTGTTATCTGCATGATAATAATATCAGCAGCAATTGCGTGTATGAATCCTATAAGTGCAAAGGCTGCAGGATTAGTATTGTTTATTTTTGTGATTGTTTTTGTATTAATAAAGAAAAGAAAGCTGGTAAAATATTAGAGAACTTTTCGCTTTAACGAATTACTATATTCGTGACAAATCTATTGCGATTGGATATAATATAAAAGTATATAGATTTATGAATAACAGAGGTATTGAAAGTGAGAAAAAATAAATTAGCAGCTTCAGCAATAGCTGCGGCTTTATGTATATCAGTGCTGACAGGCTGTACAATTAGGGATTTTGACCCTACAGTTTTTATGGCAAGGCAGACTAATGAAGGGACTTATACTGATTCTGAAAATGGAAATGAACAGCAGAAAGAATCAAATGAGGATAAGGATAGCGGTCTCCCTGCAATTAAAGTGCTTGGAGTAAATCCGTTGGAAATTAATGATACAGCTATGAATGAGCTGTCAAAGCTTGCGAGGGTTTCAGTGGAAATTATAGCACAGGACAGTGACAAAGAATTTATATTTGCAAAAAAAGCCGGAGAATTGCTGGCATCAGAAGAAACGAACGGGTTAGTGGCAGTGTGTGATGAGTCTAATGCAGAGGAGCTTCAGTTTTTATTAGAACTTACAACGTCATCAGAAAAGCCAGTAGTTTTTGTAAAGTCGGAGGCAGAAATTTACAATGGAGTAATTAAAGCTGCTGAGAATAAAGGTGAGATTAAAACCGGGGATATAGAAAAAAAGGTGCATATAGATATTTCCCATGTAAGCGAATTTCCGCAGGTTGCAGTTGTTTATGACTGGACATGCATGGACACAGCATTTTTGGAATATGTATTTGACAGCTATGATGGAATAATTATTGCGGCAGCAGGCAATGGTGCATTTTCACAAAATACAGCTGATTTTGTTGCTGAAAGCAAAAGAAAACCAGTAATTGTAAGGGCTTCAAGAGATAATAATGGAAATGTTATAAAAGGAGAAGGGTTTAATGATGAAGAAAATCATACAATTGCGGCAGGGACACTAACGCCTGCTAAGGCAAGGATTCTTTTAATGGCTGCACTTGCAGTAAATAAGGACGATGCTGGGATTTGGCAGATATTTGAAAAATACAGTGACGGTGTATAAAACGAGGAACTCATTGCGGCATGAATCGAATTATGGTATAATTAACAGACTTATTATTATAAAATAAACGAAAAATATTTCGATTTATTGGGGAAGGACTTTTATTATGGACGCAAGAAGAGCACAGGATTTAATGAAACACATTTTTCAGGACGAAGACAACGGTATGGAAATGATGAGAAAGCTTCCATTGTCTGACAGTATACAGATGATGACAAAAATTCTGCCTGAATGCATGAAGAAAGCAGAAGAAAAGGATAATGTTAATGATATCGGATTTTTTGGAGATTTGACAAAAAAATATGAGGCTGTTGTTGTTGAAAAGCTTAAGGAAGCAAAGCATTTGTGGGTGGTTTATTCTGAGACAACAGGATATCCATATATTGTTGATAAGGATATGCTTGTTTTATACGATTACACTAATCATGCAATTGTTGAAGAACGACTGGCTAAGGCTGGATATAAGGTATCAATTGGTGTAGAGACACCAGATGTCTTTAAGAATGAGATTGCACATATGTATAGAAATGGTTATAAAAACATTCGTTTTATTGATGGAAAATCAGATGCATTTACAGTTCCAAGAGAGAGCTTTTATAACTATGAGGAGTTCTTTAATGAGGAATATATGACTAATCCGGCACTTGAGCAGACAATGCTTGAATTTTTTCAGGAAGTTAGAAAAGATGGCTCATTAGAAGCAAGGAAGGATATGCTTAAGAAAGCAGAAGCAGCAATGACAAATGCATTAAAAAATGCAGAATTTATGGTTCCTTGTACTAAGGAAGAAAAGGACGATTCAGTTGAAATAGCGCATCCATTTATAGATGTAACGGAGAGGGTTAGTCACGAAGACGGCCAGCAGGTTATAGCAATACCGGCATTTACAGATGGCTATGAGATGGATAAGTGTTATGAAGGACATCATGAGAATATGTTATATACATTTAAGGAAATGTATGAACTGGTTGAGGAGCTTGATGCAGCAGGTGTAATTCTTAATGCTCTTGGAGTAAGCTACTTTATGCCGGCAGAGCTGCTTAAGAGTATCCAGTTAAATATCTGAATAATATGTATATAGGAATGATGGATTTAAATTTACAAGCATCATTCCTATATACTTTTTTATTGCTATGAAGCAGGATTTATTGGCTTATTTAAGAAAATCCTTACGCATTGGATTAAATACATCACAAAGGATTCCGTCTTCCAAAGCGGTTACTCCGTGAATGGAATTTGCAGGCATGTATACGCTGTCGCCCTGCTTGACAATTTTAGTTTCGCCATCAATAGTAAATTCAAAACTTCCCTTGGCAATGTAAGTAATCTGAAGGTGTTCATGGCTGTGAAAGTTACCTTTAGCACCTTTCTTAAATGAAATCTCGCACATCATAAGCTCATCTGAATAGCACAGAATCTTGCGGGTTACACCGGGTTCGCAGTCTGTAGGAGTTACGTCTTTGTTAAATGTAAACATGATTAGTTTCCTTTCAAAAAATAATATTATATATTTAAGCATATAGCCTACTCATAATATACACGAAAACCAAAAGAATAGGTAGTGATTTTATAAAAAACATTTAATCTATCTTTTGATTCTTGGAGGCAGCTTGTAAAATGTACGCACAGTGGAAGCAAGAGCGGCTCCCTGATTATAACCGTCGTTGTACATAGATAAAATCTTTATGCGGTCTTTTTCAGTACGTGAAAATCCTTTACTGCAGGTTGGGCGGATAATTATTACCCTGCCTTCTTTTTCCAATTGTTCCAGATTTTTCAAAGAGCGGTTATATCTCTCGGCACGTTTTAATATATCACGTGAAAGCTCTGGATATTTGTAAAAAGCGCGAGCCATTGCTCTTGTTGTCGGAGATGTCTTCTTTATGTATCCAGCTTCTCTGGTAAGGACAACAACCAGTCTGTCACATCCATCAGCAAAAGCCTTTTCATATGGGATAGAGTCGCTTAGCCCTCCGTCGAGATACGGAGTATCATTTATATATATATAAGGAAAAAGTACAGGAAGGGCGCAGCTTGCTTTTAGAACTGTATTAGTGCGGTCCTTGCCTGTGTAGCGCATATATTCAGGTTTCCCAGTAATTACATTAGTTACGACACAATAAAATTCCCCTTCATATTTATCAAATGTATCATAATCAAAAGGCTCCAGTTCATTAGCAATTGTTTCGTAGCCGAATTTCAAGCCGTATACGCTTTTATTCTCCTTATCAATAAGATTATACATGCTTAGATACCGTCTGTCATTGCGGTATTTTATAAGAATATCAAGGTTTCTGCCGGATTGTCTCGAAGCATAGCTGACACCATAGGCAGCACCAGCTGAAACTCCAATCATGTAGTCTGGCATAATATCATATTTCAAAAATGCGTCCATAACTCCGCATGAGAAAATAGTTCTGAATGCTCCTCCTTCAAATACAATTCCTGTTTTCATAATATATTTCTCCCTTCAATTAATCGTGCATTATATGCACCTTGTTATTATTTTCTAACTAATTTTAACAGTTGTCAAGTAAAGCAACATGCTGTAGTATATCTGTAAGAATAAATTTTGTGCTTCAAACAATACAGGAGGTAAAAAATAATATTCGTAAAATAAAAGGTAAAGGAGATAATACATGAAAGGAAAAAAATTTATGGCTGGGCTGACAGCCGCAATTATTGGATTAGCGGCAGCTGCAGTCTATTATTACATTGAACTGCCTGCAATTAATATCCATGCACCGGGATTTTGGAAGTTCCTTATATTTGTAATGATAGTGGTACTGGTAATCTACTATATTGCGAAGCATACAAAGGGAAATGAAAAATATACTACGGTTAATGGGAAAAGTGTGAAAACACTGTCATTTGAATTTAAAAGCAGTGCAGCAAAGCTTGGCTTTAAGGTGCTTGTTGGAATTACAGCAGCAATTATTGTAATTTTCATTGTGGGAGGGCTTTTATCCTCAGAAATTATAAATGCTTCAAAGTATCAGAAGCTTCTCAGAGTAGAAACAAGAAATTTTACTGAAGATATTAAAGAGATTTCCTATAATCAGATTCCAATTCTTGACAAAGACTCTGCAGAGGTAATTGGTAACAGAGTAATGGGTACAATGGTAGATATGGTATCACAGTTTGAGGTAAGTGATATGTATTCACAGATAAATTATAACAATAAACCTGTCCGCGTGTCACCTTTAGAATATGGCAGTCTTATTAAATGGTTTACCAATAACTCCAAAGGCATACCGGCTTATATTGAAATTGATATGACAACGCAGGAGGCTCAGTGCGTCAGATTAAGTGAAGGAATAAAGTATTCAAAGAGTGACCATTTTGGAAGAAATATTTACAGACAGTTAAGATTTGAGTATCCTACCTACATTTTTGATGATATTAATTTCGAGATTGATGAAAACGGAACTCCTTACTGGGTATGTCCTGTTAAGAAATATAATATCGGACTTTTTGGTGGTGTGACTGTAGGCAGGGTCGTTCTTTGTAATGCGGTTACAGGTGAGATGACAGACTATGCAGTTGAAGATGTTCCTACATGGGTTGATAAAGTGTTTTCAGCAAATATGCTTATAGACTTGTATGATTACCATGGAACATTGAAGCATGGTTTTATCAATAGTGTGTTAAGCCAGAAGGATTGTCTTGTAACAACTGACGGATATAATTACATTGCGTTAAATGATGATGTATGGGTGTATACAGGTGTTACATCAGTCGGACAGGATAAGTCGAATGTTGGGTTTGTTCTTATGAATCAGAGGACGATGGAAACAAGATATTATGAGATTTCCGGTGCAGAAGAAAACTCAGCCATGTCTAGTGCCGAAGGACGTGTACAGAACTTAGGGTACACTGCAACATTTCCGCTGCTGCTAAACGTCGCAGGACAGCCAACATATTTTATGGCATTGAAGGATGATGCAGGTCTTGTTAAATCCTATGCTATGTTAAATATTGAAAAGTATCAGAATGTAGCTATTGGTGATTCAGTACTGCAATGCGAAAATAATTACAAGCAGCTTTTAAGTGATAATGGCATCGTTGAGGAGGAAATTATAGAATCCCAGAATAAAACAGGCAGGATTGCGAAGCTGGCACAGGCGGTTGTTGATGGAAATTCCCATTATTACATTATCCTTGAAGGCAGCCTGGAAATCTTTGATGTAAATGCTGCTGATAATGTTGAAGTGATTCTTTGCAGTGTAGGAGATACAGTGGAACTTGGATACCAAAAGGGTGATAAGACAAATATTGTGACAAGCTTTAAGGTTAAAGCACAGTAAGTATAAGGCTAAAAAAACAGAGCAGCTATGGTTATATAAGATGAAATTATCAAATATAAACCATAGCTGCTCTGTTTTTATATTATACAGGCAAGCCATAAATTGATTTTTTATATGCTTAAAAACATTAGTTTTCTTCACTCCAGATTCTTAAAGTGGAGATAAGCTTTTCCTTAGTGTTTGTGTCCATTTTCTGGACAAGCTGCATAATCTCATTATCAAGAGCTGTATTCTGATAGTTTTTATCTACGCTTCCTGCGAGGTAATCAAGTGAAACACCTGTTAACTCTGCATAGTATGAAAGCATTCTTAATGTCATTAAGTTACGTCCGTTCTCTACATTACTGATGTAACCAGGGGTTACGTCTAAAGCCTTAGCGACATCTTCCTGTGTTAAGCCATGTGATATTCTTAATTTTTTAACCTTTGCGCCTAAATCGTTTTCCATTGTAAACCTCCGAAAAATGTAAAATAATAAAATGTATTTCAGATATAGTAAGAAGCATTTACTTCTTGTTAGCTCTGTATCTTGCTGTTGAATCAAGAATCTTCTTACGAAGTCTTAAATGTTCTGGTGTAACTTCCAGAAGCTCATCTGTGTCAATGTAATCAAGTGACTGCTCAAGACTTAAAATTTTAGGTGGTACAAGCCTTAATGCATCGTCGGCACCTGAGGAACGAGTGTTAGTAAGATGCTTTGCTTTACATACATTTACCTCAATATCTTCTGTACGAGGGTTTTCACCGATAATCATACCAGCGTATACCTGCTCGCCAGGACCTACAAAGAGTGTACCACGATCCTGGGCATTGAACAGACCATAAGTTAAAGTAGTACCGCTTTCATAAGCTATGAGAGAGCCGGTTTTTCTATATGAGATGTCACCCTTGTATTCTTCATAGCCTTCAAATGAAGTATTGATGATACCATTACCCTTTGTGTCAGTCATAAATTCACCTCTGTAGCCGATAAGACCACGAGATGGAATAGAAAACTGCAGTCTTGTATAACCGCCATTGATAGGTGTCATACCGAGAAGTTCACCCTTACGCTGGCTGAGTTTCTGGATAACGGAGCCTGTACAGTCATCTGGAACGTCAATATATGCAAGCTCAATTGGTTCAAGTTTCTTGCCTCTTTCATCTGTATGATATAGAACTTCAGCTTTAGATACAGCAAATTCATAGCCTTCACGTCTCATGTTTTCAATAAGGACTGAAAGATGCAGTTCGCCTCGTCCAGATACCTTGAATGAGTTTTCTGAACCCGGATTTTCTTCTACTCGTAAGCTTACGTCAGTATTAAGTTCGCGGAATAATCTGTCACGGATATGTCTTGAAGTGACAAACTTTCCTTCTTTACCAGCTAATGGACTGTCATTTACCATAAAATCCATAGAAAGAGTTGGCTCAGAAATTTTCTGGAAAGGAATTGCTACAGGGTTATCGATTGAACAGAGTGTATCACCGATATGAATGTCTGCAATACCGGAAACAGCGACGATTTCTCCAACTGAAGCAGAATTAGTTTCAACCTTGTTTAAGCCATTAAATGTGTATAGCTTTGTAACCCTGACTCTTTTTTTGAGGCTTGGATCATGATG
>JAUNPT010000118.1:6877-7123 GCA_030536565.1 Eubacteriales bacterium | reverse complement strand
TATAATCAAGATATGAAAGGTACTCAGATACAAAATCTGATGCCCTCTGTTTATAATGATGAAATTAAGAATAGCATCCTAAACTTTGAGCGGTTAGAGGATGCTATTTCTTATTATGTCTGTCTATGTATGTCAATGCCGCAAATATTACCAACAATAAAGTCAAAACTTCCATTGTGTCCATGGGCATCACCCTCCTTCGTTTACTAGAGGGCAACTGGCATACTGCCTATGAAGTTTGCATCC
>JAUNPT010000118.1:0-6867 GCA_030536565.1 Eubacteriales bacterium | reverse complement strand
TCCTTTACTTTCCTATCTCGAAAATACAGTTATATTTTACCATGGCGGCAGATGAGATGCAATCAATTTCAAGCCATATGATATCAAAAACAGTCTGCCTGAATATAATATTTATGTAAGAAAGACAGCCATCGACAATTGGCGTCGGATGGCTGTCTTTTTCAGTTATTTATTACATCGTAACTTTTTTCTTTTTCATTACAGTTATCAAGCCAATCGCTGAAACACAAAGTAAAACGCATGACATAACTGGCATACTATCACCTGTCTTTGGTGATGTTGCACCATTTGTCTCTGTGTCTTTTGCTGCGTTCGTATCATTAGCTGTGTTTGTATCCGTTGATTTTTCCTGTACCTTCGGTTCTTCCGTTGTAACCACATAGCTTGAGCAGTGATTCTGCTTTACCGTTATATACCCCTCAGAATCCACTACCACTGCCTGAACCTCTGAAAATGTATTATCTGCATTCATTAAGGAATAATACAGCGTCTTGCCTGCATACTGTATTCCCACAGGAAAACGAATACTTGCTTCTGCTGGAAGCTTACCTGAATAGTTGAAGTTAATCTGAGATACAAAATTATTCTGCGTTAGGTAATACGGCATATCACTTGTGTAAGCTGAATTAACGGTAGTGGAAAAATCATAGCTTTCCTTACCTTCTACTGCCTGCATTGTGCCTTTTGCAAAAGTAAATGTAACGTTATTATTGGACTTAATCACGACATCTTTCGTTGCATTTTCCGCTAATAAAGCAGCAAAGGTTTCTGCTGAAACTGGCTCTTTTGAAGCAGAAAGGTCTACTGTATATGCCTCGCCTGTCTGCCCATCAGAATCGTCCTGTGCATCCTTAAGATTTAAAACTGTTGAGACACCATCTGGTAAAACCCAGAAATCTGAATACCCAAATGCTCGGTTTTCAGTATTACCATCTCCGTAATAGGCACCTTTTCCATCCGTTGTATAATTTACTCGGATAATATACACATCAGAAAGTTCGTAATCTGCAATATCATCATAATCATTTTTAAAAGCTGTAATACCCAAATTATTATTTATACTTTCTTCTCCATAATCTTCGATATTTCTTTTATCAAAAAAACTTAACTCATCACCTGCATAGATACTATATGCACACCAACCAATGGAACGTCTATATGAAAACTCAGGTTCATTTTTTTCTTCGTTCATTTTTACCTTCAAATTACCATTTTCATCTCTGGAAAATGTAGGGCATAAAATCTGTGTTTCCATTACCTCTTCACATGGAATGCTGCTTTTTTCCCAATCTATGCATCCTTGGGTACTACTATTGGCTAGAAGAACTGTATTTTCACCAATGTTATATCCAAACGCCTCATTAATTACCTTTGCATCCTTTTCATCAATTACCTTCCATCCAGTCTCACCTTCAATATGCATATCAATAGGCAGCTTATCCGTTACATTCCCCTCTTCCGCCTGTACTGTACCTGCTGATGAGAATACAGTAATCGCAGCCATAGCCAATGCAGCTACACTGGCAAATATTTTCTTTTTCATAAATCTTGTCTCCTTCTTTTTAATAATAGATTTTCATTTAAAGATTATAACGCATATACATTGTATTTTCAACTTGTTTTTGCAACTTCTTATTTCATCTAATTAAAACGTCATATTCAGGATAGAATTATTACAACGTCAATGGAAAGTAGGTGCAACTATGGAGCTGAACAAAACACTCGTAAAAATACAGGAATTATTAGACCAGCGAAGCTGGTCTCTATATAAGCTTGCAAAGGAATCTGGCATCCCATACTCCTCGCTGAACTCTTTATTCCAGAAAAATAACCAGCCTACCATATCAACACTGGAAAAACTGTGTGATGGCTTTCATATTACCATGTCTGAATTTTTCGCAGATAATACCCCTTTTCGTAAGGACACCTACGACATTACCAAGGAAGAACTGGAAATCATAAACCGCATACGTAGTCTTAACAAGCGTGACCACAGGCTCATAACAGATTTTTTAAATCTGCTGGGAAAGGAATAAGCTATATATTCTAATCTTGACTATGAATGCATAAATTTCATACCAGCCTTAGTGCTGCCTGCAAAAGTTCCTTATTTCAAAATAACCTGATGCTTTTCCTGCTCTTATGACATACCACTTTCCCAGCTTATCAAAATCTACCCCAGCCTTACATATTCCCGTCTTTCCTCAACCTTTTATCTGTATTTTTCCGCTTATAGATTTTCCTTCCTGCCTCCCATACTATCCATATGCTTATTCAAAAAGTGCGTAGCTGCAAAAATGATATAAAATATGACTGTATGCAGCAAACATGACAATAATGCGTAACTGTGCTTTTTCCTATCAGATTACGCACAATGCGAATCTCTACTGTCACGCTTATGCGGTATACTGTGTTTTATCCTATTCCACATGACCATAGCTCTGCTGCGATACAGCTAAGCAAAAGTGTCTCTCTGCGAATTTCGCAATCTCATAGCTGCTATCTCCTAAAAATGATACAAATTAATAAAAGAAGTACAATGAGGAACTCGCCATACTGGTGGCTATATGAGAACTCCTCACTGTGCTTCTTTTTTTCACTTAACTGTAACCCTCTATTACTAATTCCTATTCCTGCTGTCAGCTTTAAACTTATTCCGTACCAAAATCTTATTCCTGTCTTTTTTATCTGAAATCTTTATTATGTATTCCTATCTCTTATATATTACTGTTCAAATTTTCTTATCTATTAAAACCCATGTCTTTTACCAAATCTCCATTCCTGACTGTTATCAGTTTTTCCATCGGTATTTTTAATGCCTCAGACAATTTTAGCACCGTCTGTGCCTTTGCATTTGCGACAAAACGCTCTCCGCTTTCATAATGCTGTATGGCACGAATGGATACACCTGATTGCAGAGCAAGCTGCGACTGTGTTATTCCACGCATATTGCGGTAAAAGCGAAGTGTATTATCCTCCGCAATTTCCAAGTTTTCCGCCCGATAATATGCTTCATACAATGCGGTTTCTTCCAGTCCAAAGCTGCGGTAACCCTCCCGCACTGTCTTAAGATACTGTCTGGATGGCAGTCGGTAAACTGCTTTTTCATTCATAATATAAGCCATTCCCTGAAGCGTCTTACTCCCAGCCTCTACTGTTAGAAGCTCTTTATCATAGTGTGTTGGAAATCCCTCGTATCGGTCTAAGCTTCGCTCATCCTGTGCCGTTATCTGCCATATGACAACAGGAACATCATCACCTTTACATGGCTCTACTGTGGCATAAGCGTAAGTTCCCAATGCCTTAAATGCCAGCCTGTAATCTGGAATTTTCCCTACAGCATAAACTTTAGCACCAGGGCATCTTCCCTGCATTTGTGAAATATTCAGGTTGCTCCCATATGCGATGTAATATCTGTCTTTTTTCATATAACATTCCCTCCAATCTGTGTTTCTGTCTATATTTTTCTTCGCTTCAAAGAAGAAGTGCCTAAGCACTCCTCCCATGTCTCCATGCAGAATCTCCTGTGAGATTTTTCGTTAAATGCAGTCTGCATGTCTTAAATTCATCCCCATTTAACCCCAGTCGCAGCAGCCAGCACCTCATAGTATATTTTTCGTTGTCTGACACACTCCGCTTACAGCTTGCCTTCTTCTGTGTTAATGCCTGATGGCTGACCGCAAGACAAAATTGGATATATGCTTTTATCTCACCAGCATGGGTGGTGGAATTAAACAGACGAAATTCTATTGTCCCCTTTGTAAAGGTAGCATGAAGATTTAATCCACGATATCGGCTTTCATTATAATGTGCGTTTCTTGAGCCTGTGGAATCTGCATACCACGCATCCGCTAATGCTTCTAATGTCTTAGGCTTCTTTTTATTAATGACGGCAATCAGATGCTCATTCACCTTTTGACAGTACCTAAGACGCTCTGGTGCAATCTGTAAGGACTTGTACAAAATATCCTCTTTTTGTGCCATAAGATTAACAAGATTTTTTAATGTCTCTGGCGTATGTGCTGCTGCATCCACATGAACATGAATTCCGCAGCTCTGATTAACAAATGCTCCTGCGTGGCGGAGTTTCCGCACCACCTCCTGCAAGTCCTCCAAATCTTCATAAGTCAGAATCGGACTGACCACCTCTGTAGAGTAATCACGGCTGGCAAATGCCTTACCTCCTGCTGTCTTCTTCTGACAGGAAATCGATGCGTCACTCATACATTTCCAGATACGCCCCTTTTTATCCGCTGCTTCATAGGTATGATAAGCACTGCCAGCATATCTGGATGCTGTTTCAAAATATTCAGCAATGACCTCAGCCGCTTTCTTCCTTGTAATCCCCGTCATTTCAATCTCTATTCCAAACCTTTGTGTTTTCATATACACAGCCTCCATTCTTGTACCTTTCGTACACTTGTTCTTTTTAGGTTGTGTGTATGTTACCTCTGGTGTGCAGGTATTGCAACTTGTTTCTGCACTCTAAAGTAGACAAAATTTACCGTCATTATTCAGCATTTCTTGTGTAGTAATACCGCTTTCCATTCTCTTATTTTCCTCTGCATTACCGGAATTTAGCCGTTATTTTATATCATCTTTACCGCTAAATAAACTGATTTCATATTTATAAATACCGCTGGTTCAAAGCATATTTTTATCCTGCATACCACTGATTTCCACATTATTTACTTTCTACTTACCGCTATTTTTTATAGTTTGTCCTTATAATTTACCGCCATTTCAAAGTTTTTCCGCTTTATTTTAACCTCTATTTTTCAAAATCAAGCCTTATTTTTCTAGTCAAAGTTTTTTCCATATTCTTTTTTAATTACCTGATATCGCTCTACCTCATTTATCTTCGGGGAAATACTGCTTCTATTGAATTTCAGTGTGTTTTAAGAAGTGATTTTTATATCTGAGAATACCCTGTTTTTCTATGCAAAGCAGCAAATTTCTCCTGAAGTGAAATAAACGCTTAAGGAGAGTGAAGAAACATGAGAAAAAAGGATATTAAAATCAAGGTGAACCGCAAACTGTGGAGAATGATGAAAGATAAGGTAAAGAACGATTTTGGCAGGTCTTACTGTAATACAGACTGTCTGCTTATTATTGTTTTGCCATCTCTGCACAAAAGAAAACATACTGACCGTTGTGCTGATAATCTGTATCTTGTATTGGACAATCCTGCTGACTTGTCAGAGGACAACTATAGTTTAAAAACAATTTCCATCTACGGAGAGTTATTAGATTACATGAAAACGCAGTATCCAGATGCAAATTACCGTCAGCTTGTAGAATATGCCATTGCATACTATCTGTACCTTCCTGTAAATTTCTATACTAATTGCATATCACCGCTTTATACCATTGTTGGTTCAAAAAATACCACTATGCAGAAGGCAACTGCGGGAGCTGTTGATAATATGAAGCTCCAGCATGAAAAAATGATTTTAATTGATGGCTGCTGTGCTACAGGCTCTCTTTTCTTTGGTTTGAAAGCATACGAATGGAGAAAAGTGATTTTGAATGATATGAATCCATTAAGGACAAACTTTTTAAATGTGATAAAAACAAAGCCACTGAAATTGATAAAGATAATATTAGATACTGACTTGAGCTTTATTGAACAGCCTGACAGCAAGAATGAAAAACTGCGTATTTTTAAAACCGCTACAAATGCCTATGTAGAAAAAAGGAAAAATTATAAAAGGGTGGATTGTAATGCTAAAATTGCCTACTATATGTTTCTACAGCAATGTATTGACAAGGCTATGATAGAACGGTCTGACCGTATCTTTGAAAGATTATAAAGATTTTTGCCAGCCTGCTTGAAATTGCAGAATGCAATAATAACTCAATTGGACTGCCTTACATATCTGAAAAATGATGCTTCAAAGTTAATTTTGTTAGATGTACCTTATATCGGTTCGGAAAAAGAATGCTCGGTCAAGGGCTACCGCTATGACACGTTTCATGGCAAAGTTGCCAAACTGCTCCATCAAGCTGAATACCCCTTCCTTTACTACTGCCGTAGTTCTGCCCCTAAATCTAATACTTCAAAATCTACCGTTGAAAAGGAAAAGATTATGAAAATGAAATTGGGACTGTATTTCCTGGATAAAGGGTTCTATTTTCAGAAAATCTATCTAAAAAAAGACACAGAACTGCTTATCTGCAATCGAGAATATGATAGAGATATGCAGTTTAAGTGGAGGGATTTTGGACAGGATTTGTTGTAAAAAATGTTCCACATTTATATAGTTATTAAAGCCAATGCTATATAATGATAAACATTGGCTTTAAATAACTATTTACACCTTAAATGAGTTTTTCGTTCACGCATACCATAAAAAATTCTTACAATTTTCTATTTATTCCAATATCATTTCTCATACTATCGCTTAATCTTCGGCGAGATATTTTGATAATATTATTTAATGGGTCATCAGCATCTCCTACGCTACGTCCTGATATAAAAACATTATGGATAACAACTTCAAATTCAACTAGACAATTGCGTACATTTTGTCCTGCATAAAGTTCAAAAATCACTTTATCAGACTCTCCAAAAAATTTGTATTTTTCTCTTGCATTGAGATATTTGTCACGAATCTCAGATATTTTCTTTTTTGAGTATTCCCTATTTGATATTTGTGTCTCAATATTACTTTTTCGTTCATAATCTATATTAGGAATATTTAATTGTTTTTTATAATCCTCTATTTGATAATCCAATGACTTTAAAGTAGAATCGAAGTGTTCCATTGAATAATGAGGAGCATATTCAACACCGTTTAAAACATCATTTGGCGATACATCTGGGAAAAGATTTATTATAGAAATCAAATTCTTATAGACTTCATT
>JAUNPT010000117.1:1677-7149 GCA_030536565.1 Eubacteriales bacterium | reverse complement strand
TTTTCATCAGCATCACATATCTTAAACTCCTCATAATCACATTCCTCAGCTTTCTTAGAATCACCGCTGCTAAGAATCCAGATTTCTGCTGAAGCCGCTGGCAGTGAAACCGGCAGCTGTCCCTGATTAACACTGATTTTTTTGCCGGACAGAGCACCTGTATATACTCCGTTTATTACATTTAATGCAAACTGGCATGGTGCTTCATCATTATTGACAGTGATAACCGCACATTCCTTATCATAGTTCCTTGAAAATGCCCATTGCCTGTTAGTCAGATAGAGCTCTTTAAAGTCACCATATGAAAGCACCTTTTCATTTTGTCTTATATTCCCCAATGACAGGAGCAGCCTGGTGCAGGCATTATTATTATAGTAATCCTTATAATCTTCCAGCTTAAGTGCCGGCCTAAGAGAATCATCTGACCACTTTTCCTTCTTACCCTCTATTGCAAATTCTGAACCATAATATATAGATGGTATTCCCGGCAATGTATACAGCAGTACATAAACTGGAAACAAATGTGCCTTATTATTAAGCTTGGTAAAAATTCTTTCCACATCATGATTGTCCACGAAGTTATACAGCTTCGAACCATCTTTACTGTTTCCACCCATTTCATAAAGTCTCTTTACTGTATGGGCAATCTCATAATAATTATGGTCGTTATGTCCTGAATATAAAGCCTTATGAAGCTGGTAATTTGTAACCGAATGAAGTGTTTTATCATTTATCCATCTGGAATAGTCACCATGAATAACCTCACCCATAAGCCAAAATTCTGGTTTCACTTCATTCGCTGCTTTTCGCAGCCCCTCCATAAATGTGAAATCTAAAACATCAGCAGCATCAAGCCTGATTCCATCAATGTGAAAATCACTTACCCACATACGTACTGAATCATAAAGATACTCCCTCACCTGTGGGTTCTGCTGGTTTAACTTAACCAAAAGATTATATCCTCCCCAGTTATCATATGAGAAACCATCGTTATATTCATTATTACCACTAAAATCTACATTGCAGTACCAGTCTTTATAGACTGACTGTTCCCTATTTTTTAAAATGTCCTTAAATGCAAAAAAATCCCTTCCTGTATGATTAAATACGCCATCTAATATAACTCTTATTCCCTGTTCGTGACATGCATCAACAAATACAGTTAAATCTTCATTGGTTCCAAGCCTGCTGTCAAGCTTCCTGTAATCTGTAGTTTCATATCCATGTCCAACTGATTCAAACAAGGGCCCGATATAGACTGCATTAAACCCCATTTTCTTAATATGAAGAATCCATGGCAGCAGCATATTTAAACGGTGTACTGGCTCCTCATATGCATTTTCTTTTGGAGCATTTGTTAATCCCAGTGGATAAATATGATAAAAAACTGCCTCATCATACCATGCCATAATCTACGCCTCCATTCTGATATTATCAAGGACTTTCTGTCCCATAAGTTCAAATGCCTGCATGGTTCTTCCTGCAGAAATTGTGCGGCACACAACATTTTCACTCTCAGCAAGTTTGCCTGTTGCATCTCCAAGACCAGCCAAAGTATCTGTAAAGAAAAAGTTTGCCTTATCCTCAAGCCACTTTCCAAGCGCTTTCACATCGTGTGATGGTGCTATAGAGGTATTGAACAAAATTTTATGATGCCCGAGCTTTGTAAATTCTTCCTCATGAAGCAGTATTACATTCTTATTTAAACATGTGCACACTACTGTACACTCCTCTAATAATGAATGGAGCTCCATATATTTAATCCCCAAAGCCTCCTGCTTTGGTTTTCTTGTCCTGCTGTAGTATCTTACATCAGCCCCTAGAAAATTAAGTGCCTGTGCAATCATTGTTCCAGAAGTTCCAAGTCCTACAATTCCCACCTTCAGTCTTGTAAGTTCAATTGCCTGTTCCTCCCATTTCTGACTGCCATAACCATGCAAAAGACCAATAAGCTCATGCAGAACATATTCAACAACACCCTGATCTCCATAGTCTCGGATTCCTCTAACCGAAATACCATTTTCTCTGGCGTAAGCAATGTCAACATTAGCGCTTTCTTCTGAATACAGGCTGCAGCACATACCAATATATTTAAGCTTAGGGCACTTGTCCATAACCTCGCTTCCTATATAAGATGTATAACTTAACAGGGCTCCATCTGCATCAGAAATTCTTCTTGCAATTTCAGCTGCATCAGCTGGGATATCCTCAAAGCGTATTATTTCCTTAGTGTATTTTTTTATTTCTTCATATGCTGTCTCTGTCATTCCCGTTGGCTCAATTACCACAATCTTATTAAACATAAGCTCTCTAACTCCTTCCGCTAAAATACAACCACTGGCGACTCAAGATTTATCAGCAGGGCAACAACACTCCAGCCTGCTATATCTGCAGTTGGCGAAAATGTATCAATAACAGTCCTGCAGCCTGCAGCCTCTGCTATTATACAATGGTCATCTCCAGACATTCCATAAGTTGAATTAATCGAAACCTGTGTATTTTCAACACCAATGCCTGCCAATGATGCAGCTACAGCCACATTGACCTTCGTTGGCAGGAGTTCTATAGCCTCTTTTGCATTTCCATTAAACACTTCTGTAGACTGTCCAGCCTTTTGCACCAGACTATCCGTCAGACTTTCCGTAAACAGAGGTGTATTTCTTAACGAATCCGGCCCCTTATGGGTACAAAAGGTCTGTCTCATATCCCCAGAGGACATAAGTGACAATGTCCTTAACACATCAAAGCCGCCAACTGCACCAGATGCAAGATAAATTTTTTGCCCATTTTCTGCTGCTGTCCGCTGAACTGACTCCAAAAAATCATTATCTGCAAATGCACCGATAGAAAGTGCCACAAGACTTGCGCCATTTTTTAAAATTGTTTCCACATTATCCTTAATAGATACAACCGATGCTGCCTCAACAACTATATCAGGTTTGTTTTTTAAAAGCTCATCTATCCCTGTACACACTGCAGCATTCGTTCCTGCTGCCAGTTCTTCTGCATGTTCTGGTGTCCTGCCATAAATAGCAGCAAGTTCATAGCCTTTAAGCATTCCCTTCTTATATGCATTCACAACAATACCTGCCAGCTTACCAGCTCCTAAAATTCCTAATTTTTTCAAATCAATTCTCCTCTTGCATTAATAATTATATCCGGCTAACATAAAAGGCCATCGGCTTTTAGTCGGTGACCTTATTATATAACATATTTCTTAATTTGTACTGAGTTTCTTATATTTTAACTTATATTCATTATAACTCGTTTTCCTTGCATTAAAAACAAAGTTATTCCAGCATTCCTTCTGCCGCCTCTATCATAGGCTTTACCTGTGTCAGCATATTATCCATGTCCTCAAACATTGAGCTCTTAGTTGTACCCAGTTCATTGACTCTTTCCAGATGTCCCTGAACATCTGTATACTGTCCACCTATTATGCCTATAGAATCCTGCACCATTTCCAGTTCCCTATCAGCAGTTTCAATTGCTTCGTCTATCTGTGTCTGTACATCACCAGCACCCCCGGTTGCACTTATAATCTGGTCAAATACTTCGTATGTAGCATCTACATTTTCAAGGCTCTGACCCATAGCCTCCTTAGATGCTTCAATATTAGTATTAAGCTGGTCAGTTCCATTTTCTACATCTGCAATGCTCACGTCTACTGTACTCACCAGATTCTTAATTTCATTTGCAAGATTTTTTACCTGCTCTGCAACAACAGCAAATCCCCTGCCATGCTCACCAGCTCTTGCCGCCTCAATAGATGCATTGAGTGCCAGCATATTAGTCTGGTTAGCAATAGAAATAATCTGGCTCATGCATTCTTTGATTTTATTTACCGACTCCTGAAATTCTTCAAATGTCTGCTGTATTTCCCCAAAATGTTCCTCAACCTTTGACGAGCTTTCCTTAAGTCCATTAACCTGCTGCTGAGCTTGTTCAACAGACGCAAAAACATCTTCCTTGACAGCACCAAACTGACCTGCAATCTTTCCCACCGACTGGAAATTTTCACGAAATTCCTCAATCTTTTCCTGAAGCACCTTATTTTCTTCCATTACAGCATCAAAAGATACCTGTACCTGACGAAGTTCCTCTAGGGAACTAACCTCTTTTAACACCAGCTGTTTCTGGTAATCCTTAAGACTCTCCGCCACATGGATAACCGGATACAGATTCGGTATTTCCTTTTTTTCAGCTTTCTGTTCCTTCTGTATATTATTCTTTTTAAATAATGCCATTTTTTATCCTTTCTTTCCCATAAGCTGCACTGCTTCTGCCTAAATCACATATACAAATGCACGAATGAGAACCTAATTTTTATTCAAAAACCACACAGGTCATCGACTGATTTACAAACTGATTATTATAATGCTCGCCATATCCGACTAAACCTGCATGAGCTCCAAGCTCACTCATATCTTTTAAATATTCTTTCATTGTATTATTCTGTGAAAACAAAAGATATCTGAACAGGCAGTTAACAGAAAATACTGCTGAAATGTGTGGAAAATCCCTATGTATATTTTGAATAGTTTCCTTAACTATTTCTGTATAATCTTTAAGCTCCAGCAGAGTAAGTACATCTGAATCATTAACCTGCCTAAAACATGCAAGAGCATCTCCCACTACCTCTTTAATGGAAATAATACACATATCCTGCCCTGTTATTTTTCCAAAAGGATTCTTAAAAGTCTGTGTAGTAATATCCTTCTCCTGAATATTCAATGCATCCATATATACCTGCTTTGCTGATTTTCCATTAAGCTCGCCAATAATATACTCTCCTCTGTTAGTCTTAGATGCTATCAAGTGGCAGTTATCCATTGGACGGTACATATTTTCCTTATATACTTTTACCTTCCCGCCCTGATTCTTTACAAGGGCATATGCTGCTGCGTCATCATAAATCCTGCCATTTGCCGATATTTTACCTCCATCTCCTGTACCACCGACAAGTGGAATCTGCTGCTTTCCCAATACACTGTATATAGTTGTCAATACACAGGCATCATTACCCGCACACAAATCTATACATACAGTATTCTGACTAGATGCTCCCACAGCCTTCACGTCACCTTGTAACCTCTGTATATACTTTACAGGCATAACAGACACCTGCTCTAATACATTAGCAACAGCTTTTACACCCTCCATTGCAACTACTCCAACGCCCTTCTCCACCACACTGGTATCATAGGACATTCCAATACAGCCAATACTTGGCACGCCTGGATATAGGATTTCCAGTTCCTCAACATGTGACTCAAATTGTTCTGTGTTAGACATAAGTATAAGAAAATCCGGTTTAGAAATTCCCCTGACTGCTTCTTTTAAATTACCAGTCCGACTTGCTCCAAAAATCTGCTTCAATATATTGTCCTCCCTTGTAATTATTATAATTCGTCCAAAAATAGCTAAACATATTATATAATATTTTTACAAATATATCAAATTTTTGTTATT
>JAUNPT010000117.1:0-1667 GCA_030536565.1 Eubacteriales bacterium | reverse complement strand
ACTTTTTAAATAATAACTGCAAAGCAAACAAAAATCACTATTCCAACTGTACTCAAATTATAACATGAAATGAAAAAGACATGAAAAACGTATTGATTGCAATACTGCAGAAGAAGAATCAAGGACAACTACCTGCTCTCAGTGTGTCTTATATGCACTTACAATAGATGAGGCACTAAAATATGCGAGAATAACACTTGATGGGAAATTGCAGATGTGGATAGATGTAGAAGACCGCAAAGTTTGTTACACAAGCTTGGAAATTTGGTAAAACTCTCAAATATCCTCCGAAATTTTCGGAGGATATTTAGGATTATATTCTAAACTGATTTTAACAACTCATTTACTTCATTTACCATATCATTTATTATCGCAACCTGCTCAGTGATCTGTTCAATATCAGTTGCATTTCCTTCTGCCATTGCATCAATAGATTTAAACTGTTCTATTTCATCTTTTATGCTCTTAGCAATTGCATGATTGAGTGAAACTGTACTCTTAATTACTTCTGCCTGCTTTCCGTGTGCTTCCCCCATGGTGGTAATTGTATCTACAGAAGTTTGAAGTAATTGTGTCATTTCTCTCATTCCTTCAAAAACATTAGCAAATGATTCATTTTGTAATGCAAGTTTTTGTGAATTTTCTTCCACATATAATGTGATTTCCTGCACATTACTTTGTACACGTTCAATAACTACTTTTACTTCATCTAATGATTCCTTTGTGCTCGCTGCAAGGTTCCCAACTTCTTGTGCAACTACAGCAAATCCTCTGCCTGCTTCTCCGGCTCTTGCCGCTTCAATTGATGCGTTTAATGCAAGCAGATTTGTTGATGTTGAAATATCGCTTATCAGATTTAATGTCACACCTATTTCTTGCACTGCACTGGATAATTTTTCTGCAACTTTAGTCGTAACATCCATTGACTGTGATACATCTTTGTTTACAGATTGTAAATCATTTAACAGCTTCTCGTTCTCATGAGATTTTCCAAGTAACTGACTTGAAGTTTCTTCTACTTTACCTACATTTTCTGCCACAACACTTTCCCATGAATGCAAATCATCTAAATTTGTTAAACTTTCTTCTGTTTTATCTCCTAACAAATTACTGCTTTCCAATAACTCATTACTTGTAGCCGCCAATTCTTCCGCAGAAGCACTTTCGTTTCCTGAAATTTGCGATAATGAATTTCCTGCCGCAGATAAATCCTGTGCTAAATTCTGTACAGAATTTAAAACCAACTGGACTTTTTCATTGTTACGTTCCATCTCGTCTTTCTTGGCATTAACCAAAAATCTTCCAATTAAATATGTAAGTAATATAATCGTAGGCAATGATAGTGCAACACAAATTATTCTATCTAATAAATTTGCCATAAAAAACTCATTTTTGAAAGGTAAATGCACTGCACTATATAATATCCAAGAAACAAAAACAGAAACACCTATTTCTACTGCAGCAGCAGTAACCATTTTGTAATCCAAAAAAAATGCTGTTAAAATTACAAAGAAAAACGCAAAACCCCAAAAATCTGTTGCCGGAATCATATATAGAATAAAATTAAATTGAATAAACATAATTATAACTAGAAATATTTTACCAATTCTTAATTTATCTTCTCTTACGATACCATCTCTAAAGCCTGTTTTAATTAAAAAAATACC
>JAUNPT010000116.1 GCA_030536565.1 Eubacteriales bacterium | reverse complement strand
TTATTAAAAATATTAGATTTAATTTATTATATTTTACCTCTTGCTATTACTACTAATGCAGCAGCTCAATTTACAATCACAAGTTCTTTAAATACATTTTCATCAATATTATCTTTTGACGCAAATGCCCCCTCAATTGAAATTTTGATTTTGCATTGCTGACTATCGGACTGGTTTATTTCTAATTCAAAATCTATTGATATTTGGGCAAACATTCCATCTTCATCTTTTTGAAATTGAGGTTCATTAATATTTAAGCCAAAACTTCTCTTTCCATTTTTTTCTATATCAACTATGTTGTTTTTTACATTTAAATCTTTAACTGTAGTACCAATTATCTCAATTCCAGTTGTAATCAAATTAAGATTCATCACGCAATAGCCTCCTTACTTCCTATGTTTACAAACCAGCTATTTTTTGTTTTTCTAAGTGCTTCATCCTCATCCCACTTTATAATCGTATAATCATTTTTTTCGCATTTAGTTTCCAGACTTATGCCCAATGATATATTTAACTTTTCACTTATTTCATTTAAAGAACGTATAGTAAAATTATATTCTCGACTTTCCCATTTTGACACCATTCCTTGAGTCACACCCATATATTCAGCAAATTCTTTCTGTGTCATTTCTAAATCAATTCTGCACTTTTCTATTTTAGCAGATATTTTAGCTAACTCTATAGTTGTTTTTATCTCAGCATCCGACAATCCTTCTGCAACCCAACTTGTTTTTTTTGCACTGGCAACTTTCTCCATTATTCCCATTTTTGGTTCCTCCTTTTAAAATATACAATTCAATTATTCACTCTCCAGCCATTGTAACCTTTTCTTTGCAACACTTATAGCTTTTTGGTAATCTCCGTCATTCTTTTCCAAAAATGCAACCAGCAAGATAACAATTGTTTCTTCTACTATTGTATAAATTATCCTCACATTTTTCTTTGTTTCAGGATGCCTTATACTGTATAACTTATCTTCGCCTGTCAATTTTTCATATTGGGGTAATTCAATTGCATGATTCTTTTCGACATCTAACACTGCCAAGTCCTGTAACAATTTCTTCTGATATCTTTGCCAAGGAGGATTATATTTCCATGGTTCATTAACTGCTTTCTTAAATTCTTTTTGTACAACAGACAATGCATAGATATCATTAAGTCCATTTATATCTATTTTCTCCAGGTTCAAATTATATATCCTCCTTTCCGCTTTAATAATATTACTTATAAGTAATATTTTCAAGTGTGTTATTAATTTTTTTATTATTTTAATTAAAAATAGGCACTGTAAATTTAAAATTACAATGCCTATTTTTGTCTATATAACATATTCAGTTTTTACTTTTTAACTTTAGCCTCCAGCTTACCCTCAGAAACGTCAATAAGTATAGTATCTCCCGTATCAATATCTCCTCCAAGAATCAGCTTAGCTGCCAGCGTTTCAACTGTTTTCTGAACATATCTCTTCAGTGGTCTTGCACCATATGCCGGGTCAAAACCATGCTCTACTACATAATCCTTTGCTAATTCTGTAAGCTCTACCTTCAACTCCTTATCAGCAAGTCTCTTATTGACATCAGCAATTAACAGATTGATTATATTTCCAATATTGTCCTTAGTTAATGGCTTAAACATAATAATTTCATCAAGCCGGTTTAAGAACTCTGGGCGGAAATGATTTCTCAAATCCTCCATAACCATATTCTCTGCCTCTGGCTTAATAGTACCTTTCTCATCAATGCCATCAAGAAGATAGCCCGAACCTATGTTACTTGTCATAATAATTATTGTGTTCTTAAAGTCAACAGTTCTTCCCTGTGAATCAGTAATTCGGCCATCATCAAGGACCTGAAGAAGTACATTAAATACATCTGGGTGAGCCTTCTCAACCTCATCAAATAATACTACTGAATAAGGTTTTCTCCTTACTGCCTCAGTAAGCTGTCCGCCTTCATCATAGCCTACATATCCCGGAGGCGCACCAATAAGACGTGACACTGAGTATTTCTCCATATATTCAGACATATCAAGCCTTACAATATTACTCTCATCATCAAACAAGCTTTCCGCAAGTGCTTTTGCAAGCTCTGTCTTACCAACACCAGTTGGTCCTAAGAACATAAATGAACCAATAGGCTTACTTGGGTCTTTAATACCTGCCTTTGAACGTATAATACTTTCAGTAACCTTTGTCACACCTTCGTCCTGTCCAACAACCCTCTTGTGAAGAAGTTCTTCAAGATTCAATGTTTTCTGTCTTTCTGATTCACTCAGTTTTGCAACAGGTATTCCCGTCCATCTGGAAATAATCTTTGCAATTTCTTCTTCAGTAACATTTTCGTGAACAAGGCTCATATCCTTATTCTTAACTGCCTCCTCTGCCTCTGACAGACGTCTCTGTACATTAGGCAGTCTGCCATACTGCAGCTCTGCTGCCTTATTAAGATCATAATTTCTCTTAGCCTGTTCTATCTCATTATTTACCTGTTCTAATTCCTCTTTCAGCTTACTTATCTTATCCACCGAAGACTTCTCATTATCCCACTTAGCCTTCTGCTGCTTAAATTCGGAACGAAGCTCTGAGAGCTCTTTTTGAATATTTCCTAGTCTTTCCTGACTTAAATGGTCTTTTTCCTTCTTTAACGCAGCTTCTTCAATTTCCATCTGCATAATCTTACGCTGAAGCTCATCTAATTCAGCAGGCATTGAGTCAAGCTCCGTCTTAATCATTGCACAGGCTTCATCTACTAAATCAATTGCCTTATCAGGCAGGAACCGCTCAGATATATACCTGTCAGACAATGTTGCAGCTGAAACCAAGGCACCATCTGTAATCTTAACTCCATGATATACCTCATATCTATCCTTCAAACCACGAAGAATTGATATTGTGTCTTCAACTGTAGGCTCATCAACCAGAACCGGCTGGAAACGTCTCTCAAGTGCAGGGTCTTTCTCAATATACTGTCTGTGCTCATCAAGTGTTGTCGCACCTATACAGTGAAGTTCACCTCTTGCAAGCATAGGCTTCAACATATTGCCTGCATCCATTGAGCCTTCTGTCTTACCTGCGCCTACAATTGTATGAATCTCATCAATAAACAGAATAATCTGACCTTCTGATTTCTTAACCTCGTCAAGAACAGCCTTTAACCTCTCCTCAAATTCACCACGGTACTTAGCTCCAGCAACAAGCGCTCCCATATCAAGGGCAAACAGCTTCTTATCCTTAAGACCTTCCGGCACATCTCCTCTTACAATTCTTTGTGCAAGGCCTTCAACTACTGCCGTCTTACCAACACCAGGTTCACCGATAAGTACAGGATTGTTCTTTGTTTTACGTGACAAAATACGAATTACATTACGTATCTCATTATCCCTGCCAATAACAGGATCCATCTTTCCGTTTTTTGCCTTTTCAACTAAATCCTGAGCATATTTTGACAGTGTGTCATAGGTTGCTTCTGGATTATCAGAATTAACTGTCTGATTTCCTCTGACTGTTGCAAGCACCGAAAGGAATTTATCTCTTGTAATTCCATAAGTTTTAAACAACTGCTTAACCGGCTTATTAGGGGCCGCAATCATTGCAAGCATAAGGTGCTCAACAGATACGTAAGAATCACCCATTCTCTTAGCCTCATCTTCTGCATTTATTAAAACCTTATTCAAATCATTGCTCACATAAAGCTGCACATTTCCTGAAACCTTATTCTTCTGTGACAGTAAAGCTTCTATATTCTGAATAAATGTATCCTTATTAATCTGCATTTTCTCAATAAGATTGGCAATAAGACTGTCATCTATCGTCATCAGACTGTATAAAAAATGCTCCTGGTCAATCTCCTGATTGCCATAATCATAAGCGATTTTCTCACACTGGTTAACTGCTTCTATGGATTTTTGTGTGAATTTGTTAATGTTCATAGCTCTTACCTCCTCTTTAACGTCGTGGCAACTAACCACTATTACTATACGCAATCAGCACTGTTCTATTTCGTATATAACAAATGCTTAATTGTGTTATATCACTAGTTGTTAGCACTGTCAAGAGGTGAGTGCTAATTTTTTAAAATTAAAATCAATTTATATTCCCTTAAGCTCCTCATTTATTTTTTATAAATAATTCCATTTTTTATTTCATAAACCACATCTGCAAGCCTATGTACCAGCCGCCTGTCATGGCTCACCGCAAGCAGCGTTCCCTCATATTCAGAAAGCATTTTTTCAAGCCCCTCCATAGTATATATGTCACAATGATTTGTAGGCTCATCTAATATAAGGAAATTACTTCCTGAGACAAGCAGCTTTGCCAATGCAGTCTTAACACGTTCACCGCCTGATAAAACTTTAACGTCCTTATTCAAATCCTCCTTACTCATATACAGATTAGCAAGAACTGCACGGCAAATATGTTCAGCTTCCACAGCCTCATAGAGAACATTTTCAAGTACACTCTTATTATCCTGCAGTCCGGCAAGATTCTGGGAAAAATATCCTATCTTCGCATCTTCAGTAATATAAGTTTCCGGCCTTTTTTGCATCAAAGCATTCAGCAGCGTGCTTTTACCTGCTCCGTTTTCTCCTGTAATAAATGTCTTTTTTCCAGTCATAACAGAAAGCTCTGCATGCTCTAATACAGCTTTATTGCCATACTTAACTGTCATATCTGTAATTCTGGCAGTACATTTTGCTTTTATCTTTTTAATATGCATTCCTGTCATAGAAACATTTGGAAGCTCTGATGGCTTTTCCTTTTTTTCCAAATGTGACATTCGGCTTTTTATCGCCCTGCCCCTGTTTGAAACACTTTTCTGCTGGTCAGATGCAATTCCTTTGTACAGCATCCACTCACTGCTTCCCATTCTTCTTGGCGGCTTCTTCATATTCTTCCCCTCCGCCTCGGCTGCTGCGGCTGCCTTATTTAATCGCTGCACCTCTTTTCTATACTGTTCATACTCAAATTTCTGGTAATTTCTTTCCTGCTCCTTTTGACACACCCATTGTGAATAGCTGCCTTTAAAAACTCGTATGGAGCCATTTTCAATCTCCCAGATTTCATTACACACATTGTCCAAAAGCTGTCTGTCATGAGATACCAGTACCACTGCTCCCCTGTAACCACACAACATTTTCTCCAGCTTCATAATCCCATCCATATCAAGATTAGTTGTCGGTTCGTCAGCAAATAGTAATGGTGCCCCAATGGAGAAGGCCGATGCAATGGCGTAACGCATCTGTTCGCCTCCACTCTTTAAGGCACTTCCCTTTAAATCCATTCTGCTTATATACTGTTCATCAGCTTTGGACTGTGTGGCAGAATCCTGTCTTATACAGGCAATATCACAATATCTTTTTACACTGCCCTCATCTGGTTTAATACTTCCACTTAATATCCCAAGCAGCGTGCTTTTACCCGCACCATTTCTGCCTATAAGACCAATTCTTGCTCCATCCTCAATAACCAGCCTTTCAATCTTAAACAACTGGCAAATGCCATATTCTTTTTCTAAATTATCTGCACGTAATAACAAAAAATCCCTCCTAAACATACTCGTTCAGAAGAGATTATTCCGCATAATATTATACAAAAATATAATATGTCCCCTAAATTACCAGCCTTATAAAAGCTTAATATGAGCACATTATAAAAACCAGCCAATACACGGGCACATAAATTTATACAAATATAAAAAAGTATAGAATATGAGAATAAAATAACTGAACGAAAAAACTGTTTCATTGTTCCAGTTATCTAATAATCATATTCTTCGCACCGCCTTTCCTAATATATTTTAAGTATATATTATCATTTATACCATGTCAACACCAGTATGGTATATCTGTTGCTGCTGACCCGCTGTCTCAGATATTTTTAAACATATTTAATTAATTTACCTTCACTCTGCCAGCTAAAACCTCCTGATAATCTCTGTAATTCTCCTCAAGCAGCTTTGGCGTGTCAAGTCCATATGGGCAGTGCACTGTACATTGTCCACAGTGAATACAGTCCTCTATCTTTTTCATCTTAGCCTGAACCTGTGGTGTCAGCTGAAGCTCTGCCGGAGAACGTCTAAGAAGCAGTGACATTCTCGCACAATTATTAATCTCAATCTTTGCAGGACAGGTTGGCATGCAGTATCCACAGCCCCTGCAAAAGCCTCCGGCAAGCTCCTTCTTATCTTTTTCAATAACCGCTCTTATTTCATCATTCATGACTGGAGGATTAGATATATATTCAATAAACTCGTCCAGTTCACTTTCCCGCTGGATTCCCCATATAGGAAGTACATTATCATATCCTGCCTGATATGCGTACGCAGCCTTTGAATTGGTAATAAGTCCACCTGACAAAGCCTTCATAGAAATAAAGCCCATATTCTTTTTCTTACACATTTTAACCAGTTCATGTTCTTCCTCTGTTGCCAGATAATTAAACGGAAACTGCAGCGTCTCATACAGTCCTGACTCTATAGCTTCCCTTGCAATATTTAAACGATGGTTAGTAATACCTATATGGCGGATTTTCCCCTGCTCCCTGGCCTGAAGCATAGCCTCATAAAGACCTGTGCCATCTTTTGGTTTAGGACAGAATGAAGGATTATGAAACTGATATATATCAATGTAATCTGTTTTAAGCAGACCAAGGCTTGTTTCTAAATCCTTCCAGAAAGCTTCAGCTGTCTGTGCAGCAGTTTTTGTAGCAATAAAAAGCTGACTTCTGACTGATGATAACGCCTCACCAATCTTTTCCTCACTGTCAGAATAAAATCTTGCTGTATCAAAAAATATTATTCCCGCATTAAAAGCCTTCATTAAAATATTTGCAGCCTTTTCATGAATGATTCTTTGAATAGGAAGTGCCCCAAAACCATTCTTGTTAACTGTAATACCTGTACTGCCTAATGTTACTGTAACCATTCCAGCTACCGTCCTTTCCTCTTAACTTACCTTCCATACTTTTAATGATTACATCTGTTCAATTGCTGCAACAATTTCAACAACGGAATCAATTATGTAATCTGCACCTGCATTTTCTAACTCATCTGGTTCTGCAAAGCCATAGCGTACTCCCAGTGATTCTATCTGGCAGTTTTTGGCTCCTAATATATCATTATTCCGATCACCTACCATAACTGCATCAGCCTTCATATCTGTTA
>JAUNPT010000115.1 GCA_030536565.1 Eubacteriales bacterium | reverse complement strand
AATGCAGTCCATAATATATAGTTGTACACGTGGAAGAACATGGATTACTCTACGAAAATATATTGCCAGTTTTATTTTAACATCTGTTATTATTGTGGTTGTATATGGGATAGAATATGGAATTCTAATTGATGCATATGGTGCACCATTCCTTCATGCACCAATTATTAGTTTGCCATTTATGGAAGAAATCGCGATTCAATATGGAACTTCAATAACAATCTTAGAATGGATGATTTGGTCTCTTGTTATGAGATCATGTGCAGCATATGCAGTAATGATATGTGCGTGTTTTATTTCTAAATTAGGTAGTGTATTTTTTAGTGATTTTCATATTAAGTGATGCAATTATATAAAATGTAGGAAAGAAGAAAAAGGTTGGTCAGAAGATTGATGAACTGCTTGAAATTGTGAATTTAACGTCAGTTGCATATAAGAAGAATTAAGCAGAAAAAATGGGTTGGTATTACGGCTAGTTGGAGACGAGCTCCCAGATGAAGTTGTGAGAGTTGGTAACAATATTGATTTGGAGTATGTTGATTTGTATTATCAGGAATAATAGCAGAAAGACTATCTATGAGAATGCAGCTTCCATTAAGCGTTGAAATTGGCACCCTTATTGTTTTTGGGATTTTTTTATTATTGATTCTACGAGGCGTATATAAAAATTATCTGGTAACCATATTTACGAAAAGATATAAAGGGCCTGCACACTTGGATTCTAAGGTGGCGGAGGAGTATATCGAACTAAAAACATATGCTGGACAAGGCGGGCGCGGAATAAAGAGTCCGGGAGGTGGATTGAGATATAGTAATAAAGGAATAGCATATCGTTTGTATTTTACTGTGGAGAATAAGATGGTGGAATTAGATGTGGATAAAGGCACATTTGAACAGTTGCCAGAACAGGCAGATGGGATATTTGACTACAAAAGGAATATGTATTATTCATTTGTAGCGAATAAAGAAAAGAAAGATGATTGATTAAAAACCAGCGCCAGCAATTATTGCAGGCGCTGGTTTTTTGCCTACTTGATAATCTTGTCGGACATTGCTATAATTTCAGTAACTGCGTTGTGCAGTTTAAATGGATGCTCATCTTAGGAAATGACGTGAGCAGGATTGGAGAAACATAATGGAGATAACAAAGAAGATAGCAGAAGAACTGGGTATTAAACCATCACAGGTTGATGCAGCAGTTAAGCTGATTGATGAGGGGTGCACAATCCCATTCATTGCACGATATAGAAAGGAAGTTACAGGTTCACTTGATGATGAACAGCTTCGTAATCTTGATGAGAGACTTAGATATCTTAGAAATCTGGAAGACCGTAAGACACAGGTTCTTTCAAGTATAGAGGAACAGGGGAAACTGACAGATGAATTAAAGGTACAGATTATGGCTGCTGAAACCATGGTTTTAGTAGAAGATTTATACAGACCATATAAGCAAAAGAGAAGAACACGTGCTACTATTGCCAAGGAAAAAGGGCTTGAGCCACTGGCTGAATATATTATGGCACAGAATGCAGAAGCAGATTTAACTGTAGAGGCAGCAAAATACATTTCCGAGGAAGAAGGCAGGGAAGTAAAGAGTGCCGAAGAAGCTGTTGCAGGCGCCCTTGATATTATTGCAGAACAGATTTCAGATGTTGCGGATTACCGTACCTATATCCGTGATATTACAATGAAGGAAGGAAAGCTTATAGTAACGGCTAAGGACGAGAAAGCGGAATCTGTATACGAGAATTATTATGATTATAATGAAGCATTGTCTACAATTCCTGGACACAGAATACTTGCAATTAACAGAGGTGAGTCAGAGAAGTTCCTTACAGTCAAGGTAGAAGCGCCAGTAGACAGAGTGTTAAGATATCTTGAGAAACAGATTATTACCAGTGATAATCCATATACAACAGACAGTTTAAAGACGGTAATAGAGGACGCATATAACAGACTTATTGCACCTGCCATTGAAAGAGAAGTAAGAAGCAGTCTGACTGAAGATGCTGAAAGCGGAGCAATTAAAGTATTTGGTAAAAATCTGGAGCAGCTTCTTTTGCAGCCGCCAATTGCTGGAAAAACTGTTCTTGGCTGGGATCCTGCGTTCCGTACAGGCTGCAAGCTTGCAGTAGTAGACCCAACTGGTAAGGTTCTTGACACTAAGGTGATTTATCCAACAGAACCACATAATAAGGTTGAGGAGTCTAAGGCAGCAGTTAAGAAGCTTATTGATAAGTATGGTGTTACTTTGATTTCCTGTGGTAACGGAACTGCGTCAAGAGAATCAGAAAAGATTATCGCAGATATGATTAAAGAGATGAACATGACAGGCGTTGATTACGTTATTACAAATGAGGCAGGAGCATCAGTGTACTCAGCAAGTAAGCTGGCTACAGAGGAGTTCCCAGATTTTGATGTAGCACAGAGAAGCGCAGTTTCAATTGCAAGACGAGTTCAGGACCCATTGGCAGAATTAGTTAAGATTGACCCTAAGTCAATCGGTGTTGGACAGTATCAGCATGATATGAATCAGAAGAAGCTGGGAGAAACACTTACTGGTGTAGTTGAAGACAGTGTTAATAAAGTAGGTGTAGATTTAAATACTGCATCAGCATCACTTCTTGAATATATTTCAGGTGTTTCTAAGGCAGTTGCAAAGAATATCGTTGATTACCGCGAAAATAATGGAAGATTTACTAACAGAAAACAGCTGTTAAAGGTTGCCAAGTTAGGGCCTAAGGCATTTGAGCAGTGTGCTGGCTTTATGAGAATTACAGGTGGAGATAATCCTCTTGACGCCACAAGTGTTCATCCCGAAACCTATGATGCAGCAGCTAAGCTTTTAAAGCTTATGGGTTATGATATTAATTCAATTACCTCTGGAGAGCTTATTGGACTTAGAAGTAAGGTTTTAGATATTTCTGAGACTGCAAAAGAACTGGGTATTGGAGAGATTACGCTGGAGGATATTATCAAGGAATTGGAAAAACCAGGCAGAGACCCTAGAGATGAGATGCCTAAGCCAATCTTAAGAAAAGACGTTCTTGATATGAAGGATTTGACACCGGGAATGATTTTAAAGGGAACAGTCCGCAATGTAATTGATTTTGGTGCATTTGTTGATATTGGCGTTCACCAGGACGGACTTGTGCATATTTCTCAGATGAGAAGGGACAGACGAGTTGAGCATCCACTAGATGTTGTCAGCGTTGGTGATATTGTAGATGTAAGGGTTATTGATGTAGATATTCCTAAGGCAAGAATTGGACTTTCAATGATTCTTGATGAGAAGGAGGCTGCAAATAAGCAGTTTAATAAGAACAATGCAAATAAGCAGCAAAAAAACAACAGACCGAAAAAGAAGAAAAACGAAGGACTTAACTTAAGCGGACTTGCTAAATTTATGCATTAATTCTGTTGAGATGATTTTGCATATTTACAAAGCTATTTGTTTCTGAGCGAAAATAAATAGCTATTTGCTTTTTTGCGGCAGACCGCTCAGAAATGAGGATTATTATGAAGGAAAATGAGCAGATGAAAGTGGAGTTTGAAAGCTGCGTCAGGGAAAAGGATTTGATGGATTTCAAAATTTATCATAATTATCACAGCTTTAGCGGAATTGCAGGGCTGGTATTTGGAATTATTGCTTTGATTATATTTGCGCTGACTGTAACGAATGACAGCGTAAATATTTCCTATAAGCTTATGATGCTTCTTTTTGGTTTTATGTTTACTGTATATACGCCAATAAGCATGAAGCTGAAGGTTAAGCAGCAGATGAAGACAGTTCAGGCACTTAAAGAGCCTGTGAAATATATAGTGACAGAGGATAAGATTGTGCTTAAACAGGGCGATATTACTGAGGATTTGCTGTGGGAGGATATATTTAAGATTAAGTTTACGGGAAAATCTATGGTAATGTATCTTACAGCTGTCCGTGCAAATATTATTCCTATAAAGGATATGGGAGCCCAGACAGAAAGGTTTGTCCAGATAGCAGGAAAAAAGCTGAAGCCTTTTCAGGTAAAGGTTAATATGGATAAGGTTAACAGGGCTGTTGAAAGGAATAGATAGAGAATATGAAAGAAACAGAGTATCCACTTAATATAGAAACATTTAAAGCTGATGAAACATTTAAAGCAGGATTTGATATGGGAAGGTCGGCCAAGGCTGGACAGATTTTTTGCTTAGAGGGCGATTTGGGTGTTGGTAAAACAGTGTTTACACAGGGCTTTGCAAAGGGACTTGATATTACTGAGCCAATAAGCAGTCCGACATTTACTATAGTGCAGGAATATACGGAGGGCAGAATACCGCTGTATCATTTTGATGTGTACAGAATTGGTGATGTGTCTGAAATGGACGAAATAGGTTATGAGGAATACTTCTTCTCTGATGGAGTGTGCCTTGTGGAATGGGGCAACTTAATTAAGGAGCTGCTTCCAGATAATACGGTATATATAACCATAAGCAAAAATCTTGAAAAAGGATTTGATTATCGCAGTATTACAGTGGATACATCTAAGTCTGAAATGGAGGGACAGTATGAAGCTATTGGCAATTGAAAGTTCAGCAGTGACAGCATCAGTCGCTATAATGACTGAGGATATTCTCACAGCAGAATATACTATTAATTATAAGAAGACGCATTCACAGACGCTCCTTCCTATGATCGATGAAATATGTAAGATGACGGAAACAGACGTGAATACTATTGATTATTATGCGGTTTCTGTAGGCCCAGGCTCATTTACAGGTTTAAGGATAGGAGCGGCAACAGGCAAGGGAATGGCTCTTGCAACAGGAAAGGATATGGTAGCGGTTCCGACACTTGAGGCACTGGCATATAATCTGTATGGCACAGATAAGCTTGTATGTTCTATTATGGATGCTAAAAGAAGGCATTTGTATTGTGGAATGTATACATTTGACGAGGCTGGAAATCTTAAGAGAGTTAAAAATCAATGCCTTATTTCTTATGAAGAACTTGCTGATATGTTAAATGAAATGGCAGTTCCTGTATTTTTCGTCGGAGACGGAATTGCAGCAGCAGGAGATATGTTGAAGGAAAGTCTCAAGGTTAAGGCATTTTTTGCACCAGCACATATGAATACGCAGAGAGCAGCATCAGTTGCCATGGCAGCAATTTCAAGAATTAATCAGGGCGACGTGGTTAGTGCAGATGCATTAAGACCTGATTATCTTAGGCCATCGCAGGCAGAGCGGGAATTAAGTGAGAAGATGAAAAACAATGAATAATCGTATATTTACAGTTAGACCAATGAAAAGGGAAGATACGCCGAAGGTTGCGGCAATTGAGAAGAATATTTTTTCGATTCCATGGTCGGAAAAATCTTTTACTGATGCCTGCACAACACTGGAGAATATATATCTGGTTGCGGAAGCTGATGGGATAATAGCTGGATATTGCGGACTTTGGACTGTTCTGGGAGAGGGTAATATTACTAATATGGCAGTGGCAGAGGAATTTCGCCGGTGCGGTGTGGGAATACTGCTTATGGAAGCCATGGAAAAGGCGGGCAGAGAAAAAGATGTAGAAACTTTTTTTCTGGAAGTGCGTGAAAGCAATGTGGCAGCAAGACATCTTTACGAGAAAATGGGTTACAAAGATATCGGGCTTCGCAGGAATTTTTATGAACGTCCAGTAGAAAATGCAGTTGTTATGTCTAAGATGTATGTTTAGCTAGATTATATTATTTATATGGTGTATAATTATTAAAAAAGTTAATTGATACAGTGTTTTAAGAATTTGGTAGGTATTTATGTTAGATATTTGTTTGTTAGGAACCAGTGGGATGATGCCGCTTCCAGGAAGATGGCTTACATCTATGATGGCAAGGTATAATGGAAGCAGTCTTTTGATTGATTGCGGAGAGGGAACACAGATTGCAATTAAGGAAAAAGGCTGGAGCTTTAATCCTATAGATATAATCTGTTTTACTCATTATCACGCAGACCATATAAGTGGTTTACCGGGGCTTCTTCTTACAATTGGAAACTCAGATAGAAAGGAACCGATTACTCTTATTGGCCCAAAGGGGCTTAACCGGGTGGTTTCAGCACTGAGAGTGATTGCGCCTGAGCTTCCATTTGAAATCAGAATGATTGAACTGTCAGAGCAGCAGGAGCATATATCAATTAATGGTTATGAAATAGATGCATTCAGGGTAAATCATGCAGTCACCTGTTATGGGTATTCTATAAATATTCCGCGAATTGGAAAGTTTGATGTCCAAAAGGCTAAGTCTTTAGCAATCCCATGTAATATGTGGAATAAGCTTCAGCATGGAGCAGAGGTTGAAATTAATGGTACTGTATTTACACCCGATATGGTTATGGGTGAACCAAGAAAGGGACTGAAGGTAACTTATTGTACTGATTCAAGGCCGGTGAAATCTATAACTGATAATGCAAAGTGCTCAGATTTATTTATTTGTGAGGGCATGTATGGAGAAAGCGGCAAGGAGAATAAAGCTAAAGAATATAAACATATGACTTTTGCTGAGGCAGCCAATATTGCAAGAGAGGCCTCTGTAGGGCAGATGTGGCTGACACATTACAGTCCTTCGTTAGTCAGACCAAGAGATTATGTGGATAGTATAAAGGGAATTTATTCTAATGTGTGTGCAGCTGTTGATGGACAGAGTATTGAGTTAAAGTTTGAGGATTAGTGAACTGGGTTAAGGAGGTGCGGTTGTGAAGAAAAATTTAAAAAATATTTTAGTGATTTCTATTTTAGCGGCAGCTGCACTTGGATATTATTATTATCTTGCTAATAGGACTTTACCGCAGGATGCTACACAGCGGGCAGCTAATAATACAGAGCTGGCTGCTCTTACGACAAGAGATATAGAAGAAAACTACCCGGAGTCGCCTAAGGAAATTGTAACTTTATATGCAAGGATTACCAAAGCATATTATGATGCTGATACAAGTAATGAGAAGGTACGGGAGCTGGGAAAACAAGCAAGAATTATTTTTGATGATGAACTTAAGGGAAAGCAGACAGAGGAGGAGTTTCTGAATGCATTGCAGGAAGATGTGGATTCATATCGTTCTGTTAAAAGATATATAACGGATTATAAGATTGAAGGCAGCAGTGATACCAAGTATACAACATTTAATTCTAAAGAGTATG
>JAUNPT010000114.1:5700-7258 GCA_030536565.1 Eubacteriales bacterium | reverse complement strand
TGGAGAAAATGCAGGTTACGCCAACCGATTTGAAAAAAGAAATAGGAAGTGCAGTTAAAACTGAAGAAAGTTTTACAGCAGGATTTGGACGTAATGTGTTATCAGGACTTCCCGTAAGCGTTGATATTTCTTCTGATGTGGTATATCAGGCAATAGTAGATCCACTGCATTCTATTATGGATGCTATAAAAATGATTTTAGAAAGAACACCGCCTGAACTTGCTGCAGATATTATTAAGAATGGTATCTATGTATCAGGAGGTACATCACAGATAAGTAATCTTGAGAAGTTTATAACTCAGGAGACAAATCTATGTGTTAATATTGTTGAAAATCCGTCTGAAAGCGTTGTCAGGGGTCTTATGGGAGTTGTGAATAATCCGGAATTTGCAAGTGTAGCATATACGCCGCAGGACAGAAGTTATGATTAATATATAGTAATATGGAGATTGATATGAGAAAAAAATTATCTTCTTTTATAGATTCCAAGTATATTCTCATCGCACTTACTGCCCTTTGTTTTCTGTTTATAGGAACCAGTTTCTTTACGGATAAACTGACAGCGCCATTTAGGAATGCTGTTTCAGTAGTAGTTGTTCCTTTACAGAAGGGCATGAATAATATAGGTATGTGGCTGTCTGAAAAGTATGATACACTTCAGCAGATTGGTGTTGTACTTGATGAGAATAAAAAGCTTAAGAGTCAGGTTGATGGCCTTACAGAGGAAAATAATCAGTTAAAGCAGGATACTTATGAACTGGACAGACTGCGTCAGCTATACGGGCTTGACCAGAAATACGCAGGATACAGCAAAGTAGGAGCGAGGGTTATAGGAATTACAACAGATAACTGGTCTTCATCTTTTAAAATTGACAAGGGAACTGATGATGGAATTGAAGTGGATATGAATGTAATTGCGAGCGGTGGTTTAGTAGGGATTATATCAGAGACAGGTTCTAACTATTCTATTGTTAAGACTATTACAGAGGACAGCAGCCAGGTCAGCGCAATGCTTATTGACTCCAATGATACCTGTATTGTAAAGGGAGACATTGAGCTTATGGACAGCGGCTGGATTCATTTGCAGTATTTGAAGAATAATGTTGTTGTGAGAAATGGAGATAAGGTTGTTACATCTAATATAAGTGACAAATACTTAGAGGGCATTCTGATAGGTTATGTCAAGGATGTAGAAATGGATTCCAATAACCTTACGCAGTCAGGTTATCTTATCCCGGCAGTAGATTTCTCAAATCTTCAGGAAGTACTAATTATTACACAGAAAAAGAATCAGTAGCAAAGGTTGGGAGGCAGTTTAATTGAGACGAAAAGCTGGAGAATTATTACTAATATTGATATTTTATCTGCTGCAGGTATCCTTGGGCAGAGTTATAGCAATTGCAGATATAGTACCCAATTTCCTTATTATTCTGCCAGTGCTTTTTGGTTTCTTTAATGGAAAGAATGAAGGTATGTTTGTTGGCTTTTTTGCAGGAGTAATGTATGATATTTTCTTTTCAGGGCTTTTTGGCTTTTCATCACTGGTTTATATATACAT
>JAUNPT010000114.1:0-5690 GCA_030536565.1 Eubacteriales bacterium | reverse complement strand
TAGCGGATTTGGGAATACGCACCAAATATACAAGGCTTTTTTTATCAGAAATATGAGGAGAATGAAATACTTATTCCTATGTCAATGGTATTGATTGCGGACTTTGTATTTGCATTTTTATCGTATGTTGGTAATTTCCTGCTTCATAACCGGTTGAATGCTGGCTTTTTCATGTCAAGGTTCATTCTGCCAGAGGTTGTATATACACTGATAATATTTATTCTTGTCTATAAACCAATACTTTTTATAAGCAGGAGGCTTGATATTGTCAGAAGCAGAAGGAGTATGAAAAAAATATATGAGAGAGATAATTGATTATGTATTTAGTCTGTTAAAATCAAGAATTTTGCCTTTAGCGCTGATTTTTGTTGCGATGGTAACGATATTGATTAACAGACTTTTTTCGCTGCAGATTGTTAATGGCGAAAATTATTCGGCATCATTAACAGATTCAATTAAAAGAGAATTGGGTGTTACTGCTACAAGGGGACTTATTTTTGATAGAAATGGTGTGCTTTTGGCTTATAATGATTTGGCGTTTGCAGTTAAGATAAGCGACAGTGGGACATATACGGGAACTGGTGATAAAGATGCCTATCAGGTTAAGAATGAAACAATTAATAATGCAATAGATAAGACACTAAGTATAATCGAATCTAAGGGAGATAAGTTTACAAACGATTTGCCTATTGTGTATGAGGATGGAATGTATTCATATACAGTTGAAGATTATTCACTTTACAGGTTTATTGCTGATACCTATGGTGTGTTAAGTACAAATGACCTTACAGATGAACAAAAGGCAGTAAGTGCAGAGCAGCTTTTCAAGAAATTGTGCAGTACATATGAGGTGGATTTAAACGCCTTCTCAATTGCACATGCACTTGAAATAGTTAATCTGAGAAGATATATGGCTGCAAATTCTTATAACCGTTATATGACATTTACAATATCAAATGAGGTATGCGATGAAACTGTTGCAGCTATTCTGGAAAATTCTGATGAACTTGTAGGAGTTACAGTTGAAGAACAATATATCAGGAGATATGTAAACAGTATTTATTGTGCACATATTTTAGGCTATACGGGAACTATTTCAACATCAGAGCTTGCAGATTATAATGCCGGGGGCGGTAAAACCTATGAGAACAATGATGTTGTGGGAAAAACAGGAATAGAAAAAGCACTTGAGGCAGAGCTTTCGGGGAATAAAGGCTCTAAGACGGTTTATCTTGATACGTTTGGAAGAATAACAGAGGTTGTTGACCAGACAGATTCATCGGCAGGAAATGATGTATATCTTACTATTGATGTAAAGCTTCAGGAAAAAATATATAATGCAATTGAAGATGAGCTGGTTTCTATTATTACCAGCAATATGACAGATGGAACAACGAAATATACGTATAAATCGAATGGTGATGTAAAGGATATTTACATTTTGTCCTCAGAAGTGTATTTTGCCTTGATTGATAATAATATTATTTCACTTAAGGAGGTTGCAAAGCAGTCTACAGATACTGAAGCAGCTGTGTACAGTGCATTTCTGGATAAGCAGGCATCAACCATGGAATGGCTTTCGGGCGAGCTTTCAGGAGATGGAACAGCCTATGGAAGGCTTACGGAAGAACAGCAGCTGTATATATGGTATATTTATAACGATTTGCTGAAAAATCATTCAATTATCAACATGAATAATGTAGATGAGAAAGATGAGGTTTACAAGGACTGGAATAATGACAATAATACAAGTCTTAAGGAGCTTCTGACTTATGGTATATCTAAGAACTGGATAGATATGTCAACACTTACACAACAACAGTATACAAGCCTTTCTGAGTCTTACGATGCGCTGGTGGAATATATACTTAAGGCTTTAAGCTCGGATACGTCATTTTACAAAAAGATGTATAAATATATGATTACTGCAGGACAGATTTCCGGACGTCAGGTATGTATGCTTTTATATGAGCAGGGAGTGCTTGATATGTATGCTGAGGATTCGCAGTATGGGGCATTAAGTACGGGAGCTGTAAGTGCATACTCATTTATATATAATGCGATACAGACCAAAAAGATTACACCTGCACAGCTGGCGCTGCAGCCATGCTCCGGCTCGGCAGTTGTGACGCAGCCGGATACAGGAGAGATTCTTGCATTGGTTTCTTATCCCGGTTATGATAATAACCAAATGTCAGGTACAGTGGACGCAGAGTATTATAATAAAATGAATAATGATAAATCACAGCCGCTGCTAAATATTGCGACACAGTCGGGTACTGCACCAGGTTCCACATATAAGCCATGTACAGCTATTGCAGCGTTAGACACAGGGATAATTACACCAGGTACTGCATTTTCATGCTCAGGTACATTTACAAAAATTACGCCTAGTCCCAACTGCTGGCTTTTAAGCGGCCATGGTTCTGAGACAGTTGAGACAGCTATAAGGGATTCATGTAATGTCTTCTTTTATAACGTGGGTTATAATATGGCATTTAGTAAAAACGGGACTTATGACAGTTCGTATGCAACCTCAGTTATGCAAAAGTATGCTGAAGAATTAGGACTTGCGACGAAATCTGGCATAGAAATTGATGAAGCGGCTCCACAGGCCTCAAATACAAATGCAGTGCATACTGCTATTGGACAGGGAAATAACAGGTTTTCAACACTTAATCTTGCAAGATATGTGACAACGCTTGCCACATCAGGTAAAAGATATGATTTCAGCCTTGTAAGCAAGATTACAGATAATGACGGTAATGTTTTGGTGGATAATGATGTTGCATATAGTCAGATTGAGCTTGGGGGCTCTGTATGGAATGCAGTCCATAATGGCATGAGAATGGCGGCGGCGACATATTCGCAGCTTTCGTCTCTTAATCTTAAGATTGCGGCTAAGTCTGGTACAGCCCAGGAGCGCACAACGGAATCAGACCATTCACTGCTTATAAGCTACGCACCGTATGATAATCCTGAGATTTGTACAGCAGTTGCAATTCAGCATGGATATGGTTCCGGAACATCAATGGAGTTGACAGCTGACATTTATAAGATATATTATGGCTTAGAGTAAATTTATTAGATATGAGGTGATAAGGTTGGATAATGCGGTAGTTATAAAGGGAAATAAACATGGGATTTCGGTTGTTTTAGACGAGACCATGGAATTTGGACAGTTGAAGGAAAGCATAAGGGATAAGTTCGCAGGTGCCTCCAAGTTCTTTGGCAGTGCTGATATGGCAATTTCTTTTGAAGGAAGAAATGTTACGCAGGAGGAAGAAAAAGAAATTCTAAATATAATTTCAGAAGTTTCTAAGCTTAGAATAGTCTGCGTTATAGAAAATGATTCCAAAAAAGATGCTGTATATGAAGAAGCGGTAAGGTCAGTTCTTGATGAACAGCCTTCTGGGGAAATGAAACAACAACAGGAGAACAATGGATATACAGCAGTTTCCGGCACAAACGGAGATGATGAAAGTATGTCCACAGCATTTTGCAAGGGAACATTAAGGTCAGGACAGCTTTTTGAATCCCAAAGCAGCGTTGTTGTTTTGGGTGATGTGAATCCTGGGGCAAAAGTAATTTCTAAAGGAAATGTGATTATTCTTGGGAGCCTTAGGGGAAATGTGTATGCAGGCGCTGATGGAAATGAAAATGCTTTTGTAGTTGCTCTGGAAATGAATCCAATGCAGATTAAGATTGCGGATGTGATTGCAAGAAGTGCGGATACTGCCTCACATAAAAGAACGAAGAATAAGAGCGTACAGCCTAAAATTGCATATGTAGGCGATGGAAGCATTTATATTGATGAGCTTTTGCAGGAAGTTCTCAATGAATTAACAATTTAATCAAAAAATAAGTTGATTTATTTGTTAAAATTTCGCATAATTATTATATTGCTTTAAATTAAAAAAGCATAAAAGTTTCGGGAGGAAAAGAAATGAGTGAAGTAATAGTTGTTACGTCAGGAAAAGGCGGCGTAGGTAAGACAACAACAACTGCGAATATTGGTACAGGTCTTGCAAAGCTTGGAAAGAAAGTAGTTATGATTGATACGGATACAGGTCTTCGTAATCTGGATGTTGTATTAGGACTTGAAAACCGTATTGTGTATAATCTGGTTGATGTAGTGGAGGGCAACTGCAGATTAAAGCAGGCTATGATAACAGACAAAAGATGCCCAGAGCTTTATCTGCTTCCAACAGCACAGACAAGGGACAAGTCTGCAATTACACCAGAGCAGATGATTAAAGTGATTGATGAAATCAAGAATGATCCAGATAATTTCGACTATATCATTCTTGACTGCCCAGCCGGTATCGAGCAGGGCTTTCAGAATGCAATTGCAGGTGCAGACAGAGCTTTGGTTGTAACAACACCAGAGGTTTCAGCAATCAGAGATGCTGATAGAATCGTAGGCTTGTTAGATGCACATGGTTTAAAGGATCATGAGGATCTTATTGTTAACAGAATCCGTATGGATATGGTTAACAGAGGCGAGATGATGTCAATTTCAGATGTGAACGATATTTTACAGCTTAATGTAATCGGTGCAGTTCCAGATGATGAAAATATTGTAGTTGCTACTAATAAAGGTCAGCCATTGGTAGGTGATGATACAATGGCAGGACAGGCATATATGAATATATGCCGAAGAATTACAGGAGAAGAAGTGGAATTTCTTGATTTAAATGGAAAGGGAGGATTCTTTAAGAAGCTTTCTTCATTATTCAAGAGTGATAAAAGGTGATTAACGGCCAGGGAGGCGTAGAGAAATGAGCTTATTGGATTTATTTAAGAAAAAGGGCTCCAGCGATGTTGCAAAGGATAGATTGAAACTATTGTTGGTATCTGATAGAGCAAACTGCTCTCCAGAAATAATGGAAATGATAAAAAATGATATAATAAATGTTATATCAAAATATATGGAAATAGATGCTGAAGGTCTTGACATTCAGATTACATCTACTGAATCAGAAAACAAAAATGGTTCAGTACCTGCACTGTTTGCAAATATTCCAATTAAGGATATGAGAAACAGTGATTAATAAGGAGTTATTATAATTATGTTTAAAAAATATCAGCTGCGGTCATACAATTTCAGATTAGTAGTGCTTGTAATAGTTTCGACAATATTTGGGATAGCAATTATTAATAGTGCTGATTCAAGCTTTACATTAAAACAGTGTTTTGGATTTTGTATGTCGCTTGCTGTTATGGTATTTATTTCATTTGTGGACTATAATTGGATAATGAAGTTTTACTGGCTTGGTTATATTGGCTGTATAGGGCTGCTTTTAGCTGTTGAATTATTTGGAAAGACTGTTAATAATGCACAAAGATGGCTCGATTTAGGCCCGGTACAGATACAGCCCTCAGAGTTAAGCAAAGTTATTCTTATTGTATTTATATCTAAACTGATATCAGTATACAAAGAAAAGCTAAACACATGGAAGTTCCTTGTGGCGCTTGCAGCGTTGTGTGCTGTGCCTCTGCTGTTGATATTGAATCAGCCTTCTCTCTCATCGACTATTGTAATAGTGTTAATACTGTTAACTATAATTTACTGTGCAGGACTAAGCTATAAAATAATAGGAATTGTAATAGCTGTCAGCATACCGGTATTCTTAGGAATGGTATTATATATAAGCAATCCTAATCAGATTTTATTAAATGATTATCAA